>WFYJ01000249.1 GCA_015490175.1 Saprospiraceae bacterium | reverse complement strand
CCTTACGGCGCAGCCCACCTGCAGCGATCCGTTGGTACTCATCCAGGACGACTTTGAAAGCTACGCCCTCGGCGTGCTCGGCCCGCAAGCCGACCACTGGACCACCTGGAGCGGCGACGAAGGCGGCATGGAAGACGGCATCGTCACCTCCGACAACGCCGCCTCGGGCAACCAGAGCCTGTCCATCGAGGGCACCTCGCCCGACGGCGGCCCCCAGGACGTCATCCTCGACCTGGGCAACCAGCCCGACGGCATGTTCCTCCTCACCTGGAACATGTACGTAGCCGGCGAATCGGGTGCCTACTTCAACCTGCAGCGCAGCCAGACGCCCGGCGAACAGTGGGCCGTCGAGGTGTACTTCGAAAACGATGCCACGGGCTACGTCTCTGTGGGCACCGAAGAAATACCCTTTGCCTACACACAGGACGAATGGTTCGAAGTGCGCATGATTCTCGATGTGAGCAACGACTTCATGTATCTGTTCTTCGACACCGAATTCATTTACGCCTGGCCGGTGAGCTGGCAGGTCGGTTCGCAAACCGGTGGTTATGCCCAGATCGGAGCGGTGGACTTCTTCCCCCTCGATCAGACGCACTTCTTCTACGTGGATGACGTCTATTTCGCCCAACTGCCCGAAGCCGAAGCCGGCCAGTACTGCCACATGGCCATCCCCGTCGATACTGGCATCCACACGGCCATCGAGCTGCAGTGCTACGGCGCCGGCTTCACGGTGCGCTCGGGCGGCCAGGGACGCGCCGGCGCCTGGTACGAATGGACGGCTCCGGCCGACGGCATTCTGAGCGTAAGCTCCTGCGGCGGAGGGCGCGACACCCGCGTGTGGATCTTCTCGGGCGGCTGCAGCACCCTGCAACTCGAAGGCGTCAACGACGACCGCTGCGAGATGACGCCCGGCGGCGATGAATACGCCTCCTATCGCGAGGTGCTCGTCAGTGCCGGCACCACCTACCACATCTGCTGGGACGACATCTGGGACGGCGGCGGCTTCCAGTTCGAGTTGGCATTCAGCGAGATGGAACCCACACCGGGCGACTTCTGCGCGTCGGCCATACCCGTCATGGCGGGCGACACGCTCACCATTGACCAGATCAACGGCGATGCCGCCGTGGCCGGCCCCGACATCAACCACACCGGCGCCAGCACCACCAACTACGCACAGTCGGAATGGTACGTCTTCACGCCCGAAGTCAACGGCCTGATGACCATCTCTTCCTGCAACTTTACCGATGAGGACACGCGCCTGTGGGTCTATACCGGCACCTGCGGCTTCGACAACCTCGAGCTGGTCGCCTCCAGCGACGACGATTGCGGGCTGCAGAGCATCGTCTTCGAGATGGAAGTGACGGCGGGCACCACCTACTACATCGAGTGGGACAGCGAGGACACCGACGCGCCGGGCTTCCAGTGGGAAATCGTCCTTGAACCCGAAACCGGTACCAGCCAGCCCGATCCGGCTTTCGCCAAAAACTTCCTCCTCGCGCCCAACCCGGCATCCGACCGGGCAACGCTCCAATACCGCCTCGACCGACCCACCGCCCTGCAGGTGCAACTGACTGATGTGGCCGGGCGCCCCCTGCACCGGTGGTCGCTGCCCCGGGCCACCGACGGACGGATCGAGCTTCCGGTTCGGGATTTGCCGACAGGCCTGTACCTGATCACCATTCGGGATGAGGGCGGCCGCCATGCCGTCCACCGACTGGTCAAGACCAGGTAGCATTTGCCGAAAGGCACTCGCAAAACAAAGCAGCCCGGGATGCCAAGCATTCCGGGCTGCCCATTGTCATGCCCTTGCGGTGGCCGGTGGCGGTTCAGCTTCCCAGCCGCTGCAGGGCTTCCTCGAGGATCTTGATGCGCTCCTTGCCGTCGGCCAGTTTTTTGCGTTCGCGCTCGACCACCGGGGCAGGCGCGTTTTGCACGAATTTCTCATTGGCCAGCTTGCGCTCGATGCCCGCGACGAACTTGCGGGCATGCTCGAGTTCCTTTTCCAGGCGGGCGCGCTCGGCTTCGAGGTCAATGGCCTTTTCGACCACGACGAAGCACTGCTCGGTGCCGCTGATGAAAGAGACACTGCTTGCCGGCTCCTGCCCGGTCAGCTCCACGCCTTCGAGCACGGCCATTTTCTCCAGCATCCGGCGCAGGCCGGGGCGGTCGAGCAGGGCACGCGCCCGTTCGCTGTTTTCGATGAAGAATTTCAGCGGCTCGCGCTGCTTGAGCCGGTTCTTGGCGCGCACTTCGCGCACTTTCGAAACGATGTCCTTGGCCTGCTCGACATCGGCGATGAGCGCGTCGTCCCATGCGCCGACCTCAGGCCACGGGCTGACGATGCAGTCGTCACCGGCTGCGCGATCCTTCAGTCCGTGCCAGATCTCCTCGGTGACGAACGGCATGAAGGGGTGCAACACCGTCATCAGGCGTTCGAAAATGGCGATCGTGGCATCGTAGGTGGTGCGATCGATGGGTTGGCCGTAGGCCGGCTTGACCATTTCGAGATACCACGAACAGAAGTCGTCCCAGATCAGGCGATAGAGCGACATGAGCACGTCGCTTAGGCGGTATTGCTCGTAGTTTTTTTCGGCTTCCGCCAAATGCTGGTTGAATTTGGCCTCGAGCCATTCCACGGCCAGGCGGCTCACTTCCGACTGCGGCAGCTCGTCGCTGACCTGCCAGCCGCGCACGAGGCGCAGGGCGTTCCACATCTTGTTGCAGAAGTTGCGGCCCTGCTCGCACAGCTTGCTCTCGTTGCGCACGCGGCCGGTCTTCGGATCGACGGGCGCGTCGAAGATGATGTCGTTGCCCGCAGAGGTGGCCGACATGAGGCCGAAGCGCACGCCGTCGGCGCCGTAGCGCTCGATCAGCTCGAGGGCGTCGGGCGAGTTGCCGAGCGACTTGCTCATCTTGCGGCGCTTGTTGTCGCGCACCATGCCCGTGAAGAACACGTCGCGGAAGGGCTGCTTGCCCTTCTTTGCGGCCAGCTCGGGCCCCAGCAGTTCTTCGGCATACTCGTAGCCGGCCATGATCATGCGCGCCACCCAGAAGAACATGATGTCCCAGCCGGTGACGAGCACGCTGGTGGGATAGTAGTATTTGAAATCCTCGGTCCGGTCGAAGCCGTCGAACACGGTGATGGGCCACAGCCAGGACGAAAACCAGGTGTCCACCACATCGGGGTCCTGCTCCAGGTCGTCGAGTGTCAGGTCGGGCTTGCCCAGTTGCTCGCGGGCCATGGCAAGGGCCTCTTCGGCCGTCTCGGCCACGAACACCTCGTCGCCGTAATACCAGGCCGGAATGCGCTGTCCCCACCACAACTGGCGTGAGATACACCAGTCGCGCACGTTTTCCTCGTTGAGCCAGTTGTAGTACATGTTCCAGAAGTGCTCCGGAAAGAAGCGCACCTCGCCCTTGCGGACGGCCTCGAGCGCCGTACGGGCAAATTCCTTCATGTCGAGGAACCACTGCAGCGTCAGGCGGGGCTCCACCACGGCATCGGTGCGCTCCGAGCGGCCCACCTTGTTGACGTATTCCTCGACCTTGACCAGATGGCCGCGCGCCTCGAGCGCTTTGACCATGGCCTTGCGCGCCTCGAAGCGATCCATGCCCACGAAGAAGCGGGCTGCCTCGCTCATGGTTCCGTCGGCATTCAACACGTCAATGACTTCCAGCTCGTGGCGCAGGCCGATTTCGTAGTCGTTGGGGTCGTGTGCGGGCGTGATCTTGAGCGCGCCCGTACCGAAGTCCATCTCCACGTAGTCGTCGGCAACGATAGGCACCTTGCGCTCCACCAGCGGCACGATGGCGTACTTGCCCTGCAGGTGCCTGTAGCGCTCGTCGTCGGGATGGACGGCAATGGCCGTATCGCCGAGGATGGTTTCGGGGCGCACCGTGGCAATGGTGATCCACTCGCCCGTCTCGCTGCCGTCTTCGTTGACGACCTTGTAGCGCACGTAGTACAGGTTCGATTTTTCCTCTTTGTAAATGACCTCTTCGTTCGACAGCACCGTTTGCGCTTCGGGGTCCCAGTGGGTCATGCGCAGGCCGCGGTACAGCTTGCCCTTGCGGTAGAGGTCAACGAACACGTGGATGACCGCACGGCTCATCTTTTCCTCCATTGTGAAGCGCGTGCGGTGCCAGTCGCACGAGGCGCCCAGCTTCTTCAACTGCTCCAGAATGATGCCGCCGTACTTCTCTTTCCATTCCCAGGCATAGCCCAGAAATTCCTCGCGCGTCAGGTCGCCCTTCTGGATGCCGCGCTCGCGCAGCATGCGCACGACCTTGGCTTCGGTGGCAATGGACGCGTGGTCGGTACCGGGCACCCAGCAGGCATTGTAACCTTTCTGGCGGGCCCGGCGGATGAGGATGTCCTGAATGGTGTTGTTGAGCATGTGGCCCATGTGCAACACGCCGGTCACGTTGGGCGGGGGAATGACAATGGTGTAGGGCTCGCGCTCATCGGGTTCCGAGCGAAAGTAATCCTTTTCCATCCAGTGGCCGTACCACTTCGATTCGGTGTCCTTGGGATCGTATCTCTTGGGTAGCTCCATCGGGTTGCGTCTGGTTTTCGAATCAGTACTTGTCAAACAGCTTCAATTGGGGTTCCTTTCTCGGATAAAACACCCCGACAATAACAAACGGATTGGGTGCTTTTTTTCTGTGATACTGCAATGTGGTGCCAAGGAAAAGAGAAATGTCGCATTTGCTCAGAAACTCGTCCTCGTATTTCTGACGCACCTTTTCCACTGCCTTCTCCGGTGTTCTCTCCTTTGCAAGACAATTGCGATATAACTGACCAATTTCCCAATCTTCGATCATCAGCTTTCGCTTTTTCCCTCTTTCATCCTCGAATTCATAGCTGAACTTCCAGGGTACCGACTCGATTTGTTCCGGTTGGCCGGCAAATTTCTGCTTTTCCGTATAAGGATTCAATTCCAGGTCGAAAAGAGTGGGCATGACCACCTTGCCCTGTCGGGTTTGTGCCTCTTCAACCACCAGACGGTGAATACGCGCAGGTCGAAACACTGCAAGGGAAACGCATTGCTCACTATATGCTGCACGAATCAAACGGTCCATGTCTTGCCAGGGCTCCTTTCGAAACACCCAGCTCTTTCTATCCTTCCAGTTATCTTTTGTTGTCAGATGGCCCTTTTTCACAATACTTCCGAGTGACACATCCACCGGGCGCCAGCTTTCCGGTCTGAAATCTTTTTTCGTCGGCCTTTTTTCAAGCTCTATTTCAATGATGTCGTATTTTCTGAAGCGGTTTTTCTTCAATGCCTCAAAGGCCACAGGGTACATTCTGATCCATGAACCATTTTCCAGTAATCCGGCGGTACACACCAATGCACCCTAACTGCGCGATGGCACGGGATAGGTGGTAACCGTAACCAGCACTTCCATGCGGGCCCTTTCTCTGGCAAAGTTGGACATCTGCGCAAGGGTTTGAGGTGAACGGGACAATCACAGTTTCTTCAAAGTGACTGATTGACCGGCAAGTGCCTGTACTTTGGAAATCAATCGGCTCCGGTGGCAGGCCTCGTGCCGGCGTTCCATGCACATCAAAGCCAGTCGTTGTCGTTTTTCAGCCAATGCACCGGCCAAAGCTTCTACCAGTGGAAGTTGGCGAGGCAAAATCGTCTTTTCGTAGCGGTCAAACAACTCCCGGTAGTCATCCGGGCCGTCAAGGTTTTTTCTCTCCTCTGAAGGGATACCGAGTGCCGGTTCATGCCGATACGCAATGCCGGCTCTGGCACACGCCTCTTTCAACCTTCTTTTGGAAAAACCAAACTTTCGGCTCAAAGGATTTTTCCGAACATCCACCAGCACTTCCACGCCTTCACTCAGCAAGAGTGCCAAAAACTCGTCCAGCGATCTTTTTTCATAGCCTACAGAAAACAATGTCGGTTGCCGGGATTCTGCCTCAATACTGCGAGATTCGGGCCGCACGTTGTCCACGGCAAGAACCCCCTCTTCAATTGCAGCGGCCAACCGGTCCATACCCGATGGAAAAGGCAGGTGACGGACAATCGTTTCTCTCTCCGAAACCACGAACATGCCATCCTGCTCCCGTACCAGCCCGCGATTGGCAAGTACCTGCACATCGTATTCCAGCACAAAAGAAAAGCTCCCCTGCCCGGGCAAATCTACAAAGGCATACATGGGTTTTTCCCTCTGTTGCTCCAGCACACGCACAACACGCATCAGCTCCTCCAGACCCAAAGGCCGGCCCACATGGGCCATCAAGCGCAACAGCCATCTGCGTCGAGCAGACAAACGCAGCCTGCCATTTCCGTTATTGTTGTTTTGAGGTGACGGTTTCATAGCGGGCATTTGCGAGAGCGGCTCAGAGTTGCTTATTCATTCACCGGTGCTTCCACCATCTGGGTAGCCAGCAGGTCTTGTAGCGTTTCGCGCCGACGGATGAGGACGGCCTGGCCGTTTTCCACCAGCACCTCTGCCGGGCGGAAACGCGAGTTGTAGTTCGAGGCCATGCTGTAGCAGTATGCGCCGGCATTGTAAAACGCCAGGATGTCGCCTTCGCGCACCTCTGCCAGCTTGCGGTTGACCCCGAAGGTGTCGGTCTCGCAGATGTAGCCCACGACGGTGTAGATGCGCGGCTTGCCTGCCGGGTTCGACAGGTTGACGATGTGGTGGTAGGCTTCGTAGAACATGGGTCGGATGAGGTGGTTGAAGCCCGAATCCACGCAGGCAAAGACGGTCGAAGGCGTCGTCTTCACCACGTTGGTGCGCACCAGGAAGTAGCCGGCCTCACTCACCAGGAATTTGCCCGGCTCGAACATCAGCGTCAGGTCGCGCCCGTAGCTTGCGCAAAACGCCCGGAAGCGCTCCGAGAGGCGTCGGCCCAGCTCCCCGATGTCGGTGGCCACGTCACCCTCCTTGTAGGGCACCTTGAAGCCCGAACCGAAGTCGATGAAATCCAGATCGGGGAAGTGGCGCGCCATGTCGAGCAGGATTTCTGCGCCGGCAAGGAACACCTCGGCATCGAGGATGTCGGATCCGGTGTGCATGTGCAGGCCCTCGACCCTCAGGCCCGTGGCTTCCACGATGCGCAACACGTGCGGCAACTGGTGGATGCTGATGCCGAACTTGCTGTCGATATGGCCCACCGAAATTTTGTGCGAGCCGCCCGCCATGATGTGCGGATTGAACCGGATACATACCGGCACGTCGGGATGCAGGTTGCCGAACTGCTCCAGAATGCTCGTGCTGTCGATGTTGATACGCACGCCCCGCTGCACGGCCATCTCGTATTCCTCCATGCTCACGCAGTTGGGCGTGAAGAGGATGTCCTCGGGCCGAAAGCCGGCCATCAGGCCCAGCTCCACCTCCTGTATGCTCACCGTGTCGAGGCCGGCGCCCCATTTGCGGAAGCGCTCCAGCACGTGCAGATTGGTCAGTGCCTTGCAGGCGTAGTTGATCCTGAGGCGGGGCACGTCGAACGCCTCCACCATGCGCCGGTACTGGCGCTCCATCACCGAGGCGTCATAGACGTACAGGGGCGCATCGAAGCGCTTCACCAGTTCCAGCGGATCAATGCCGCCGGGCAGCACATAGCGGCCGTCTTGAAGTTGCATTTTGCTACCTGTTGTATTCGCTTCAAATTGGTACTGAAAGCAGGCTGCCGAATCCGGTCTTGAGGGTCGAACGCGCAGCGTTGAGCGTATGAATCTCAACCTCACCGCCTTTCCGACCCTGTCGGAAAACGCGGTCTCAACCCTCTTTCGGTTCGCCGGTTTCCCGTTTTCGCTCCAGATACGCCAGAATTTCGGCGAGCACAAAGGTACTGCCTCCCACGAAAATCAGGTCTTCCGCATCGGCCGCCCTTTTCGCGGCTTCAAAGGCCTCGACGACCGAGGGCCAGGCCGCACCTTCGAGACCGTGGCGAGCGGCCATGCCGCGCAGCGCGTCGGCCTCGAGCCCGCGCGGAATGTCGGGCCGGGCAAAGAAGTAATGCGCTGTCTTCGGAAACAGCGGCAACACCTCGTCCAGCTTCTTGTCGTTCACCACGCCCATGACGACGTGCAATCGCCGGTGCGGCTGCGCCAGCACCTGCGGCAACACCTGTGCCAGGCCGTCGGCGTTGTGTGCCACGTCGCCCACGATGAGGGGCTTGTGGCCCAGCACTTCCCATCGGCCCCGCAGGCCGGTCCGCGTGCGGACGCTGCCCAGGGCGGCACGCAGCAGCTCGGTGTCGAGCGGTATTTCGCGCTGTGCCGCCCAACGGCTGCAGGCGGCAAGGGCGGTGGCCAGATTGGCCAACTGATAGCGGCCGCCCAGGTCGAGGTACAGCTCGGGAAGCCACAATTGCCAGCCTGCACCGCTGCGCCGCCACACGTCCACCACCTGGCCGATGCCCTCCATTTTGCGAAAGCGGACCCGGAACTCATCTTCGACAAAGGTGAGGGGTGCCTGCAGTGCTTCCGCCTTTCGGCAAAAGACGCCCGCCGTGTCGGGATGACGCTGCCCCACGATTACGGGCCGTCGGGCCTTGATGATGCCGGCCTTCTCGGCCGCAATTTGCGCCAGCGTGTCGCCAAGGAATTGCTGGTGGTCGAGGCCGATATGGGTAATGACGGCCAGCTCGGGTTCGATGACGTTGGTGGAATCGAGGCGCCCACCCAGCCCCGTCTCGATGACGGCCATGTCCACCTGCCTTTCGGCAAAAAACCGAAAGGCCATGGCCACCGTAATCTCGAAAAAAGACGGGCGGATTTTGGCGAAAGCCGCCTGATGCCGCCAGACGAAATCGCGCACCCAGGCGCGCGGCACCGGCTGGCCGTCCACGCGGATGCGCTCGCGGAAATCGACGAGGTGGGGCGAGGTGTAAAGCCCCGTGCGCAGCCCCATCTGTTGGAAGATCGCCGCCAGCATGTGCGATACCGAACCCTTGCCATTGGTGCCCGCCACGTGGATGGCGCGAAAGCGCGTGTGGGGCCGGCCAAGCAGAATCATCAGCGCGCGAATGTTGGTCAGATCTTTCTTGAATGCCGCTGCCCCCTGGCGCTGGTACATGGGCAGTCGGGCATAGAGCCACTGCATCAGCGCTTGCCAGCGGCGCTCGTCGAGCGGTTCGTCGGGGGCGGGAATGCGGCTCATGGTCTGGGGTCTGGCTTTCGTGGACGCCACGGTCTGAGGCGCCGCAAAGAAACGACTTTTGCCATCTGGCGCGTAAAGCGGGTGCGCTCGCGGGCGATGAGCAGGTGCTCGGCGTCGAGCCAATCAATGGCTTCGTACTGGGTGGGCAAGAGAAACGAGACGTGCTTGCGCAAAACGCGCAAATGCCTCAGGCCGCGCCCGTCCCAGCCCTCCAGCACGAATACCGATGCGCGCGACCAGGGAATGAAGCCCAGCACCAAGCGGAAGTCGTAGCCCACGAGGGCCACGCGCCTGCCGTCCGGGCTGAGGGCTGCACCCGTCACCACGCGGTTTTTCAGGTCGAGGCTGTCCATGAGGCGGGCCGGCATGCGGTGGCTGCCTTCGGCAGGCAGCACGTACAGTTTGGTGCGGTAGTGGCCGCGCGTGCGCCCCACCTTGTCTTTCGAAAACAGCCACAGGCTGTCGCGTTGCCAGAAAAAGGCTTCGCAGTCGTAGTTGCGCCAGCGCGGCGCGGGCGGGAAGGCCTGCTGGTCGGGCCAGAAGAAGGGAATGGCCTCGGGCCCGCGGGCTTCATTTGCCGAAAGGCGCCAGATGACCAGGTCGGTGCGCGCATTAGTGTTGTTGCCGAAGTCGCCGATGTACAATCGGCCCGCCTCGTCGGCCGTCAGGTCTTCCCAGTCGCGGTTGGGTACGGCCACCTCCAGCGAATCTTTGAGGCGGCCGCGACCGTCGGTGCAATAAAGCACGGGCCGATTGCCCGAGTCGTTGTGCCACCACAGCGAGTCGGGGCCGGCCACGTACAGGCCCGACACCTCCTGCAAGGGGGGCGGCAGGGCGAAGCGCTGCCCGAAAGCGGTCAGGCCGGCAAAGAGGAAACCCGCCCACAGCCAGCGCGCCATCTCAGAAGGCGTTGACGATGGCCACGAAGTCGTCGGCCTTCAGGGAAGCGCCGCCGATGAGTCCGCCGTCCACGTCGGGCCGGGCGAACAGCTCTTTTGCATTGGCGGGCTTGACGCTGCCGCCGTACAGGATGCTCAGGCCGTCGGCCACCTCGCTGCCGTACTTGTCGGCCACCATCTGGCGGATGGCAGCGTGCATCTCCTGTGCCTGCCCGGGCGTGGCCGTCTGGCCGGTGCCGATGGCCCAGACGGGCTCGTAGGCAATGACCACGCGCCCGAACTGCTCGGCCGACAGGTGAAACAGCGCGCCTTGGAGTTGCTGCTGCACCAGCTCGACGTGCTTGCCGGCCTCGCGCACTTCCAGCTTCTCGCCGCAGCAGAAGATGGGACGCAGTTCGTGCGCCAGGGCTGCATCCACCTTCTTGGCCAGCAGCGCCTCGTCTTCGCCGAAGTATTCGCGGCGCTCCGAATGGCCGAGGATGACCCAACGGCAGCCCACGGAGCGCAGCATGGGGGCAGAGACCTCGCCGGTGTACGCTCCCTGCTCGGCAAAGTGGCAGTTCTGCGCGCCCAGCTCGAGATGCGTGATGTCGTTGATGATCGTGGATATGCCTTTCAGATGGATGAAAGGCGGACACAGCACCACCATCGTCTGGGTGGGTGTCAGCTTCTCGACGATGGATGCGGCCAGATCGCGACCTTCCTGGTAGGTCTTGTGCATCTTCCAGTTACCGGCCACGATCTTCAATCTTTCCTGACTCATGCGTGTTGGTTTTGTCGGTTTTTTGAATCTTGGCCAAAGATAAAACCTCTGCCCACAGGGCCGGGCCGAGTGCCGGCGCCTTTCGGCAAAAAACACCCCGCGATGGAATTCGGAAAACTCGACGATATCGAACAGGTCGTTTTCACCCTGCCCGACGACCCGCCCGACAACGAAAAAGCCCTGACCGGCCCCACCGGACAACCGCTCAAGGTGTGGATCGGCGCCACGGGCTGGGCCGAGCGCAGTTGGGTGGGCCGCCTCTATCCGCAGGGCATCCGAACGAGCGAGTACCTGCCGTGGTATGGCCGCCACTTCAACAGCATCGAGCTGAACACCACGCACTACCGCATTCCCTCGCCAAAGCAGGTGGAGCACTGGGCCGCGCAGGTGCCGCCCGATTTCACCTTTTGTCCCAAGGTGCCGCAATCGATCAGCCACAGCGCGCGGCTGGGTCAGGGCAGCGCACAGGTGGCGGCCTTCACGGATGCAGTGCGTCATTTCGGCCGCCGGCTCGGGCCCTGCTTCTTGCAACTGCCGCCCTTCTTCGGCCTCGAACGGCTGGGCCTGCTGCTCGACTTCACGGCCCGCTGGCCCGCCGACATCCCGCTGGCCGTCGAGTTCCGGCATCGGACCTGGTTCATGCCCACAGTCCGAAAGCAATGGACCGGCCACTTCCGCCGGCACGGCATCCTGACCGTGGTGACCGATGTGGCGGGGCGCCGCGACGTGGCCCACATGACGCTCACAGGGCCGGCCCTGCTCGTGCGCTTCGTGGGCAACGACCTCCACCCCACCGACTTCTCCCGCCTCGACGACTGGGTGGCACGGCTCCAACAGTGGCACGCACGCGGCCTGCAACAGGTGTGGTTCTTCACCCACGAACCCGACAACCGTCATGTTCCCGACCTGGCAAAGGCGCTGGGCTTGCGGCTCAAAGACCAGGACTGGGCCTCCTGCCGCTACCCCGATCCCGACCGTCCGCTGCCGGGCATGCAGGGGACGCTGTTTTGAGACATACTCCGTGCCATCCGGTTCGGGAATTTCAATTCAGAAAATGGAGTGAGTGAGTGTCTGTCCCCTCCCTAAACTTCGGGAACAAGGTTTCCGACAAGTCGGAACAAGTTTCCGGTGGGGTCCTTGAATAGATGATCGCGCATCCCGAGAAGGTGTTGAGGGTTGAGGGTTTAAAGTTTTTCTTGTTGATTATCAGCTTTTTGTCAAATCCTCGGTTCTTCGGTTCCTCAAATCCTCATCCATTGAAACCGCAGCCTTCGGCCGCAGAATACGCAGTTTGAAATCAGTTGATCGGGGAACACGACCCACTCATCTGAAAGCCCGCTGCACCCACGCGGCCATCTGCTGCTGCAGTGCGGCGGCGGCACTGCGCGCCTTTTCGGCAAAATCGGCTCCGCTGCCGGCATGGATGATGCCGCGGGAGGAGTTGACCAGCAGGCCGCACTGGTCGTTCATGCCGGCGCGCGCCACGGCTTCGAGGCTGCCACCCTGGGCCCCCACGCCCGGCACGAGGAAAAAGTAATCCGGAGCCAGGGCGCGTATGGCAGCCAGTTCGTCGGGATGCGTGGCCCCCAGCACGAACATCAGCTCGTCGGGGCCGGCCCAGCGCATGGCCGTCCGGATGACGTGCTCGTACAGGGGCCGGCCGCCGGCCAGGGGCTGAAGCTGAAAATCGGCGCTGCCCGGATTGGACGTCAGTCCCAGCAGGATGACCCATTTGCCCTCGAAGCCGAGAAAGGGCGACACGCTGTCGCGCCCCATGTAGGGCGCCACGGTGACGGCATCGCAGGCGAGTTGTTCGAAAAAGGCCGCAGCATAGCGGCGCGAGGTATTGCCGATGTCGCCGCGTTTGGCGTCGGCGATGACGAAGTGCGTATCGCCGATGTATTCGACCGTGCGCGCAAGGCTGCGCCAGCCCTGTGCGCCGAGGGCCTCGTAGAAGGCCAGATTGGGCTTGTAGGCCACGCACAGGTCGCGCGTCGCGTCGATGATGGCCTTGTTGAAGGCGAAGACGGGGTCTTCTTCCTGCTGCAAATGGGGCGGGATGCGATCGGGGTCGGTGTCGAGGCCGACACACAGAAAGGATTGCCGCTCGCGGATGAGCTGCACGAGTTGCCGTCGGGTCATGCTGCGGGACGGATTTTGCGAAAGCGGGAGAATGGCAGGCGCCAGGTCATTGCTGCACGCCGTTGACGGGCACGACTTCCCGGATCTCGGGCACGGCTCCCTTGATGGCCTGCTCGAGGCCGGCGCGCAGCGTCATGGCCGACATGCTGCACGACTCGCAGTTGCCGATCCAGCGAATTTTGACGCGCAGGTCGTCGGTCACCTCGACCACTTCGACGTTGCCGCCATCCACTGCGAGGTGGGGGCGGATGCCGTCGAGGGCCTGATCAATGCGTTGCAGCAGGGTGGTTCGCTCTTCAACAGTCATGTGCAGCAATTTGAGTGAGGCGGCGCAGGGCAAAGTTCGCAAATTTCGGCTTTCCTTGCCGCGTAGCCACACCGGTGTCGCCGGCCTGCCGGGGCAAAGTTTGCGGCCGGGCGGCACCTCAGGTTTGCGTGCGCACCACGCGCGTGGGTTCGAGCGTCTCGTTGCGGATGGCCACCTGTCGCATGACGTTTTTGCCCACTTCGAGGAAGGCCTTGCCCACCTCTGACGCTTCGTCGAGCACGGCGGGGCGCCCCGTGTCGCCGCCCTCGCGCACCTGCTCCACGATCGGGATCTGGCCCAGCAGCACGGTATTGGCCATGCGGGCCAGTTTTTTGCCGCCGTCTTTTCCGAAAAGGAAGTATTTCCTGTCGGGCAGCTCGGGCGGGCTGAACCACGACATGTTCTCCACCACGCCGAGGATGGGCACATTGACGGTGGGCACCCGAAACATGTTCATGGCCTTGATGGCATCGGCCAGGGCCACCTCCTGCGGCGTGGTAACCATGACGGCACCTGTCACGGGCACCGTCTGCACGAGGGTGAGCTGAATGTCGCCGGTGCCGGGCGGCAGGTCCACCACGAGATAGTCGAGCGGCGGCCAGACGACTTCGAAAAAGAACTGGCGAATGATGGCGGCGAGGCGCGGGCCGCGCAGCACCACGGCCTGTTCTGCCTCGATGATGTTGCCCAGCGAGATGACGGGCATGCCGTAGGCTTCGAGCGGCTGGATCCGGGGCTTGCCGTACATCTCGACCACTTTGGGCCGTTGCCCCTTGAGGCCGAGCATGGTGGGCATCGAGGGGCCGTACAGGTCGGCATCCATCAGGCCGACGCGGGCGCCCAGTGCCTTGAGTGCCAGGGCCAGGTTGACCGAAACGGTGCTCTTGCCCACGCCGCCCTTGCCCGAGGCCACGGCAATGATGTTTTGCACATGGGGCAAGGGGTGCTCCTCGGCCTGCGACTGCCGGTCGGCACCCTTCGGGCCCGCGCCCTGCAGCAGGAAGTGAATGTTCACATCGGCATCGGGGAATTCCTTCTGGATCACTTCGTTGCAGCGAGCCAGCAGCTGCATCTTGGTCTCGTCCTCGATCTTGGGGAATTCGAGCGCAAAGCTGACCGAGCGGCCTTCGACCTTCATGTCGCGAATGCGAAGGGCCGTCACCAGATCCTGACCCGTGAGGGGGTCGGGTACCTGCTTGAGCAGCGCTATGAGTCGCGCAGTTGTCATCTCCATGTGGCTGAAATTTTGTGCAAAGGTACGGCGTGGCCGGGATTACTCTGCGCACGATACTTCCGACCCACTCCTTTTGCTTTCGCAAAAAAACGATGCGGGCATTGGCGTCACGTCGGTCAGGCGTGGCTTTCCCGCGTCTCGCCGGCACGACGCAGGGCGGTGCGCGCCAGGATGGGACCGACAAACTCGTGGATCAGGGTGGCCGCCATGACCACCGCCAGCAGCACGTCGGCAAATTGGGGAAAGCGGCCGCTCTGCTGCACCGAAAGGGCCAGACCAATGACAATGCCTCCTTGCGGGATGAGGCCGAGCGGCGCCAGGCGCCCCACTTTTGGCGGAAGCCGCAAAACCCTGCCCACCAGTCCGAAGCCGCCCATTTTGCCCAGTGCCCGCAAGGCAGCATAGCCCACGGCCAGCCCGATCATCTGCAGCGCAAGCCACGGATCGAGGTGGGTACTGCCCAGCGTGAAAAAGAAGACGAACACCAGCTCCTCGGTGTAGCGCCCGATGATTTGCATCAGCAAGCGGCGGTGCGGGTGGAAATTGCCCACCACGACGCCCGCCGTCATCGTGGCCAGCACGCTGTCGAGCTGCCATACGCGCGCCACGCCAAACGCCAGGGCCAACACGGCGAGCAGCAGCACGATGTATCCGCCTTCGGCACGGGCCTCGACGGCGCGGCTGAAAAAGGTGAAAGCGGCGCCGGCCACCACGCCCACGGCCAGAGCGCCTGAAATGCTGCGCGCAGGCTCCCGTACCACTGCCCAAAGCCCTTCAAAGTCGCCGCCCGTCCAGGCGGAGGCCGCGTGCATGCCGATGGAAAAAAGCAGAATGCCCATCAGGTCGTCGAAAGCGGCAACCTCTGTAATGGTCTCCGACACCGGGCCGCGGGCGCGGTATTCGTGCTTGACGGCAAGGGTGGCGGTAGGATCGGTAGGCGCCGCGAGGGCGGCCACCATCAGGGCAAAGGGCGGCAAAAGCGCTGCGGGCACCCCGTCAAACGCGAGTCCGGCCCAGCCGGCCAGCAGCAGGCCCGCCAGTACAGCCAGCCAGGCGCCCAGACTCTCGCCGACAGTAAGGGCCAACACTTTCGGGCCGGCCTTTTTGATGCGGTCCCATTCGAGCTCCGCACCGATCTCGAAGGTGATGAAGGCCAGGCAGATATCTGTCACAGGGCTCGTGATCAGATCGAAATTTTGCGGAAGCACGGGCCACAAGTGCGGATTGAGCAACAGGCCGGCAAAGATGTAGCCGGTAATGCGCGGCAAACCCGCCTTCACGGCAAACCTTCCCAGCACAAATCCCGTAAAAAGCAGCAAGCCCGTGGCGAGAACAAGATCGGAAACAGCCATTATACTCAAATCAAAAGTGGTTGGAAAATCCTGTTGCAATGGTTGAGGGTGTAGTGTTGAGGGTTTGGAGTTTACAACTCTATGAAAATCAGTGCGTGATCAGTGGCTCTCTGTGTAACTGAATGATCTTTCAGCCTTTTTCGGAAGAAGGATCAAACTTCGGTTCCCTCGGGTCCAGCCGGGAAAATGGTCCATTGACCATCGTCAAAAATTCCCGGACCGAATTGCGTGGAGCATAAATATTTTTTCATGATATTTGTAAACCCTGACGACAGTTGGCGCAAAAATTGATAATTTGTATTGATTTTTTGACCAAACATCGCGCAATCCCATGAACCGCAAGCCCTCTCTCTCCGGTGCCGTCATTGCAGCCTCTGCACTGGTGCTTTTCCTTACCGGTTGCCTCAAAAAGGAAATCACCGATTTTGCAGGCATCAAGCTCAGCCCCACGCTGGCCCTGCCGCTGGGCACTGTAAAAGTAGTGCTCGAAAACGTCCTCAACGACCAATCCGACCTGTTAACGGTCAATCCGGACCAATCGCTGGCCATCCGGTATCGGCGCGACTCGGTGGTGCACCTCCGTTTTTCGGACATCGCATCCAACATTGCCGGCGAGTGGTCGGCATCGGTTGTCCACGACGAAGCCATCGGCAAGGTCACCCTCGATCCGGTAAGCCAACAGGCCGGCATCGAGCTGGGTGCCGTCATGGCGGGATTTTCCGATCCGGTCGTGGCCGCTGCCATTGTGGGCGCCGACGGTGGCATGGCTCCTGTGCCTGCATTTTCGGGTTCCAGCAGCACGGTCACACCGATAGCCGGCCTTACGAGCTTTTCGCAAATCCAGATAGACACGGCGCTGCTGACCATCGAGCTGGTCAACGGCTTTCCGTTCGACCTGCAGGGCCTTCAGCTCGAGTTGATTGACATGGAGTCCAACCAGGTGATTGCCTTTCCGGCGCTCAGCGTCGCCGCCGGCCAGACGACCACGGTGAGCTTCGAGTTGCTGCAGGCGGCTCTCCACAACAATCTCGGCTTCCGCATCGCCCAGATCGAGTCGCCGGGCACCGGCCTGACGCCCGTTCCCATTGACCTGACCGACGAGCTGCTGGTCGCCTTCACGATGGAGCAAGTGCTGATCACGGGCGGTGTGGCCGTGATCCCGCCCGTGACGCTGAGCGGCGAGGCCACCTTTGACCTCCAGACCGGCAGCGACGCCCGCATCGAGGAAGTCGCGCTGGGCAACAACACCGCCGATTATACCGTCAGTTCCACACTGCCGTTCCCCGTCGAGGTGCAATTTCTGCTGCCCACTGCGCTGATCAACGGCGCGCCCGTCCAGCAAACGATTCAGATACCGGCACAGGGGCAAGTGAGCCAGACGCTCGACCTGTCGGGTGCCGTGATTGACCTGACGCAGGATGCCGGCCAGCCCTACAACCGCATTCCCGTCACTTTCCAGATGACGAGCATGCCTCCTGCCGGCATGTCGGCTTTCAACTCCAACGATGGCATTGCGTTCGAGCTCTCCATCCCTCAGCTCGAAATCACGGGCGCGAAAGGCTACTTCGGCCAGATCGAGGAGCAGATAGATCCCGACGAGATTCTCCTGGATCTGGATCTGAGCTTCATTGACCCGTCGAGCAGTCCCGTCTTTTTCGACGACGCAAATCTGCGCTTCGAGTACGAAAACGCGTTCGGCTTTCCCTTCGAAGCCGATATCGAGCTCGTAGCCCATGGCCGCAACGGCCAAAGCGCGCCGCTCAATGCACCGACCCTGACCTTCGACTATCCGCCCCTTGCCCAGGCCGGCACCGCCGTGCAGGGCGCCATCGTCCTCGATCAATCCAACAGCGATATCGTGGACATGCTCAGCATTTACCCCACGCGGTTTACGTATTCGGGCACGGGCCGCGTCAATCCGCAGGGTGACCAGGGGCAGCTCAACTACGTGCTACCCGACAGCTACCTGCTGTTGCACGTGGCCTTCGACCTGCCCCTGCGCCTGCGCGCCCAGGACATCGTGATCAGGGACACGCTTTCGCAAACCCCGCAGGACAGCCTCGTGGGCCGCATCGCTTCGGCCGAGCTGGTACTCGATTACCGCAACGGCTTTCCCTTTGCCGCCACGGTCACCATCCGCGAGCTGCGCTCGGGCACGACCCTTGTGGACGCACTTCAGGTGCCCGCCGCTGCCGTGGACGCCAATGGGCGCGTCAATGCCCGCAACGACGGCCGCCTCACGCTGGACCTGACGGCTGACGAGGCCGACCTGCTTTTCGCTTCCGACCAACTGGAAGTCACCACACAGATAGCTACCGCCCAGGACGGTCAGGTGCCCGTAGTCCTGTACACCGACTATCAGATCGAGCTGGGGCTGGGTGCCCGCGTCCGGTTGAATCTCGAAGAAGGATTCTGACCCTCCATCCCCGAAAATCGAAATTGCCCATACCCATGAAAAAGACCATCCTCGCCCTTGTGCTCTTTTCGAGCATCACCCCTATGGCGCTTTCGCAAAATCCGGCCTTCGGCTTCGGCAGCCGACTGGCCTTCCTCAACACCGAATACAACGCCGCCTTTTTCCCGGAAGGGAACAGGTGGTATTTCGGCCTGCCCGCACTCAATTCCCTTTACGTGGGTGGCAATACCACCCTCACGATCCGGCAGATGGTGAGCCAGGGCAGCGACGGGCGCTATTACCTCGACCTGAACCAGTTGGCCACCGTGGCCCGCCCGCAAAACGAGTTCAACCTGCAGCCGGTACTCCATCTGGGCACACTTGGCTTCCGCACCGGCCAGGGTTACTGGTCGTTCGGGCTGTCGGTGCGCAACCACCTGCAGGTGGTATACAGCCAGGCCCTGCTCGACTTTCTCGCCAACGGCAACGGAAGCAATCCCGATCAGCCCGTCGTGCTGAACACGGAAAATCTGTCGCTGCGCCACTACCTCGACGGCACCATCGGCTATGCGCGCAACCTGGGCGACGGCATCAGAGTGGGAGGCCGCCTGCATCTGCTGCGCGGCCTGGGCACGCTGCAGCTCGACCGCTGGTACGTGCGCCTCGAAACGGACGAAACCGCTTTCCCCGCCTACGCGCTCGACGCCCAGGCCGACATGGCGCTGCTGGCCACGGGCGCCTATGCCATCCTCCTCGACACCAGCGACGCACGCACTCCCTCGCCCTTCGGCTACGGCGGGGGCCTGGCGCTCGACCTCGGCGCTGCCTACGCACTCAATCCCACCTGGACGTTCATGCTCTCGGCACACAACCTGGGCAACATCATGTACACTGCATCCGCCGACGCCCGCCGCTTCTACACCTCGGGCACCGGCCAGATTCAGTTCAGCGGTTTCAGCGCTGAGCCCGGCAACGCCGACGCTCCCTCCTTCGACGAACAGGTCAGCGATCTGGAACAGCAACTGGAAAATGCCTTTCCCCTCTCGACGCGCAACGAACAGGTCGTCAACAACCTGCCCGGGCCCTCCATACTCATCAGCGCCCTGGCCGACTGGAGCGAGCAACATCGCACCGCATTCGGCATCCAGGCCGTTACGGACGACTTCGGACTGCACAACACGATGAGCGCCACCTGGTTCTGGCACCCCAACCGCTGGATCGAATTGATCGGCGGCCTGAGCTGGAGCAATCGCAGCAAACTGGCCCTGGGAGCCGGCATGGTGCTCAACCTCGGCCCCATGCAATTGCACGTCCTTTCGGAAAACCTGCTCTTCGCCCTCAACCCCGTCACCGCCCGCAATGGCGGCATCCGCCTGGGCGCCACACTCATGGTGAACGAAAAAAACTGAAAATCGCTCTCCTCTGCCCTTTTGGCACGGTTGTTGCTCAATGAAAAGCGTAAGTTTTGGTTAAAATTGTAAGATTTGTCAAAGTGCCCGGTGCGTGCATCGGGCTTTTTTTTTGCTCCGTGCCTGAAATGATAATCAACAATTTCACAGCTCCGGCGAATCAAGTTACATCCAGAAGCATTTTGACCTGACAGGCAGTGACACAGTTGAGACGGGCCTCATATTGAGACCGCCGGCCGTACGACGGACCGCACGACCGGCACCTGTTGAGACAAGCGCCGCCCCAAGGGGCGGCGCTTGATGTTTGTTTTGTTTTTGCCTTGAAAAGTCCGGGGCCGGAATGTCATGCAATCCCAATCGCCGGAGGTGTAAAGTTTAGGGTTTAGAGTTTAAGGTTTTTTCTTGTTTACTATCAGTTTTTTGTCAAATCCTCGGTTCTTCGGTTCCTCAAATCCTCATCCATTGAAACCGCAGTCTTCGGCCGCAGAATACGCAGTTTGAAATCAGTTGATCGGGGAACACGACCGATGCAGGCATATACGCTTCACTATTGCCTGTCGAAACAGCAACGGGCGCGAACATCACCGCAGCAGCGCGACGTCGCCGTGCAGCAGCAGCACCCGACCATCGACCAGCCGCACCCGCGCCTGCCACACGTACACGTCCATCGCGGCCGGCTCGCCCCGATAGCGACCATCCCAACCCGTCGTCGGGTCGTTCAGACCCAGCCCCTCGGCCCGATACACCTGCTCACCCCAGCGGTCATAGATCTCCAGCAGCTCCACCACCGCTTCCTCTTCGCCGTACAGGCCAAAAAAGTCATTTATCCCGTCCCCATTCGGGCTGAATACATTCGGCCCATAGATCCGCACGGCCCATTCCCGCACTTCCACCTGCACCGTATCACTTCCCCCACATCCCTGGCTATCCCACACATACACCGTCCACGTGGTGTTTGCCAGCGGCATCGCCACCACCTCGCTGCAATCGGCGCAGTCGAGCCATTGTGCCGGATCCCAGCGGATCGAATCGGCCGGCGGATCGCTCCAGACCGAAAGCTGCACGGCATCGCCCACGTAAATGCTCGTATCCGGTCCGGCATTCACCTGCACGCTGTCGCCCGCGCCCACAGATACCATCGCCACCCACTCGCAACCAAGAGCATCCTCCACCCTCAGCTCATGGGTGCCCGCAGGCAAACCCACCCATTCGCCCGTATCACTCCATTGCCCGTCCAGCCAGAACGTCACCGGAGGCATGCCGCCCCACACATCGCTCACCCATATGCGTCCGTCTGACGCACCCGCACAACGCTCGTCTTCCGCCATCCATTCCACTTCCAGGACCGGCCATATTTCCACCATCACGCTCGTATCGCTCACACACCCTTCTTCCGTGCCGGCATACACCACATAGGAACCACTCTGGCTCACCTCAAGGGTATCGCCCGTTTGTCCATCGCCCCACCACAGCGTGTCGCCCGTACTCGAAGCGGCAAGCATGGCCGTCCCGCTGCAACTGTCTTGGGCTACGGCTACCGCCACTTCGGGAAGGGGCACGACCGCCAGCGACAGCTCTTCTACATACCAGCAGCCCGAAGCGTCCGCCACCGTATCGACGTATTGCCCACTCTCACTCACCCACATGCCCCCGAACCACAACTGATCCCCCGCACAGATCGCTGTGTCCACAAAAACGTGCGGGGGTGGCGATACCGATACCGTCAACTGCAACACACTGTCACAACCCGACTCATTGCTCCACACATACACATAATCCCCTGACGAATATATCGTGTCTTCGCCCACTACATACCCCTGACCCGCGCACACATCAACAAACAGCGTCGTCGTATCCGGTGCCACCACATCGAGCGACAACCACGAAATGCTGTCGCAGCCGGTCCACCCGACAAGCGTATCCGCATACAAGCCATCGGCCACATGCCACGCACCGCCCCACCAGACCGAATCCCCCGCGCACACACTGCTGTCTTGCATGCTCCAGGACGCCGGATGAAAAAACACCTCGATACAATGAACCGAATCGCAACCCGTCCACGAACTCAAAACCGTGCACCAGCTCGTATCGCCATACACCCAGGCACCGCCCGCCCATACCGCCTCGCCGCTACAGCCCCACACCTGCTCGTAGGTCCACACATCCATCCCGAAATGTACCGAAACCGTATCCGACCACACGCAATTTTCGCTGCCTTCCAGACCCACTTCCAGGCCGTACAGCCCCTCCGCCACCACCAACAGGCCCTGTCCACTGCTCCCGTCTGACCACTGCCACGAACCCCACAGGCTGTCCCCCACCGGATACAGCGCACTGTCCGGCACTACCAGCAGCACACTGGCCAACGCACATTCCACAATCGAGTCGCCAAGAGAAAAAACCTGCGGCCCATCAAACACCCACAGCCGCGCTCGTACCACCCGCTCTTGCAACGGTGCCGCCCAGGCACGCACCTCCACCTCATAGACCCCTGCCTCCTCAGGCACCAGTCGCACCTGACCCAGCGCCGACGACAGATCGCCCGGCTGAGCCGCCGGCAAGGCCCGAAGCACCAGCGAATCCGCCGACAACCACTCGGCGCTCACCGCACCCGCACCACCAGAAGACCACCACAGCGATCCGTTGCCCTGAACGATATGCACCAGCACGGAATCCACCCCGCCCGAAGCATCCACCTCCACGTCCACATCACTTATGGCAAGTGTGTCCAGGCCACACGCCACAAACGAATAATCGCCGGCAGTCCCCCAGCCCCATACCAGACTGCTGCCGTCCGTATCCAGACTCAACGCCAGATCGCATCCGCTTGCCTGCCACTCCCACGCAGTCGTCAGCCCCGTATTGGAAGCGAGTATTTCACAATTATAAGGATGAATAGTGGAAGTTTGAAAATCAAGCCAATAATAATCATTCAGCGGCGTTGAAGCTATGGTAAGCAGACTGTCACAATCATAAAACACTGTAGTAATGCCAAAAAAATGGTAGCCGGTTTCCATCGTGGAATAAGTAAAAAGCACTTCACTATTCTCAGGTGATTCTATATCAACCAATACGATTTTCCCGTCTTTGCCGGACATAATGAGGGAATCATTTCGAAATGTCAGATCCCCGGCTGAAGATATGCCCGCAGGAAAGGGCCCTTTATCCTCAAAAGATCCAGAGTAAATATTATATACGTAAAGTCTTCTACCTGCTATATAAATATTACCCTGATAATCTGCAGTCATCCCGTTAATATTATTACAATTCGGCGACTCGCAAACAGTTATAACATGTTCAAAGAAGCCAATATCCGGATTTACTTTATACAGATCTGAGTTAATTGAGGTATTCAAAATATATAAAAATCCATCCGGTGCCGAGGTCAAGTCATCTGCACCAAACAATAGAGAATCAGGGACATCCCACACAAGGGTTGTATCACAACTGTTCAAATCCATAGAATACAAATCACCCAGATAAGTGACAAAATAAATCTGCTGCCCTTGAACACTAGCCCCAAAAAAGGAAAAAAACATCAGGGCAGGTAAAGTTATTTTCTTATACATAGAAAAAAACACTTTATAGCGCCGGTACATAAAGTAGCATGTGTATGCGACAGACATGGACGGCGCCGTCCACAGACAGAAAATAATCAACAATCCACCTCTGAAGACCACTACCGGCCTAACAGGAAATTTCATCCAATTGAATCGGAGACGGTAAAAAAAACCGGCCCGACGCCACCCGTGGAGGCAAAACCGGGCCGGGAACTTCTTTCACTTATCTGCTGATGACGAATCGGGTAGAAGCAATGCGGTCACCTGACCAGACGCGCACCACATATACCCCTGCAGGCCATGTATTCAGTGGGATTTCCCATTGCAGCGTACCAGCCCCCCGAAATCCATCCGATTCCCACATTCGGGTTCCCGAGGCATCGAATATTTCCAGCCGCACCGGTGCCGCCTGGTCCTGCTCGAAAAGCACCGAAATATGCCCGCTTGCCGGGTTGGGGAACACCACCACAGGTTCGAGGGCTTCCTCGAAGCGCAAGGCCAGCTTGCTGACCTGCAGATCGGGCGAGACCGCACTGCAATCCTGCAAGAACGGCAACAATTGCACGAGCGGACGCAGGGAAACGACCTTTCGCCTGGATTGCAGAATCACGTAACACAGCGGTTGTCCACTTTCGGGTGAAAAACCCTCCGCCCGCGGGCTCATCCACGCTACACGCACCGTCCCCTCGGCAAGAGCCGCCTCATTGAGCATATCTTCTTCCCAGTAAACGCCGGATGCAGGTTCGACAGCGAGCACATCGACGTATTCGGGATCAAAGCCGAGGGCAAAGGCACAGGCGCCAAGAGGGTAGCGACTGTCCACATAGAGCGGCAAACGCACCTGTTCGCCTGGCTCCATGGCGCCATCCGGCAACTCCAGAAAGGCCGTTGCTGCATTACCTGACGTACCCGTCAGGTTCTCCGCTGTGCAGGCCGAGCAACTCCCGTCCACATCGGCCCGTTTGATTCCTGCAAAGTCCTGGTTCGCGTAATCTGCATTCAAATCATTGATAAAAATGGCTTCGGTATAGGACGGATAGGTGTAATCCGGCGCTACGGGCGGGAAAAAGGCGTAGTCTTTCACCGGGATAAAAGTCCACGAATGCCACCCTTCCGGTGCGACAAAAGTGCCGTTGACCAGTTGTTTGATCCGCGCAGCATCACCCGGAGTAAGAACGTGATCCAGATTCATATCGGCTGCAACAAATTGCCAGGGATAGTCCAGAAAGTCGATCCCCAACAAGTGTCGGTACACCAGATAATAATCCAGGCTGTTGACTCCACATCCCGGATTGTCGAATTTGTAGGGGAAAATACCGTAATCGAAATACCGATTCACTTCAAAGGCGTAGCTCCCGTCCGAGGCATTCATCTGGATCTGGCCGGTCTGGGCCGGAGCACACCAAAAACCGGTGCTCAGGCTTACCTCTACTCCCGGTACCGCTCCGTCTATTCCGCCATCACAATTCGATTGCGTAAACGGGGGCTTGATAATGGTGCCACTGATGTCGAATGAAGGGAAAAAAACTGAAATTGATTCAGACAATCCAGCCAAATCTGGATCACCTGGAATCGAAATCAATTGATTCACCCCGGCTCCCATACGCCAGTCGAGTGACACTGTTGTACCCGGGCTGCCGGCGAAGTGAATGGTGAACAGGGTCATGGGACTTTCGAGATTCAGGTTTTCCAGATTGTTGATATAGAGCTGAACGGAGCCGTTACTGATCTGCATACTGGTTGCTCCGGCAATGGCGGGATGCAGGTAATTCTCCGTTTCCGTTTCCCGCACACATTGTCCTTGTTGGAGGTTCTGGTTCAGATCGACCGTGACGTTGAAGTAATAGCTCACCCCCGGCATCGCGGGCAGGTCAAAGCCACTCCAGATCACGTCCACCTGCGTGTAACCGTAAAAATCAGTACCTGCGAGTTGAAAATCGAGTTGTCCCGCATTCTGCGCACGCAGAGAGAAGCCCGAAAGGGAAAGCACCAATGCGCTCAAAGACAGGATAAAAATTCGGATTCTCCCAAGGGGGGGCAAATCGTTTCATGACAATCGGTTTTTGAGTTAAAAAATTCGCTCGGGATCCCGTTTCCCAAATATATGACAACAGACGAGCAACGTAAATAAAACAATACAATTTCGCAAACAGCCGACAAAACCGGCGGCTCCATATGCCTTGCGGGTCAGCGGAAAGCCCGCTGCACCCACGCGGCCATCTGCTGCTGCAGTGCGGCGGCGGCACTGCGCGCCTTTTGTAAGCATCCGAGCAACTGCATCTTGCGCTTTAGCACCCGGCGACAGGTGCAGGCGGTTACCAACCACTTTGCGTGAGGTATAAGCCGGGGCGGATGAGCGGATCACTCAGCCGGGGTTTCGGCCAGGGCGGCAGGCTTGGGCGTATCAAGCTGCGCTGCCTGTTTCCACTTTGGCGGGAGCAGTTCATCGAGTCGGTTGACCGGATGGGTGGCGATGCGCTCGAGTACGTCCCTGAGCCACGTGAACGGATCCACCTCGTTGGCCAGGCACGTACCGAAGAAAGAGTACATCATGGCAATGCGCTGGGCACCTGAATGCGACCCGGCAAACAGGTAGTTCTTGCGCCCCAGCGCCAGGGGGCGGATTTTGTTTTCGATCAGATTGTTATCCAGTTCCAGCCGTCCGTTCGAGAAGACTTTTTCCAACTTTGGCCATTGCTGTTCGAAGTAGTGCAGCGCCCGCCCCAGCGGGCTTTTGGGCAAGGTGTCCTGGCGTTGTTGGCTTACCCACTTGCGAAACTTCTCGATCAGCGGTACATGGTGTGCCTGACGATATGCGTGCCGTTGCTCGGCATCCATGTGTCGGCACTTTTCCTCGTGGGCATACAGCTCCCGCCAGAACGCAAGGGCGTGTGCAGCCTCCTGAGGATGGCTGTCCCGCGCTTCGTAAAACTTGCGCCGCGCGTGTACCCAACAACCCACCAGTTCGATCTGCGACAGGGCGCTGGCCAACTTGTCGTACACCCGATAGCCGTCGCATTGCACGTAGCCCGAAAAGTCCGACAACACTTCGCGCGGCCCGTGCAGCCCCCGGCCCCGACGATAGCGGAACCACACCAGGCCTTTTTCCGGACTGTAATGTACCCACTGGTATCCTTGATGAGACTTGCCTTTTTTCTCACCGCTCAGCACCCGGATGGGCGACTCGTCCACCTGCAGGTAACCGCAGGCCAGCATTTGCCGCTTCAGTTCCTCGTACAAGGGCGTCAACAACGCGCACACCCCCTTGTGCCACCCATCCAGCGTCGAGGCTTGCAAATTCCAGCCGTATTGCCTGGAAAAGCGCTTGATCTGGCGGTAAAACGGCTGATGACACACGAATTTCTCTACTTCCAAGTGCGCCAGCAGGCCCGGGCCTGCCACACTCTTTTCCAGCGGACGATCCGGAAGCGGCGCGATCACAATACGCCCGTCAGGGCGCAAGTACTTGGGGCGAATGATCACCACGCGCCACAGGCTGGCAGGTTCGAACTCTATATGCTCGCTGCGCTCTTTCCCGATCAGAATCATTCCCGTGGTGTCTTCCTCGGGCTCCAGTACGATCTCCTCGACGGGCAAGTGCTCGGGAAGGGGGGCCCGCCCCGGATGTTTCTTGCGCGGCTTGCTGCGCTGGTGGCTCTTCACCTCGCTCTTCTGATCCGGGGGCTGTTCCTGTGTCGCCTCATCGTCCTCGAAAAGGCTCAGTTGCCCCGGCGGCTGTGGGTGCGAGCGCTCATTGCGTGCGCCAAACAGCGTTTTTTTCATCTGATCCAACTGCCACTTCAGCGCGTCCAGTTGTTGCCTGAGCTGTTTGTTCTCGGCAGTGAGCTGCTCGACAGTCGCTGCAAGTTGCCTGTTTTCTGCTATGAGTTGTTCGGGACTCATAGCCACAAGATACGAAAAACCGCCTGTATTTCATGCACGCCGACGGTATCTTTTTTGCCTTTTTATTTCTTTCATTTCCAGGCCTTCGAGCAGCATCAGCAGTGTGGCGCGATCCACTTCCAACACGCTCTTCCCTTCTGCCCGGGGAACACGGAATGTGCCTTTCTCCAGCCGCTTGTAGCACAATACGAATCCGTCGCCGTCCCAGTACAGAATCTTGAGTTTGTCGCGCTGACGATTCACAAAAACGAACAGATCGCCGCTCAGAAGGCTGCCCGAATGGCTGCTGCGCACCAGGCCCGACAGCCCGTCGAAGCCCTTGCGCATGTCCGTCGGTGCAGCGTACACAAAAATGCGCCGTTGTCCCCAGCCCCACATCACCACAGCTCTTTGAGCAAACGACCAATGCGCTGCTCGTCCCAGCTGGCCGGCAGCTCCACCTCTACGCCCGCAGGCCCTATGTGCAAACGCACCCCACTGCACTGCGCTTCTTCAATCGTGGCCTTGAGCTGTACCGGTACAAAACCCGCAACGTTTTCAGTCGCTTGCTTGCGGCGCCAGTAGTAGAAACTCGCCACGCTGATGCCTTCACGCGCACAAAAGGCCCGTACGCTGCCTTGCCAGTCTGCATAGCGCGACAGAATGTCTGCCCAACGGCGGGCGCTTTGCTTCCTTTTTGCCATGATTGCTGTAGTTTTGGTGCGAAGCAAAGCTACCCGCACCACCTCCGACCTGGCAATACGTGGTTGCTCGGATGCTTACATTTGAAGAGATCGCTCATCAATTACAGGCAATACGAAGTGATGAGTCCTTCACTTTCAACAATCAAACATTACATATCAAGCGTATTGCCCGTCATTACTATGTGCCCATTCTACTCACCGAAAATGAGCGAATTGACTGGATTCGCCACGTGATTCGCCACCACAGTGAGGCGCGCTTCCTAAACGATCTGGAACAGTACTTGGAAAATGAGAACAACGCCTTTAACCATCTCGACTGGTGGACGTTTAGCAAAATCGACGAATCCTTAGATGAAATCTATATCCCTTATTACGACCCGAAGAGCAACCGAATGCGCCGTTTT
>WFYJ01000248.1 GCA_015490175.1 Saprospiraceae bacterium | reverse complement strand
TTTCAGCCGCAGAAGACGCAGTTGTCGCGCAGTTTGCGCAATCGCTCACTCACACTCTCTACTTCTCTCCTAACTCCTTCACTCGCTCACTCCTTCACTCCATCGCTCTGGTCACTCCGTCGCTCCATCTCTCAATCTCAAAATGACCATCATCAAAAATTCCCAAACCGGATTGCGTTGAGTATACACGCACCTCAAAGTGGTTGAGGAAATCTGGTTGCGATGGCTGAGGGTTTAGGGTTTATAGTTTGCAACTCTGTGAAAATCAGTGCATGCTCAGTGGCGCTCTGTGTAACTGAATGATCTTTCGACCACGAAACGCAACCTCACGCGCATCTGCTCCCGCTCAGATATCGAGCAGCAGCTTTGTCGGGTCTTCGACCAGCTCCTTGACGCGCACGAGGAAAGTCACCGAGGTGGCGCCGTCGATGATGCGGTGGTCGTAGCTGAGCGCCACGTACATCATGGGGCGCACCACGATCTGGCCGTCCACCACCACGGGCCGTTCCTTGATGGCGTGCATGCCGAGGATGGCCGACTGGGGTTCGTTGAGGATGGGCGTGCTCATCAGCGAGCCGAAGATGCCGCCGTTGGTGATGGTGAACGTGCCGCCCTGCATCTCCTCGATGGTCAGCTTGCCCGAGCGCGCCTTGTCGGCCAGCTCTTTGATCTTGCGCTCGATGTCGGCAAAGTGGAGCGACTCGACGTTGCGCACGGGCGGCACCACCAGGCCGTTGGGCGTGGCGATGGCGATGGAGATATCGACGTAGTCGTGATAGACGATTTCGTTGCCCTCGATGAAGGCGTTGACGTCGGGCATCTCCATGAGGGCCTTGGCACATGCTTTCGCAAAAATGGACATGAAGCCCAGCTTGATGCCGTACTTCTTGACGAACTGCTCCTGGTACTTCTTGCGCAGCTCGATGACGCCCGTCATGTCGATCTCGTTGAAGGTGGTGAGCATGGCCGTCTGGTTCTTGGCCGAGACCAAGCGGGCGGCGATGGTGCGCCGCATGCGGCTCATCTTCTTGCGGCGCTCGTTGCGGCTGAAGGGCCGGGCCGGCGCCGTTGCCGGTGCGGGGGCGTCGGTGGCTTCTTCCGCTGCGGGCGCTGCGGCCGGCCGGGGCGCCGCTTGTTGCGCTTCGACGGCCTTGAGCGCATCTTCCTTGGTGATGCGGCCATCTTTGCCCGTGCCTTTTACCTGAGCGGGCTCGATGCCTGCTTCGCGCAAAATTTTGGCGGCAGCCGGCGAGGGATGGCCGGCGGCATAACTTTTTTCCGCACTCGGTGCGGGTGCTGCGGCCGCCTCGGGTTGGGGTGCGGCCGGTTGTTTGGCTTCATCGGTGGCAGGTGCCGAAGCGGGCGCGTCGCCTTCATCGGCCGCGACGCTGGTGTCGATTTTGGCGATGAGCGCGCCGATCTCGAGGTCGTCGCCTTCTTTGGCCACGTGGATGAGCTTGCCCGATGCTTCGGCCGGCAGCTCGAGCGTGGCTTTGTCGGATTCGAACTCGCAGATGGGTTCGTCTTGCCTGACATAGGCGCCGTCGGGTTTGAGCCATTGCGACAGCGTCACTTCCGTAACCGATTCGCCCACGTTGGGCACGCGTACTTCAACGATGCTCATTATTCGAGGTGGTTTGTGAGGTATTTGCGAAAGCGCTTGCAAAGATTGAGTTTCCCGGGCAAATCTCGCAGTGCTTCCGCAAAAAAGGCCCGCCTGACGTTAGTCAGCGGACGTCTCGGGACGAAATCGGCAAATTTTGCCCTGCCCTTGGCGCCCTTCACTGGCCAGAAAGAGCGTGCCGTCGGGAGCAAAGGCGATACCTTCGGGCTGGGGCAGGATGCGCTTGTCGAGGCGGGCGATGTGCCGAATCTTGCCCTGTGGCGACAGCACGAGCAGCAGCTTGCCGGGGGAAGAGACGACCCACAGGTCGCCCGTCAGCGGGTGGACGGCCAGGGCCGAGGGCCGGAAGCGCAGGTGGTCGTCGGTTTTGGCGAAAGCCTCCATGAGCTTGTCGCGCCATTCGCCGGCAGGCTGGCTGCCCAGCCAGGCGTCCACAGCCTGCTGGTGGATGACGTAGAGCGGGCGCGGCGCCAGCGCCAGTGAGTCGAGGTCGAAGGCGTAGATGGCCCGCTCGAAAGGGCTGAACCCGTCGCCGGCGCTGCCCTTGCACGCCAGCAGCAGGCGTCGGTGGGCAGTGTCGCAGGCAAGGCCTTCGACGTCCTGGGCCTTGCCCAGCGGCGTGGCATACTTGCGGGTGGTGCGCGTGCGGAGGTCCACGGCATAGAGCGTGCCGTTGCTTTTGACCACCCACACGGTCGAGCCGACCTTTTCGATGCCTTCGTAGTCGCCGTCCTTGTGGAAGTGGAGGGTGTCGAGCAGGGAGGCGTCATTTGCCGAAAGGCGGAAGAGGATGCCCTGCTCGTCGTTGTGCGTCCAGAGCGTGTCGTGGCTCCAGCTCAGGCCCGAGATTTCGCGCAGGGCGTCGGGCAGCAGCCAGCAGGTGTCGGGCCGGCTCAGGTCGTAGGGCATGTCGAAGGGCGCCGGGTCGAAGTGGGCCGACCAGTCGGTCGTTGGCCGGCAACTGCAGGTGAGCAAGAGAGCAAGGATGAGGGTGAAGCACATGGCCGTGGTTTGCATGGAGCAAAATGGGGTTCATCGCAGCAGCTCCTCGATGCGGAGGCGATACAGATAACGCGGCGTCTCGGCAAAGAGTGCCTGGTAGAGGTCGAGGGCGCGCTGGCGGTAGGCGTCTTTGCCGGTCAGGGCATGGAGCTCGAAGAAGACGGCGGCCTGCTCTTTGCGTCCCAGCAGGCCCGAGCGCAGCTCCGAGAGGATGGCGTGCGCCTCGTCGGTACGGCCGGCAACACGTGCGATGCGCGCCTGCACCAGTCGGGTCTCGAACAGCAGCTCGGGGTTGCCCAGCTCGCGCGCCAGTGCCTGTGCTTCTTCAGCGATGCGGGCGGCCTCGTCGGTGCGGCCGGCCTCGCACAACACGATGGCTTTTTCGACGAGGCTGAAGCCGAGCACCAGGCGGTTGTCGATGCGTCGGGCGATGTCGATGGCGCGGTCGTAGTAATGCAGCGATTGGGCGTAGTCGCCGAGGAAGAAATAGACGTCGCCGAGCGAGTTGACGGCTTTGGCGATGCCTTTCTGGTAGCGCAGCTCTTCCGAGAGGGCCAGTTGCTGCTGGAGGTAGTGGATGGCCTGGTCGAATCGGCCCATGGTGCTGTACAGGTCGCCGATGAGGCCCAGGGCGATGGCTTTGCCCTGCTTGTCGCCCAGCTCTTCGGTGAGGGCCAGGTCGCGCTGGAAGTGTTCCATGGCGCGGCTGTAGTCGCCCTTTTGCTGGAAGACGCTGCCCATGGAACCCGTAGCGATGCAGACGAGCAGCTTGTTGCCCAGCTCTTCGGCCAGGGCCAGCCCCTGTTGGAAGTTGACGAGGGCGGCGTCGTAGTCGCCCTTTTCGAGGCGCACGATGCCGAGGTTGGTGTACAGGCCGGCCATGCCCTGCTTGTCGCCGGCTTTGCGGCACACGTCGAGCTGGCGTTCGAGCCAGGGGATGGCTTCGTCGTACTGGCCGAGGTTCATGTAGGTGAGGCCGAGGTTGCCGACGATGGCGGCCATGTCGGGGGTGTGGGGCTGCCCTTCGGCCATGTGGATGCTGCGCAGAAAGTAGCGCTCGGCATCGCGGTAGCGCCCCTGCCGGAAAAAGAGGTTGCCCAGGTGGCCATACGTGCGCGCAATGCCGGCGCGGTCGTCGAGCTGCTCGAAGCGGGCGGCGGCCTTGACGAGCCAGCCATGCGCTGCGTCGTACCGGCCCTGCAGCATGAGCAGGTGGCCGAGGCTGTCCATGGCGCGGGCGATGAGCTGGTCGTTGTGTTCGGCCCGGGCCGAGTCGAGGGCCTCTTCGTACGCCTGGCGCGCCTCGTCCCAGCGTCCTGTCAGTTCCAGGACGTTGCCTTTGGCGAGCAGGGCCTCGACCATGCCGGCCAGGTCGTTGGTGGCGCGCAAGCTGTCGAGCAGCTTGTCGTAATAGGTCAGTGCCGTCTGGTTCTGGTAGTGGCGGCGCGCATGGTCGGCGGCCTTGCGCAGGTAGTACTGCATCTTTTCCGTGACGCCGGCCTGCTCGTAGTGGAAGGCCAGATCGAGGTAGCGCTCTTCCAACTGGTCGGCATAGATCTTTTCGATGGCCCGGGCGATGAGGCGATGCAGTTGGCGCAGGCGCGCCTTGACCTGCATGCCGTAGGCCGCTTCGCGCAGCAGCGAGTGCCGAAACATGTAGCGCAGCTCGTTGACGGCCTGCCAGATCTGCCCCTCTTCGGCATGGCGCACCTGCTCGCGCAGTTGTTGGCCCAGGTCGCGCGGCGGGCGGGCCGTGTGGTTGTGTGCTTTCATCACCTCTTCGAGCACGGGCAGCTCGAACTCGCGCCCGATGACGGCGGCCGCCTTGACCGTCTCGCGCACCATGTCGGACAGGCGGTCGATGCGGGCCATCAGGATGGCCTCGATGGAGCTGGTCAGCGCCACTTGCTCGTCCTTGAGCGTCCACTGGCCCTCTTGCCGGATGAGCTGCCCGGTCTCGCGGAAGTATTCGAGCATCTGCTCGGCATAGAAGGGATTGCCTTCGGTGGCGCGTTGCAGGGTGGCTACCAACTGGTCGCTCACGGGGCCACCGAGCTGATCGTGCACGAAGCGCGTGAGCGCATCCCTGTCCCAGAGGCGCAGGTCGAGGTGCAGCGTGTCGATGCGGTGGCGTTCGAGCAGGTGTCGGTCCACAATCTCGGGGCGGGCGCCATTGTCGAGGTAGCGCGAGGTGAAGAGGAAGGCGATGGGGAAGTCGGCCATGCGGGGCACGAACTCGCGCAGGAAGTCTCGGCTCATGGCGTCGAGCCAGTGGGCGTCTTCCACCTCGATAATGATGGGTTGTATCAACGACTCGGCGATGAACAGGCTCGACAGGGCGGCCAGCGAGTTCTGGTAGCGGCCGCGGGCGTCGAGGTTTTTCCAGAAGGGGTGTTCCTGGTCCAGCCCGATGAGGGCGGCATAGACCGGTTTGGTGCGCACGATCTCGCGGCGGATGGCTTCGGCCTGCCCGTGGAGGATGGCCGAGCAATCGTTGAGCAAGCTCTGGAAGCGCTGCTCGAAGAGCTTGCGATTGGTGGCTCGATCGTTTTCGGGCGACTGGTCGAAGTAGTTTTTGAGGAAAAAGATGAACGGGTTGAGGGGTTTGCGCAAAATCTGGTCGGCCTGGCAGGAGAACCAGGCCAGGTTGTAGCGGCCTTGCAGGGCGGTGCGCAGCTCCCACGTCAGGCGCGACTTGCCCGCACCGGCCTCGCCAAAGACGAACGCCATGGCAGGGCGCCGCTGCTGCAGGTTCTGGGAAAAGAACATGCGCAGGTCGGCCAGTTCCACTTCGCGCCCCACGAACGGCCCGGAGAACCGCTGGGCGCGCACGGCCCCGCGGCCCACCAGTTGGTAGGTGGGCACACTGCGCTCGAAGCCCTTGTAAGTGATGTCGCCCTGATAGCGGAACTTGTAGTGGCGTTCTTTTTGCACCTCGTCGTCGGTGAGGATCTCGCCCCAGCGCGCCTGCGTCATCAGGCGGGCCGCCAGGTTGACGCGCAGGCCCACTGCGGCGTACTGCGCGCGCGCCTGGCCGCCCACCAGACCGGCCCAGGCCACGCCCGACGCCAGGCCGGCACGGGTGCGCAAGGCGGGCAAGTCAGGTCGCAACGCCCGCCACTCTTCGCGCAGCGACAGCAGGAATTCGAGCGCGCGCGCCACGTTGTTCTCGAAAGTGACGGGTGCGCCAAACAGCCCGAACAGCACGCCGCCCTTGTCGCCGAAGTCTACTTCCTTGAGGTAGCCGCCGAAGGCGTCCATCTGCCGCAAGGCGATTTGCACGAAGCGGTCGAGGGCTTCGTGGGTGTCGAGCCCTTCGAAAGAGATGGCTACGGGCACCACGTGCCGAAACTCGCCCTGCGCGTCGAAGCGCAACACCTCTTCCGGCACGAACCGGACGAGGACGTCTTCGCGCAGGGGGGGCAACGAGGGCGGCACGGCAGGCGTTGCTGCCGGCACGGAGTCGCTGTCGAGCACGAAGAGGCCTTCGGCAGGCAGCGGCCTGAGGCGGTAGCGATCGGCCAGCAGGGCGTGCAGGCTGTCGTCCACCACGATCTCGGAGGTGCCGGCATATTGCTGGGCACGGGCGCAGCCATCGATGGCGGGTCCGCGGAAGTAGAAAGCCAGGCGCTCCTCGCCCACGATGCCCCACTCGACGGTGCCCAGCGCCATGCCCACCTTGATGCCGAAAGCAAACTCGTCGAAGCGCACCTCGTCGGCCATGAAGCGGGCGCGCGCCTGCAGCGCCGTATGGACGAGCCGCTCGACAAGGGCAACCTGTTTTTCTTGCCTTTCGGCAAATGGCGCCTCCGCACCCTCACTGCCGGGGAAGAGAGCCGTGAAGGAGTCGCCGGCAAAGTAGGGGATGAAGCCACCCTGCGCATAGACGAGTTGCACGAGGGGCTCGAAGATCTGGTTGAGGATGAGCGACAGGCGCTCGGCGCCGCCCTTGCCCTGCTTCATCAGGGTACTCGTCAGGCGCGTGAAACCCGACAGGTCCACAAACAGGGCGCCTCCGTCGAAGGTGCCATGCCGGCGCCCTTCGAGGTATCGGTCGTGGATGAAATGCGGAATCAGATTCTTCACACGTCGGTCGTTTGGCGATAGCCTTTTTGCGCAAGCACGAAAAAAGGGGCGCTCAAGTTACACAAAGGTCAGATGCAGGCGCCGATTGGAGGCTCGCATCAAATCGGTCAAATCGGTGGAACTGCTGCGTGCTCTGTCGCTCCTTCGCTCTGTCACTCCGTCACTCATTCACTCCCTCTCCAAAGACCGGCCTGTGCCGAGCATAACGGTTGCGTGTGCGGCACAGGGTTTGGCTCATGCCCCGAGCAGGTCGGCTACGGCTTCGAGGCGGTGCACCTCGTAGTGGGGTTCGATGTCGCGGGGCCGGGGCTTGCCCTCGGGGTTGTACCAGCAGGTGTGGCAGCCGTAGTCGCGCCCGCCCTTGATGTCGGCTTCGAGGCTGTCGCCGATGACGAGTACCTCTTCGGGGTGGGGGCGGCGTGCCAGCACGGGTTCCATTTGCCGAAAGGCGTGATCGAAAAAGGCGCGTTGGGGCTTGGCGCTGCCCACCTCGTCGGAGATGACGACGAAGTCGAAGTAGGTCTCGATGCCGCTGTGCCGCAGGCGGGGGCGCTGCACCTGGCTCAGGCCGTTGGTCACCAGGGCCATGCGCCAGCCCGCGCCCTTGAGGCGGTCGAGCAACGGCCGGGCTCCTTCGAGCAGGATGGCCGACCGACTCACGGCCTCGATGTAGCATTCGTTGACTTCGGCCGGATCGCGCCACTCGCGCAGCAGCTCGAAGAAGGCTTGCCAGCGGCCCAGGCGCAGCTCGCGCTCGTCGATGCGGCCCGACTCGTAGGCCTGCCAGTAGTGGTGGTTGAGTTGCTCGTAATGGGCAAAGTGGGCGTCGTCGCACTCGATGCCGAAGTAGCGCATGGTATGGAAAAAGGCCTTGCGAGCCGTGGCCCGGAAGTCGAGCAAGGTGTGGTCGGCATCGAAGAGCAGGTAAGCGTATGGCATCAGAGTTTGATTTCTTCGGGCAAGAAAGGAGAAGCATCGCCGCCGCCGCGGATGATCTCGCGCACAATGGTGGAGCTGATGTGGCTGTAGGCCGGCCGGCTGATGAGGAAGATGGTTTCCAGGCCGTGCCCGATGATGTGGTTGAGCTGCGAGATGGTCTTTTCGTAGTCGAAGTCGGAGGCATTGCGCAGGCCGCGCAACAGGTAGCGGGCCCCCACGCGCGCGCAATAGTGGGCCGTGAGCCCGTCGAAGTGGTCCACCTCCACCTTGTCGTCATGGGCGAACACGGCCCGCAGCCACGCCAGCCGCTGCTCGAGCGGGAAGAGCGTTTGCTTCTGCGAATTGACGCCTACAGCCACGATGATCTTGTCGAACAGCGGCGCGGCGCGGCGCACCAGGTCCACGTGCCCTGCCGTGATGGGGTCGAAAGAGCCGGGAAATACAGCTATTTTCATAAAAGTCCTTTCGTTGTTGTGTGTGGTGAAGTGATCGCAATGAGTACTCGTTCATACCCGGAATGAAGGGTCGAGGGGGTAGCGTAGCGGGTTGGGACCGCGTAGCGGATGTTGAGATGCCGCCGGGCGGCTGGCCCCCGAAGAGGCTTCGGATCTGGCAGACGCAACATACAAGGGTTGAGCGCTTTTTGGTCAAATCCTCGATGCTCCGGTTCCTCGGCACCTCAAACCTCGACCTCATCGCCGCCCAGCATCGCAAGGTAAAGGTGGTAATTTTCGTCGTCGAAACACACGAAGCGCACCTCATCAATGGCATCGGGATGCGCTTCGAGAAAGCGGCGCACCGTCTCGATAGCCACCTCGGCGGCTTCGGGTTTGGGGTATCCATACACGCCCGTGCTGATGTTGGGGAAGGCCACGGTGCGCAGCCCGTGCTCGACGGCGCGCGCCAGGCTGTTGCGGTAGGCGTTGGCCAGCAGGCGCCGCATCTCGTCGGGGCGGGCGGGATCGTAGATGGGCCCTGGGGTGTGGATCACCTTCTGTGCAGGCATGTGGCCGGCAGTGGTGACTACGGCTTCGCCTGTCGGCAAATGGCCGATGCGCGCGATGATCTGTTTGCATTCTTCGAGAATGGCCGGGCCGCCGGCGCGGTGGATAGCGCCATCCACGCCGCCGCCACCCATGAGCGAGGAGTTGGCGGCATTGACCACGGCATCGACCTGCTGTTTCGTGATATCGCCTTTGATGACGCGGATACGGGGCATGACTATCATTTTTTACGTAAAAACGCACTTTCTGCGACCATACCATTCAGTCAAAAAGCGAGCCCTGTCGGGCAAAAGAGCGGGGATTTTCCAGCTCGAGCAATTGGCGTTTCACCTCGAGGCCGTAAAAGTAGCCTTGCAGGTCGCCATTGGCGGCGATGACGCGATGGCACGGGATGATGATGGCGATGGGGTTGGCGCGGTTGGCCTGACCCACGGCCCGCACGGCCTTGGGGTCGCCCAACTGGCGCGCAATGGCCAGGTAGGAGGTGGTTTGACCATACGGAATTTGCCGCAAGGCGTCCCACACTTTCCTGTGAAAGGGCGGCGCATCGCCATAGTCGAGCGGCAGCTCGAACGTCTGGCGCGTACGCTGAAAGTACTCTTCCAGCTGGCGGGCGCAATCGCGCAGCAGGGGCGGCACGGGCTCGGTGTCGGGTGCGGGGGCGTCCACGCGCCGCACCTCGCGTATGGCCGCTGCTGTACCCCCTATGCGCAGCCAGCCAATGGGGGTCTGTATGTGCAAGATGGCCATGGCCGAAAGATACGAAGGCCTTTATGCTCTTGCCTTGCCCGGAAAGCGTCCGCTGCGCCACATCCGGTACAACCCTGCCGCCGAGGCCAGCGACAGGAGCAGGCAGGCAATCCACAACACATTGAAACCGAAGTGATCAGCGATCCGGGTGCCGATGAGGGGCGCCAGGATAAACGACACGGAAAACATCATGGTGTACAGGCCCATGTACTGGCCGCGCATGTGCGTCGGCGCGCGTTCCATGGCGAGGGTGTTGGAAAAGGGGAAGTTGATGATTTCGCCGATGCTGATGAGCACCACCCACCATCCTGTGGCCAGTGCGTGCCACAGCGGAAGCAGGAAGCCCACATAGGACAGCCCGATGAGGACGGCGCCGGCCACCATCAGGCCCATGGCCGGGAAGCGCTGCTCGAGCCAGTAGATGAGCGGCATCTCGAACAAGACGATGAGCAGGCCGTTGCCGGCCATGACCAGGCCGATGGTGTCTTCGCTGTAGTGCAGCACGCTGCGCAGATAGACCGGCACGGTGGCGAGCAACTGGAAAAAGGCCACGAGGTTGAGCAGCAGGAAAAAGATGAACCACACGAACCGGCGGTCGGTCCAGACCGAGGCCTGCTTGCGGAGGGAGCCGGTGACGGCTTCGGGTTGCTGCCCTTCTTCGAGGGCGGCCTGGTCATCGCGGGGCAGCGCCAAGGCGAAAAAGACGGCAGAGATCATGTACGTCAGCCCGTTGACCACGAAGAGCCACGCGTAGCCGAAGTGGGCGGCGATGAAGCCGCCGGCTGCCGGCCCTGCCGAAAAGCCGAGGTTGACGGCCAGGCGAATCAGCGAGAGCGAGCGCGTGCGGTTGTCGGGCGTGGTGTATCGGCTCAGGGCCGTCAGGTTGGCCGGCCGGAAGGTGTCGGCTACCAGGCTGGTGGCCGTCACCAGCGCACCGATGGCCCACAGGTCGGTCACCCACATGAGCGCCAGGTAGAGGAAGCCCGTGAGTGAAAGACTGCCCATCTGTACGCTCCAGGGGCCGATGCGATCGGTCAGCTTGCCCCCCAGCCAGGCGCCGGCCAGCGAGCCGATGCCGAAGCAGGTCATCACCCAGCCGGCCTGGGCCAGCGTGTAGCCCAGCTCGTGGGTCAGATAGACGGTGAGGAAAGGCAGCACCATGGTGCCGCTGCGGTTGATGAGCATGACCAGTGCCAGCTTCCAGACCGTGACGGGCAGGCCGCGAAACGTATTGATATACTGGCGCAGAGGCTTGGTCAGCAACACAGTCGGGCGGTTTTGATGGGGGGCAAAGGTAGGTCACCGCTTCGTTACGGCGTCCTATCCTGTCGTCGGCCCTTGTGCCTCGCTTCGGCGCCACAGCGCGGCGGCCGTGACCAGGTCTTCCAGTGCGCAGCCCACCGACTTGAAAAGCGTGATTTCGTCGGGATGGGTGCGGCCCGGGTGTCGGCCCCGGCAGAGGGCCGTCAGGTCGGCCGCCACGTCATTTGCCGAAAGGCGGCCTTCCCTTATGGGAATGGCCAGGTCGCCGCTCTCTTCGAGAGCGGTGAACGTATCGACAAAGAGGGTGGCCCGCCCGATGGCTTCGCTGTCGGCTTCGCGCATGTGGGGCCGGTAGGAACCCACGAGGTCGAGGTGCTGGCCGGGCCGCAGCAGGGAGCCTCGCACCAGCGGTTCGGTGCTCATGGTGGCGCAACTGATGAGGTCGGCCCGGGGGATGGCACGCTCCAGATCGGCTACGGCGGTGGCGGCATGTCCCTCGGCGCGCAGGGCGGCGGCGAGCGCTTTCGCTTTTTCGGGCTTGCGTCCCCAGACGAGGATGCGGCGCGGGCGCTGCAGTGCGGCATGCGCCCTTGCCAGGAAAGGCGCCAGCGCACCCGTGCCGACGACGAGCAGCGTGGCCACGCTGCCGGCAAGGCAGGTGGCCGCCAGGGCCGAGGCCGCAGCCGTGCGCCACAGCGTGAGGGCACGCGCATCGAACAGTGCGAGCGGGGCGCCGTCGCGGCCGCTGCACAGCACGTACACGCCCTGGATGGAAGGCTTGCCTGCCTGCGGGTTGTCGGGAAAGATGGTCACCAGCTTGGTGCCGATCCAGGCCTCCTCCCAGGCCGGCATCAGCAGGAGGGTGCGGCCTTCCGGCAAATCGTAGTGCGGACGTGGCGGCGCGACTACTTCGCTTTGAAACCCTGTGCGCAATACCTCGACCAGCCACTCGAAGCGCGCCAGGCGATCGATCGTGGCGGCGTCGAACCAGGGAAGCATGGCGTGGGCAGCTTGCACGGCCACTTCAGAATTTGATTTTGGTACGGCGGCCCAGCTCGCGCGCCACGTCGCGCTCCTTGATGCTTTCGCGCTTGTCGAAGCGCTTCTTGCCGCGGGCCAGCGCAATTTCGAGCTTGGCGTAGCCCCGCTCGTTGATGTAGAGGCGGTAGGGCACGATGGTGTAGCCCCGCTCCTTGACGCGGCGTTGCAGCTTGCGCAACTCCGATTTTTTGAGCAGCAGCTTGCGTTCGCGCCGCGGCTCGTGATTGAAGTGCGAAGCGAACTCGTACTCCTTGATGTACATGTTCTTGACGTAAAGCTCTCCCTTTCGGAAAAAGCAATACGCGTCGGTCAGGCTCACGTGTCCCTGCCGGATGGACTTGATCTCCGTGCCCGTCAACACGAGGCCCGCTTCGTATTTCTCTTCGAGGTAGTACTCGAACTCGGCTCGCTTGTTGACGATTTCTGTCGGACTCTTCTTCTTCTCTTTTGCCATGATATGTTCAGGTGTTTGAAGCACCGCCCACCGCGCGATCCGGGCTTGCGCCGTGGCACCAATGCGAAAAATGAAAAAAAGTTGGCACCTCATCTGCCTTTCGGCAAATGCCACCTGCCGGCGCGGGGCACGAATGGTTGTATACGCGCATCACAGTGGTTCGGGAAATCCTGTTGCAGTGGTTGAGGGTTGAGGGTTGAGAGTTGAGGGTTTAGAGTTTAGAGTTTAATGTTTAATGTTCATATTTTCAGATGTTTGTGAAGATATGGGGCATTTGCTAAAATGCCTCGGTTCCTCACTCATTGAAACCGCAGCCTTCGGCCGCAGTAAACGCAGTTTGCACGCAGTTTTTGACCAGGTTGAGGGTTGAGCGTGTAGGGTTGAGTTTTTTATCTTGACTATCAGGTGCTTGGTCAAATCCTCGATTTCTCGGCTCTACGGTTCCTCAGGCAAAAACCGCAGCCTTCGGCCGCAGAAAGCGCCGCAGTTTGCACGCAGTTTTTGCAACTCTGTGAAAATCAGTGTATGCTCAGTGCATCTCTGTGTAACTGAAATGATTTTTCGACTTTTTTCAGCGGGCTCGGTCCTCGGTTCCTCAATCAAAAATGTCCATCGTCTATCGTTCATTGACCATTGTCAGTAATTCCCGGACCGAATTGCGTTGAGTATAATCGGCGCACTCCCGCACTCCTTCACTCCTCACTCCATCTCTCTTCACTCCTTTCGACGCAGGCGCACGGCCGTGCCGTAGGCCAGAATCTCGGAACAACCCTGCATGACCATGGCCGTCGTGAAGCGCACGCTGACCACGGCATCGGCGCCGAGCTGTTCGGCATCGGCCAGCATGCGGTCGATGGCCTGCTCGCGCGCCTCGGCCATGAGCTGGGTGTATTCCTTGATTTCGCCGCCGACCAGATTGCGCAGGCCTGCAAAGATATCGCGTCCGAGGTTACGCGCCCGCACCGTGCTGCCGCGCGCAATGTCGAGCACCTCGACGATCTCGTAGCCCGGAATGTGGGCTGTGGTGGAAATGAGGATGTCTTTCATGAAGCGTTGATTTATCCACGGTTGAACCCGACGGGAAAGATATGGATATATCCCTTGCGAAGTGGTTCGGAAAATCTGGTTGCAGTGATTGAGGGTGTAGCGTTGGTTTGTCGTGGTGGAATCGGTGAAACCGGCCCACCTGCACGCTGTCTCTCTGTCACTCTGTCTCTCTGTCTCTCCATCGCTCCTCACTCCATCTCTCCTCGCTCACTCACTTACACTAAAACTCCCCGTCATCAATGATGGTGAAGGTGGTGCGCCGGTTGAGCTGGTGTTCCTCTTCGGTGCAGCGACTGCAGAGGCACTGCACGCGGGGCTGCGTTTCCCCCATGCCTCGGGCCACGAGGCGGTCGGGTGAGATGCCTTTCGAGATCAGGTAGTCCACGGCGGCCTGGGCTCTTTTTTGCGAAAGCTCGAGGTTGTAGCGGTCGGAGCCGCGGCAGTCGGTATGCGAGCTGAGCATGATGCGGATGTCGGGGTTGAGCTTGAGTTGCTGCGCCAGCCGGTCGAGGGTGGGTTTGGCGTCGTCGCGGATCTCCCAGCGGTCGAAGTCGTAGTAGATGTCTTCGAGCACGATCTCGCGGTTGAGGTAGATGCGGTCGAGCACGATCTCCAGCTCGAAGTGCTGCTCGGGCTGGGCGGGGTCACGCCCGATGCCGCGCGTGCTGAAGGTGGCCTGATTGGTGAGGAAGCCCTCGGCCGAGGCGGTGAAGGTGTAGTCGGTATCCCACTCGAGCTGCAGGCTGACCAGCCCGTCCTGGCCGGTGCCGAGCGTGTCGGTTTGTCCGTCGTGGGCCACGACGAGCGTGGCGTCGGGCAGCGGCTTGCGGCCCAGGTACTGGCTGGAGGGGTCGTTCGGGTCGCTGAAGATTTTCTGGAGCACGTACACGTCGAGCCACAGCTTGTAGGCCGAGTCGGGGAGCGTCGGCGTTTCGACCAGGGCGGGCGTTTCGGGTGTGATGCGCACGAAGTGGTAGATGTCGTCGTTGCCGTCGCGGTTGGAGGTGAGCCAGCCGTGCTGCCAACCCTCTTCGGGCTGGCTGCGGTCATCGACCACCAGCGCGAAGTCGTCGGCGCTGGAGTTGAGCGGGGGCAGCACGTTGCGCACAGGCACCCATCCGCCGTCGGGCATGGGCCAGGTGCGGAAGATATCGAGGCCGCCCATGCCGATGTGCCCGTCGGAGGCGAAGTAGAGCGTGTCGCCGTGCAGGGTTGGGAACTGCTCGTTGCCGGGCGTGTTGATGGTGCGGCTCAGCAGTCGGGGCTCGCCCCACTCGTTGCCGTGGCGTTCCACGCGCCACAGGTCGTAGCCGCCCCATCCTTCGGGATCGTTGCACGAGAAGTAGAGCACGCTGCCGTCGGCGCTCAGGGCAGGTTGCCCGTAGTTGATGCCTTCGCGCTGGAAAGGCAGGGGCAGCGGCGGCGTCCAGCCATTGCCGGAGCGCCGGCTGTAGTAGAGGCGGCAATATCCGTCTTCGAATTTGCCCTGGTTGGCGCAGCGCACGAACACCATTTCGCTGCCGTCGGCGGTGAAGGTAGCCGTGCCCTCGTTCTTCGGCGTATTGATGGCGGCATCGAACGGCTCGACGATGCCCGTCGCGGGGTCGGCTACGAACAGGTCGGTGTAGTCGCGTCCTGTCCAGTGGTAGGGCTCGTCGCCGGTAGCGGCGGCCCGGTCGGAGGTGAAGACGATCCGGCTTTCGCCAAACAGGGCCGGAGCGTAGTCGGCCGCCGAGCTGTTGAATGGCGCCGCCTCGATCCGGATGCTCTTGTCCTGGTTTTCGAGCCAGCCCAGCGCGATCTGGCAGGCGCTGATCTCTTTCCGGTACTCGTAGGGGCTGCCAATCTCGATGCCGAGTTCCTTGAAGGCTTGCATGGCTTCTTCATAGCGGCCGGCACGCTTGAGCGCATAGGCGTATTGCTTGAGCGCTTCGACGCCGTAGAGGTTGTCCCAGGCCGTGCGATACCAGCGGGCTGCTTCGTCGTTTTCGTGCATCATGCGCCAGCTCTCGCCGATGAGGAAGGCCAGCTTGCCTTTTTCCACGCGCGAGCGGGCCTTGCGAAAGTCTTTTTGCAGCAGCTCGATGGCAAGCGGATACTGCCTGCGTTCGAAAGCTGTCTGACCGTCGGTGATCTTCCGGGTGTAGGTACAGCCGGCCATCAGCAGACTGCCCAGGAGTGCGCAACACATCAAAAAGCGCATATTCGCAGAGGTTTGATACGACATAAGGAAACCGGGAAAAAATCGTACGCGAAGCTCCGGCATTGGCCAAGATAGCGCCTTGCGATCGCTTCGGGACAAAGACTGAACGCAACGACTGCCTTCGAGTTGTATGCCCGAGGCACGTGGCTTCAAAAAGGGAGTCCCGTCATGAAGCGCGCCAGTTCTTCGGTCAGCAGCAGGTGGTTGTCGGCTACGTGGGGCACGGATGCGAGTCGTGCTTCGTGCCGATGCACAATCTCTTCGTCTTCGAGCAAGAACTTGCGCAGCAGGCGCATCACCTTGAAATAGCGTTCGAGGTCGTGGCTCAGCGGTACGTTGGGCGCGCGCAGGTGGCGCAACAGGGCCTGCATCAGCTCCAGTTCGTAGGGGGCGTAGTTTTGCGGGAAGCGAAACGCCAGATAGTGGGAGGCCATGCGGTAGCCGTCGTCGTGGAAGTGGGCGGGCCAGGGGCAGCGAGCCACGTGGGCGCGGTAGTCGGCAAAGAGCTCGTCGAGGTGGAAGACGAAGCGGTCGAGCCGGTCTTCGACGCTGCGCCTTTCGGCAAACAACTCCTGAAAGAAGGTGCGCACCAGCTCGGGCGCATAGCGGGCCAACGCCAGCAGCACGGCGCGCGGCTCGTAGCCGCTGCGGCTCCACAGGCGGCGGCTGTGGCGTGCCTGCAGGCAGCGTTCCAGCATGGCCGCGAAATCGGGCGCCTTGGGATCCCATGCCTCCTGGAAGTGGTATTGGGCCTCGTAGCGGGCCAGCACCTCGGGCGGAGCCGGGCGCGCGAGCTGTTTGCGAAAGCGGCTGATGCCTTCTTTGAGCGTTTGCAGGTGCATCTTTTGCAGCAATTTTGAATCCTGGAAGGATGTCGGTCGTATAACGAACCGTGGCAAATGTCGAAAGGAGGCGCAATTTGCGGGCGCGGCATTTGCGCATGTGCGGCAGATTGCACAGCTTTGCTGAAGTCCGGCCGGGCTGTACCGGAAATTATTCGTTCTGACCATTATAGTCATAGGGTGTCCATAGTCATGAGCCCTGTCGCGCGAGCGGCAGGGCCTGATTTTTTGGGGAAATAGCGGAAATGGTGGAATCGGTACGACTTGCACGCACTCTTCTCTCCTTGCGCTATACCCGAAGCGAAGTGGTTTGGGAAAACCGGTTGGGCAGGTTGAGCGTTGAGCGTTATGGTGTAATCGGTCAAACCGGTTAAATCGGTGCAACCGGTCAATCGGTACCACGCACACCAAACTTTCTTGGTGTGCAGTCTCTCCTTCGCTCATTCACTCCATCTCTCCCTCTCGGGAAATCGACCATCGTCAAAAATTCCCTAACCGGATTGCGTGGGGTATATCTCAAGTCTTGGCCCGATGATCGGCCTTTTTCCATTTCTTTGCGGCCGAAGGATATGGATGTCATGCCACACGCGAGCCACAAGCTGTCTGCTTTTTTGCGTTCGGGCGCCCGGGTCGTTTCCCTGTTGGCGCATCCGCTGCTGGTGCCCACCTATGGTCTGTTGCTGCTGCTGGGCACCAATCCCTATCTCTTTGGTGTGCATTCGGTGGCCGGTGAGGTGCGGCTGCTCATCCTGGTGTTTTTCAGCACCTTCCTCATTCCGGCTTTTGCCGTCTTCATGATGCGCATGCTGGGGCTGGTGGGCAGTATCGAATTGCGCGACCGCCACGACCGCATCGGCCCCTACATCCTGACGGGTATGTTTTACCTGTGGCTCGTCATCAACTTCCTGAACAACACCGACATTCCGCGCATCTATGCGGCCTTCATGCTGGGCGCGTCCATCTCCCTGTTCGTGACGTTTTTCCTGAATGCGTTTACCAAGGTGAGTGCACACGCTGTGGGAATGGGCGGACTGCTGGCGCTGATGTTGCTGGCCATGGCTACGTTCGACCTCGACTATTTCACCCTCCAGATCAACGGCTTCGAACCGCTGTATCTCCACGTCAATGTGCTGCTCATGGGCCTTATTCTGCTGGCCGGTCTGGTCGGTACGGCGCGCCTGTACCTCGATGCCCACACGCCGGGCGAGCTGTGGCCCGGATACCTGATTGGCCTGTTCGGGCAGCTCGTCGCCTACAATATCGTGATGTGATCCTCTGGTCGGTGGTGTGCTTGAATAAATGATTCCACATCCCGAAAATGAGCCGGCGCAAAAAGGATTGAGCGTGTAGGGTTGAAACACCCCTGCCCCGAAAATCGGGACAGGCCGCGGTGATGTTGAGATTCCGACCTGGTCGGCATCTCAACATCCGCGTAGTGGTCTCAACCTTGCTCAAATCCTCGGTTCTTCGGTTCCTCAGTTCTTCGCTTCCTCGGCCAAAAACCGCAACCTTTGGCTGCAGCCACACCGCAAGGCCGCGGGGCTGTTGTGCCCGAAAAAAACGAACGTTTGCGCACGGGAAGCGCAGCTCCATCCCGCCAGAGCCCGGCCACAATGCCCTGTAAATCTTTTACTCACAACCAGATATCGAAAATGTCTGCACGGCCGACAGCGGCTTTGGGCAATTTGCCGCACTCGCCCGTAAGATTTTGCCCCGCTGGCAGATGGGCAAATGCATACTCAACGCAATCCGGTTCGGGAATTTTGAGACGGAGGGATGGTGTGAGGAGTGAAGAGAGAGGAGAGACGGAGTGACAGAGTGACGGAGCGACGGAGTGATGGAGGGACGGAGTGATGGAGGGACGGAGAGAGGAGTGGGGAGTGTGTGCAGGTTGCACCGATTTGACCGATTACACTGAGCGGCACTGCCGGATTTCCCGAACCATTTTGAAGTGAGTATGAAAACGCGCCTCGCCGAGCTGTTGTCTCGTGGCGTGGTTGGATATTGAACCATTTTTGCCTTTGTGTCATAAATACACTTTGGCAGAGGCGAACCAGAAAACCATAGTCCCATGAACATGAAGAAATGGATCCCGTGGGCGTTGTCGGTGTGGGTCATGCTGGGTGCAGCATGGCCGGCAGGCGCGTCCAGAATGCTGGACGAAGCGGTGGAACAGCGCTTTTTGATGATGGACGTGCCGGTGGCGCCGGTGTACGACGAGACGGCCCGCTGGTTCCTCGAGCGATATCTGACCCTTGGACGCTACGATGCCAGCCTGATGCTGGGTCGTGCCGAAGTGTGGTTCCCGCTCATCGAGCAAGTGTTCGAAGCGGAAGGAGTGCCCGTATCGCTGAAATATCTTGCGGTGGTAGAGTCGAATCTGCAACCCGATGCCCTCTCGGAGGCCGGCGCGCGGGGGTTATGGCAGTTCATGCCATCCACGGCGCGTCAGTACGGGCTGGAGGTCAGCGCTGTGCGCGACGAGCGCCTCGATCCCTGGCGTGCCACCATGGCTGCCGCCCGCTATTTGAAGGATCTGTATGCCGAGTTCGGCGACTGGGAGCTGGTGCTGGCCGCATACAATTGCGGTTCGGGGCGGGTGTTGCAGGCCATCCGTCAGGCGCACACGCGCAACTACTGGCACCTGCGCCCCTGGTTGCCCCGACAGACGGCTCGATACGTGTCGGCCTTTCTGGCTGCTGCATACGTTTGTCAGTACCACGGCTTGCACGGTCTGGAACCAAAGCCGCTGCCCGACTGGATGCGTCATCGCAACGAGGTGGTCGTGCAGGGACGTTTGTCGCTGCGGGCTGTGAGCAAGGCCACGGGCGTGCCGCTGGCGGTGTTGAAAGCGCTGAACCCCGCCTGGCCGGAGGGAGTGATATGGGCATCGCGCAAACCGGCATTGCTTTCCTTGCCCGAAGCGGCTTTTCCTGCCTTCCGCGCCTGGCTCAAGGACCAGCGGCTCGAAGGTGTGCGCGTCAACATCCAGCCCGACCCCGCGGCCGACCCCATCGATTCGGCACTGTTGCGCCTCCATCGCCTCGAGCGGGGAGAAACACTCGAACAGGTCGCACGCCGCCACGGCGTCGAGCTGTCGGCGCTGCGGGAGTGGAACTTCCTGGATACCGACGACAAGCCGGTGCCGGGCCTGTGGCTCAAGCTGTATCAGGCGCCGGATACGTGGCGTAGCGCCTGAACAACCACCTCATTGACGTGCCTTCGGGGCGGGTGGGGAGGTGTTTTTTCTTTCGAAAAAAGCTGTAGTTGACGAAGGTCTGTGTGGCGGGCAGGGGTACAGGGCAAACAAAATCAGTGTATTGCCGATTCTTCTGGAAAAATCGATTATTTTTAAAAAGTGTACATTCCGGCCGGAGTTGCGTTAAATACTTTGCAACATTTTGAGTCGGTGCATGTGAATGGCTATATTTGCAGCGGTAGCTTCGGCCCCATGCCATCGCCTCTTTGCTGCTCTGAAAACCGGGTGCCTGCATCGCTCCTCAAGTCAATTTGAATGTTCCGGGGCCGCAACGACCAGAACAGGCAGGTACCATTTTTTGAATCCGTTGTCCTTTGCCGGAAGGCAAACAACGCAAAGCAGAAAAAGCTATGGACGACAAAATGAGATTTGCCCGGCCTTGCCAGACCATTCTCGACACGATCGGTCAGACGCCGTTGATTCGCCTGCATCGGGTGGTGGAAGGCGTGCCAGGCGAGGTGTACGTCAAGGTCGAGGGCTTCAACCCGGGGCAGTCGGCCAAAGACCGCATCGCCCTGCACATGATCGAGCAGGCCGAGAAGCGCGGTGAGCTGAAGCCGGGCGCCACGCTCATCGAAGCCACCTCGGGCAATACGGGCTTCAGCCTGGCCATGGTGGCGGCCATCAAAGGCTACAAATGCGTGCTGACGGCGGCCAGCAAGATTTCCAAGGAGAAGGTGGACATGCTCGAGGCGCTCGGCGCCGAAGTGGTCATCTGCCCCAAGAGCGCCAAGCCCGACGACCCCGATTCCTATTACAAGATGGCCGAACGCCTGGCGCAGGAAATTCCCAATGCCTATTACGTCAATCAGAACTTCAACCTCGAAAACGCCGAGGCCCACTATCTGACCACCGGCCCCGAGATCTGGGAGCAGACGGGCGGGCGCGTCACGGTGCTGGTGGCCAGCGCCGGCACGGGCGGCACACTCAGCGGCACGGCGCGCTATCTCAAAGAGCAAAACCCCGACATCCGCGTCATCGCCGTGGATGCCTATGGCTCGGTACTGAAGAAGTATCACGAGACCGGCATCTACGACGAAAACGAGATCTATTCCTACCGCATCGAGGGTACGGGCAAGAACATCATCCCGGCCAACGTCGATTTCAGCCTCATCGACAAGTTCGTCAAGGTGACCGACAAAGACGCGGCCTTCCGCACGCGCGAGCTGGCGCGCAAGGAAGGCATCATGGCCGGCTACAGCAGTGGCGCAGCCATCCAGTGCATCCACCAGATCAAGGGTGAGCTCAGCGAAGATGACGTGGTGGTGGCCATCCTGCCCGACCACGGTAGCAAGTACCTGGGCAAAGTGTTCAACGACGACTGGATGCGAGAGCAGGGCTTCCTCGAAGAGGAGGAAGTGCGTGAGGACGCCCCTCGGCCTGCTGCTGCCGGCAACAAGTAGATGCTGCGAGGCACGTGTGCGGCGGCCTGCATCGCGAGAAGTGGTGCAGGCCGTTGGCCGTTTTGGTAGTGTCCCCGATCAACTGATTTCAGACTGCGTTTTCTGCGGCCGAAGGCTGCGGTTTCAATGAGTGAGGAACCGAGGAACCGAGGAATCGAGGAATCGAGGATTTGAGCAAGCACCTGATAGTCAATGCAAAAAACGCTCAACGCTGCACGCTCAACCCTCAGCGATTCACCTTTCTGCAGCCGGTCCATTTTCGGGATGCGCGATCATCTATTTAAGGACACCACCGGCCGTTTTCAGGGCGGACTGCTTGAGCGAGGGTAATTTATCTCACCTTCGGGCGGCATGTCCTGTCATTTTCGGATCTTTGCGCAGTTTTTCCCCACATCAGGTGGCGCTCATGCCGCGTGGAAGTGGGTGATTATTCAAAATCGAATCATTATGGCCGAGCAGAAAGGAAACGACATTTTCGACAAGATCAGAAAGGACATGGGGCCGCTGGGCCGCTGGGCCGATGTGGCGGAAGGGTATTTCATTTTTCCGAAACTGGAAGGCCAGATCGGCCCGCGGATGAAATTTCAGGGCAAGGAGGTCATCGTATGGAGTGTGAACAACTATCTGGGCCTGGCCAACCATCCCGAGGTGCGCAAGGTGGATGCCGAAGCCGCTGCCCGTTGGGGCCTGGCCTATCCGATGGGCTCGCGCCTGATGTCGGGCGCTACGGAACTGCACGACCGCCTCGAGCAGCAACTCGCCGACTTCGTGGGCAAGCCCGCTGCTGCCCTCCTCAACTTCGGCTACCAGGGCATGGTCTCAGCTATTGATGCCTTGTTGGGCCGCCGCGACGTGGTGGTGTACGACTCTGAGAGCCATGCCTGCATCGTCGATGGCGTGCGCCTGCACCATGGCCGCCGGTTTGCCTTCGAGCACAACAACATGGAATCGCTGGAGCGCCACCTGCAGTCGGCGCAGAAGATCGTCGAAAAGACGGGCGGCGGCATCCTCGTCATCACCGAAGGCGTGTTCGGCATGCGCGGCGACCAGGGCGACCTGCGCGGCATCGTCGAGCTGAAGAAGAAATACAATTTCCGCCTGCTGGTGGACGACGCCCATGGCTTTGGCACGCTGGGCAAGACGGGTGCCGGCGCCGGCGAAGAGCAAGGGGTTCAAGATGAAATTGACATCTACTTCTCCACCTTTGCCAAGTCGATGGCCAGCATCGGGGCGTTCTTTGCGGGCGAGCCCGACGTGATGAAGTACCTGAAATACAACATGCGCAGCCAGGTGTTTGCCAAGTCGCTGCCCATGCCCATCGTCGAGGGCAACCTCAAGCGCCTCGAGATGTTGCGCACCCAGCCCGAACACAAGGAGCGCCTGTGGGCCAACGTCCGTGCCCTGCAGGGCGGTCTGCGCGCCGCCGGCTTCGACCTGGGCACGACCAACTCCTGTGTGACGCCGGTGTACCTCAACGGCACCATCCCCGAAGCGATGGCGCTGGTGCGCGATCTGCGTGAAAATCACCACGTTTTCTGCTCGATCGTGGTGTATCCGGTGGTGCCCAAGGGCATGATGATTCTGCGCCTGATCCCCACCGCCGCACACACGCAGGCAGACATCGACCAGACCATCGAGGCTTTCGTTGCGGTGAAAGACAAGCTCGAAGCCGGTGCATACAAACAGGCAGCGGCTGCCGCACAGCAATAACAGGGCACCAGCCCGCTCACACAACGACACAGCAAAGCGGACACGGGCTTGCCCTGTGTCCGCTTGCTGCATTTTTTACTCATCGCCAACTTTCGCGTTCACGCCTATGGCCACGACACAATGGACCACCACGCTCAAAGTGCGTCTCATCCTCTATCACAAGGGTGAGATCCTGTTGTTGCGCCAGACCAAGGCCAATGGCGGCAACTACACCCTGGTGGGGGGCACCATCGAGCCGGGCGAAACGGCCACGCAGTCGCTCATCCGCGAGGCGCGCGAAGAGGCCGGCATCCTGCTGCGCGCCGAAGACCTCCAACTGGCTCACGTGCTGCACAAGCGCACCCGCAACGGCCACCGCGTGACGCTCTACTTCAAGGCGACGCGCTGGGAAGGAAAGTTGCGATCGCGCGAACCGGAAAAGTTCAAGGAAGTGCGCTGGTTTTCCCTCGAGAATTTGCCGAAAAACCTGACCCATACCGTGCGGCACGTACTGGCGCAATATCGCCAGGGGAAGATGTACAGCGAGTTCATCAAAAAATGATGGGTAGTGTCCCCGATCAACTGATTTCAGACTGCGTTTTCTGCGGCCGAAGGCTGCGGTTGCAATGGATGAGCAATCGAAGAACCGAGGATTCGAGGAACCGAAGAACCGAGGGTTTGACAAAAAACTGATAGTCAATAAGAAAAACTTTAAACTTTAAACCCTAAACTTTAAACCCTACACGCAACACCTTTCTGCAGCCGGTCCATTTTCGGGATGGGCGATCATCTGTTTAAGGACACCACCAAATGATGTCCGGCGCCAGGCGGTCAAAGCGGCACAACCGGCACGCACTCCTTTACGCTGTCAGTTCTTCGCTCCATTTCGAAATGACCCTCGCCAGCCATTCCCGAATTGCATGGGGCTGAGTATCTTTTTGGCGAAAGCCGGAGGAAAAAACACGCTCAAACGAGCAAGCAATGAGGCCGTACCTTTTCTTTGCAGCAATATGTGTCTGGGGTCTGGCGGGTTGCGCCGATGGGGCGCAAGTGCCGAATACTGCCGCCGAGGTGACGGCCGATAGCACCGAAGGAATACAGATAGCCCGCAGGCGCGAGGTGGTTGAGGTGGCGCCCTCGCGTCCAAAGTGCGACGAAGTGCCTTTCCAGACCGAGCTGTGGTTTCAGGATGTGGGGCTGCTCGTCCAGTTGGTGCCCGTCGAGGGGGGCGCGCGTCTGGATGTGCGCGATACGGCCTGCCGGGTGGTGCGCAGCCGGATGCTGCAGGGTGTGCGTGCTCCCGATTATCCCTGCTACCTGGCCGACGTGTCGTACAACCAGACCAGCAAGTTGGTGGCCGTGCGCGATTTCGACCTGGTATGGGTCTATGACGTGATGGCCGATCGCCTGTTCGGGCCGCTGGAGCCCCGTTTTCGGTTGCCGCGCCAATGGGCCGATGCCGGGTCGGGGCGCATCCTGCGGCTGGAGCTGTGGGAGTATTACCTTACGGGCTGGGCGCAGGACCTGGGGGCTTTCGTGTTCGACATGTCGCAGGAGGCTCCGCGCGCCGTGCCGGCCGAAGCCGAATATCGCCTGCCCAACGAGATGGTGCGGTCGCTCTTCCTGTTGCCCGCCGACGAGGCCGGCAACCGCCAGGCGATTCTGCCGTGGTACGACTACGAGGGGGCGGCCTTTCGGGTCAATCCGCTTTTCGAGCGGCCCTTGCCCATCGAGCCCTTGACCGACGAGGCCATGCGCACCGCTCGTTTTGTGCGCCTTTCGGCAAAAGACGCCCGCGGCCAGACGCGTACCTGGACCGTGGACATGCTGACGGGCCTGCTGCAGGAAGCGCCGCCCCGCTGATGCCTCAGCCCATCAGGTCGAAGCCGATGTCGCGGCGGTAGTATTTTCCTTCGAAACGGATCTTTTCGGCATTGCGATAGCAGAGGTCCAGTGCCTGCGGAAACGTCTCGGCCAGCGCCGTGATGGCCAGCACGCGGCCGCCATTGGTGCGCACGCGGCCTTCCTCGTCGAGGCGCGTGCCTGCATGAAAGACGAGGCAGTCCGACACTTCCTCGAGCCCTTCGATCAGTTTGCCTTTCTCGTAGGCACCCGGATAGCCGCCCGACACCAGCATGACAGTGGCGGCCTCGTACAGGTCGTGCTTCACTTCCAGACCTGCCAGCGATCCGGTGGCGATGGCATGGCACAGGGCCACCAGGTCGGTGTCGAGGCGCGGAAAGACCACTTCCGTCTCGGGGTCGCCCATGCGGCAGTTGTACTCGATGACGTAGGGGGTGCCCTCCACGTTGATCAGGCCGAGGAAGAGGAAGCCCTTGTACACGATGTCTTCGTCGGCCAGGCCGGCCACGGTGGGTCGGATGATCTGCTCTTCCACCTTTTCGAGCATGCGCTCGTCGGCAAAAGGCACGGGCGACACGGCACCCATGCCGCCGGTGTTGGGGCCGGCATCGCCTTCGCCTATGCGTTTGTAGTCTTTGGCGACGGGCAGGATCTGCCAGTGTTTGCCGTCGAGGGCGACAAAGACCGAAAACTCGATGCCTTCGAGGAACTCTTCGACCACGACGCGGGCGCTGGCTTCGCCGAATTTGCCGGCGAGCATGTCGCGAAACTCGCGCTCGGCCTCTTCGTGCGTCTGGCAGATGACGACGCCCTTGCCTGCTGCCAGGCCGTCGGCCTTCAGCACTATGGGCAGGCGGTGCTTGCGCAGCCAGGTCAGCCCTTCCTCTTGCGTCTCGCGCGTGAAGACGCGGCTTGCCGCCGTCGGTATGCCGTTTTCCATCATGAAATTTTTGGCCCAGGCTTTCGAGCCCTCGAGGCGGGCAGCCTCGGCCGTAGGGCCAATGACGGGCACGTGGCGCAGGGCCGCGTGCTGCTCGAACCAGTCGGTGATGCCGGCCACGAGCGGGCCCTCGGGGCCGGGGATGACCATCTCGATGCCGCGTTCCTGAACGAAACGGCCCACCGCCTCGAAGTCCATCGGGTCTATGGGCACGTTGGTGCCGTGCAGGCGTGTGCCGGCATTGCCGGGTGCGATGAACAGTTCGGTGCACAGGGGGCTTTGCGACAGCTTCCAGGCGAAGGCGTGTTCGCGGCCGCCGCTGCCCAACAGCAGGATTTTCATGGCGCGTCGGTTTTGTGCGGGCAAAGATATGCCCGGCGCGGTCCGGTTTGGGAATTTTTGACGATGGGCGATTTTCTGAGATGGAGAGAAGAGAGATGGAGTGAGGGAGTGACCGTGCGCACGAAATTCACACAAGTGGTGCCAAACGCTCAACGCTACACGCTCAACGCTCAACTTTCACAACCGTTTTTCCCAAAACCACTTCGTTTCGGGTATAGCTTTTCGCGAAAGCGGCCTTGGTATTTGCCGCGCACGCCTCCCTCCACGTGCCGTGTGCCCGGGCCCCATGACCACATTTGCCGGCAGGCCGACCAGTTTTTTGCGCTGAGGGCCAGTTGTTTTTGCGAGTCAATTTGCATCTTGCAGGCATGAACCCCTGTAATGCACCGACCCGATTGCGCCTGCTTGCAGGCGGGCTGATTTTTTGCCTGCTGGTCCTGCCGGCTTCCGCCAAACACATCATCGGCGGCGTACTCACCTACGAGTGCCTGGGCGGCGGCACCTATCGCTTCGTGCTCAAGATGTACCGCGACTGTTCCGACCCCACGGGCGCCTATTTCGACTACGAGGCGGCCGTGTCGATCTACAAGGGCGACGAGCTGCTCGAAACGAAATATCCCGGCCCCGATATCGTCAACGACCTGGAGCCCGAGGTGGACAATCCCTGCGTCAACATCCCGTCCAGCATCTGCGTGCAGGAGGGTATTTACAGCTTCCTCTACACCTTCGCCGACTGGCCAAGCGACGAGCCCTACACGATCTCGTACCAGCGGTGCTGCCGCAACAACTCGATCAGCAACATCACCACGCCGGGCGACGTGGGCGCTACTTTCACCATTACCCTTACGCCCGAAGCACAGGCCGTCTGCAACAGCTCGCCCTTTTTTCAGGATCTTCCGCCCATCGTCATTTGCAACGGGGAGCCGCTTGTGGTCAACCACAGCGCCTTCGACCCTGATGGCGACCAGTTGGTGTACGCGCTGTGCGCGCCGCTGGCCGGCGGCGGCAACAACACCTCCGGCAACGGCTGCAACTCCGTCATACCCGATCCGGCCTGTCCGCCCCCTTACGAGCCCGTCAATTTCCTGCCACCCTACACGCCGCTCGACCCCATGGGGGGCGACCCGCCCCTGCAGCTCGACCCGCAGACAGGTATGCTCACCGGTACGCCCACCACCTTCGGGCAGTTCGTGGTGGGTGTCTGTGTGTCCGAATACCGCGATGGAGTGCTGCTGTCCACCATCCGTCGCGACTTCCAGTTCAACGTCGTCAATTGCACGCCCACCGTTGCCGCACAGGTGGCAGCCGATACCCTGATAGGCGACACCTTTCTCATCGAGCAATGCCTCGATCCGGTGGTGCAGTTCACCAACCAGAGCGTGCAGCAGGGCCTCATTGACGAGTACCGCTGGGAGTTTTTTGGCGAAAGCGACACGATCGTGTCCACCACCTGGCATCCCGAGCTGACCTTTCCCGGGCCGGGCACCTGGCCGGGCTGGCTGCTGCTCAATCCGGGTGCCGAGTGCAGCGATACGGCGCTGCTGCAGGTGCGCATCTACGCGGGGCCCGATCCCGACTTTTCATTCGCCTACGACACCTGCCGCGCCGGGCCCGTCCTGTTCTTCGACCACAGCACGGCAGTCGAAGCGCCGATCGTGGCCCGCGAGTGGCGCTTCGGCGACGGCACGCTCAGCGATGCCACGCAGCCCGCCCACGTCTATCAGGCGCCGGGCCACTACAACGTCATCCTCACCACTACCGACGATAACGGCTGTGTGGCCCAACGCATCCGACAGGTGCGCTACCAGCCGGCGCCCGCCATCCTCATCGTGGCGCCCGACGACACCCTGTCGTGCCCGCCGGCAGCCATCGCCTTCGACCTGCTGTCGGCCCCCGTTGATGAAACCTACAAAGTGATGTGGGACTTCGGCGACGGCGGCAGCGACACCAGCCTGCAACCCGTACACACCTACACCCTTCCCGGTACCTACGACCTGGCCCTCTCAGTCACCAGTCCCATTGGCTGCCACATCGACACCGTCTTTCCCGCGCTCATCCGCATCGAGGAGCCCGTCCAGGCTGCTTTCGACTACAGCCCCCATGCAATTTCCGGCCTCCATCCCGAGGTCGTTTTTTCCAGCCTTTCGGCAAATGCCGCCCGGCTCGACTGGTACGACGACGGCCTGTTCATCGGCCAGGGCGAAATGCTCGATTACGTATTCCCCGACACGGGCCTGCACCGCATCGAGCTGGTGGCCACCCATGCCTTTGGCTGCACCGACACGGCGCGCCAGTGGCTCGACGTGGCGCCCGAATACACCTTCTTCATGCCCAACGCCTTCACGCCCAACCACGACGCCCGCAATGAGGGCTTCGGGCCGGGAGGCATCTGGACGGGCCTGACCGACTATCGGCTCGAGGTGTACGACCGCTGGGGACAGCGAGTGTTTGTGGGGAGCAGCCCGCGCGAGCGCTGGAACGGCCGCCTGCACAACACCGGTCCCGACCTGCCGGCCGGCACCTATGTGTGGCAGGTGCGCTTCCGCGCGCCCCGCGGCGACTACGTGCTGCACAAAGGCTTTGTGACCCTGTTTCGTTAGCCCGGCACGGCTCAGAGGCGGGCCGCCAGGCGCGTGCCCTGGTCAATGGCGCGCTTGGCGTCGAGCTCGCGCGCCTCGTCGGCGCCGCCGATGAGGTGGACGCTGAGGCCGGCTGCCTCGAGGGGCTGTTGCAGCTCGCGCAGCGCCAACTGTCCTGCACAGATGATGACGTGATCCACCGGCAGCAACTTTTGCTCCCCTTGATGTTCGATGTGCAGCCCTTCGTCGTCGATGCGCAGGTACCTGACCCCACCCATCATGTGCACGTTTTTGTGGCGCAGGCTGAGTCGATGGATCCAGCCCGTGGTTTTGCCCAGGCGCTTGCCCGGCTTGCCGGGGCTGCGCTGCATGAGCCACACCTCGCGCGGCGAGGGCTCGGGATGCGGCTCGGTGAGGCCACCGCGCCGGCGGTAGTCCAGGTCGACGCCCCACTCTTCGGCAAAGGCCCGCACGTCGAGGCTGGGCCGGCGCCGGCCATGCGTCAGAAACTCGGCCACGTCGAAGCCGATACCGCCGGCGCCGATGATGGCTGCCTTCCGGCCCACGGGCTTGTCGTGCCACAGCACGTCGATGTAAGACAACACTTTGGGATGGTCAATGCCCGGAATGTCGGGCGTGCGCGGCTTGACCCCCGTGGCCAGCACCACCTCGTCGAAGCCGCCCTCGCGCAGGCGCTCGGCCGTGGCGAAGGTGTTGAGGTGCAGGTGAACGCCCGTTTCGCGCAAGCGGTGCTCAAAGTAGCGCAGCGTCTCGTCGAACTCTTCCTTGCCCGGGATGCGCCTGGCCATGTTGAACTGACCGCCGATGCGGTCGGCGGCCTCGTACAGGTGCACCTCGTGGCCGCGTTCGGCGGCGGTGGTCGCACAGGCCAGGCCGGCCGGGCCGGCGCCCACCACCGCGATTTTCTTTTTGGCGGAAGCCGGACGAATGATCAGCTCGGTCTCGCGGCAGGCACGCGGGTTGACCAGGCAGGTGGCCGGTATCTGCTTGAAGGTATGGTCGAGGCAGGCCTGGTTGCAGGCGATGCAGGTGTTGATGGCGTGCACCTTGCCCTGGCGTGCCTTGCTCAATATTTCGGCATCGGCCAGGAAGGGGCGCGCCATGCTTACCATATCGGCATGCCCCTCGGCCAGGATGCGCTCGGCCACCTCGGGCATGTTGATGCGGTTGGTCGTCACCAGCGGGATGCCCACCTTGCCCATCAGGCGTTTGGTTACCCAACTGAAGCCGGCCCGCGGCACCATGGTGGCGATGGTGGGGATGCGCGCTTCGTGCCAGCCGATGCCCGTGTTGATGATGTTGGCGCCGGCGGCCTCGATGCGGCGCGCCAGCTCTTCCACTTCTTCCCACGCAGAGCCGTCCTCCACCAGGTCGAGCATCGACAGGCGGTAGATGATGATGAAGTCATGGCCCAGCTCTTCGCGGATGCGCCGCACGATCTCGAGGGGGAAGCGGATGCGGTTCTCGAACGAGCCGCCCCATTCGTCGGTGCGCCTGTTGGTGCGCTGCACGATGAACTGGTTGATCAGATACCCTTCCGAGCCCATCACCTCGACGCCGTCGTAGCCCGCCTTGCGTGCCAGCCGCGCACAGCGCACGAAGTGGCGTATGGTGCGCTCGATGCCGCGCTTGCTCAGCGCCCACGGCTTGAAGGGCGAAATGGGCGACTTGACGGGCGAGGGCGCTACGCAGAACGGGTGGTAGCCATAGCGACCCGAGTGCAGAATCTGCAGGCAGATCTTTCCGTCTTCTTCGTGCACCGCCTCGGTGACGGGGCGGTGCCGCTCGGCTTCGCGCGTGTTGGTGAGCTTGGCCCCAAAGGGGGACAGCCAGCCGCGCCAGTCGGGCGCGATGCCACCGGTGACGATGAGTGCCACGCCGTGCCGCGCCCGCTCCCGGTAGAAGGCAGCCAGCTTCTCGAAGCCGCCTTTTTCTTCTTCGAGGCCCGTATGCATCGAACCCATCAGCACGCGGTTGCGCAGCGTGGTAAAACCCAGATCGAGCGGAGCAAAGAGGTGCGGAAAGACAGTCTGCGGATCCATGGGCCGGTTTTTTTCAGGCTTTCGCCAAAACGGTGACCAAAATACACCTTTCCGAATGCCTTGCGAATTTTCGCTTGCGCAAAACGTTCCCTCGACGGTGCGAAAGCACGCTGTCGCTCGTTCACTCCCTCAAAGAAGAGATGCCCGATTTGACCTGCGCGCAGCCTAACTTGCGCCCCGAACACAAACCGACCTCATGAAAAACTGGATCACACTGGCCATCATTTGTGCAGGCGCATGGGCGCTGCATGCGCAAAAACCGCAAGAAGCGGCTGTCATTGGTTTTTACAACCTGGAAAACCTCTTCGACACACTGGATGCCCCTGACGTGCGCGACGAAGAGTTTACTCCTGCCGGCGGTCGCGGATGGAATACAGCCGTCTATACCGAAAAACAGGCCCATATGGCCCGCGTCATTGCCGACATCGGCACCGACTTCAGTCCGGCCGGGGCCGTGCTGCTGGGGGTGGCCGAGGTAGAAAACCGCAAGGTGCTCGAAGACCTGGTGGCCCAACCCGCCATCGCCGAGCGCCACTACCAGATCATCCACTTCGACAGCCCCGACGAGCGCGGCATCGACGTGGCGCTGCTCTACCAGCCGCGCTACTTTCAGCCCCTGTACTCGAAGGTGTATCACCTCTACCTCAAACGCAGCGACGGCAGCACCGACTACACGCGCGATCTGCTGGTGGTGGGCGGCCTGCTGCTGGGCGACACGGTGCACGTGCTGGTCAACCACTGGCCTTCGCGCAGCGGCGGCGAGCAGGCCTCGCGCCACAAGCGCATCAAGGCGGCGCAGCAGGTGAAGCAGGTGGTGGACTCGCTCTGCGCGGCACAGCCCACGGCGCGCATCCTCATCATGGGCGACCTCAACGACGACCCCACCAGCCCCAGCGTGCGCGACGTGCTGCATCCCGTAACCAGAAAACGGCAAGCCACCGGCTGTACCCTCTACAATCCCATGTTCGACCTGTACCGGCGCGGCTTCGGCACGCTGGCCTGGCGCGACACCTGGAACCTCTTCGACCAGATCATCATGACGGGCAACCTCGTCCACCCGCCCGACGACGGCTTCCGCTTCCATTCGGCACACATCTTCAAAAAGCGCTACCTCGTACAGCAGTCGGGCCGCTACAAAGGCTATCCCTTCCGCACCTTCGCCGGCGGCGCATACCTCGGCGGCTATTCCGACCACTTTCCCGTGTTTGTCGTGCTGGTGCGGTGAAGAGTGGGGGCGGCCTTCTTGCTGTATGTACCCTCCCGACTACGCCGTTATCGGAGCGGTAAGAGAAAAAAGGGGAAAGGCCACGCGAGCCTTTCCCCCGAAAGGGTGTCCTCCCCCGGTAATGAGCTTCAGAAGCAACCGAAAGATTGCTCGTAGGCTTCCACGATGGCGGTGCGCAGCCCGCGGGAAGAGGGTGAGTTGACGAACAGCACCACGCCCGTGCCGTCGGGGAATTCCACGGCGGCGCTGCGCAGCCAGTGCTCCCGGCCGTCGCGATTGACGAACCAGCCGCCCAGTTTGCAGTAGTAGATGCCGTTTACGGTTTCGCCCGAGTTCCACAGGCCCAGGTAGTAGTTGCGCATGTAGTCGCGCTGGCTGTCGTCGAGCAACAGGTCGGAGTGCCACAGGTAGGCCCAGAATTTGGCCAGGTCGCGTGCCGAGAGCACCCAGCCGTAGCCCCCGGCTTTTTGGGTATAGTCGAACAGCTCGAATTCGCCCGTGAAATCGGTGGCCGAGCTATAGGCCAGCACGCCGCCGTTGGGGTCGTCGTCTTTCAGTGCGGCCTGGATTTTCAACGGCTTGAACACCAGCTCGTTCACTATTTGCTCGTAGCGCATGGCCGTGTAGTCCTCGTCGTAGGTCACCACGCCGCTGTGGGGGTAGTTCCACAGTACGGGCAGGATGACGCGCAGCAAGGCGTGGTGCACGTTCGAGTATTTGCGCGTCTTGAGGCCATTGGCGCCGTGGGCCACCATTACCTTGAGGCCCGTCCAGGAAGTGGACAGATATTCCGCTTCGTTGACCACGTCGAGAAAGCCGGTCTTGTGGCGCATCAGATCGCGAAAGCTGATCTGATCCACGTAGGGGCCGATGTCCCAGTCGGGAGGCAGGAAGGAGGCGATGGGTTCCTCGGGCGAGATTCCCTTCTGCTTCAACAGGCGCAGCGTGGCCACCGTGGTAATGGTCTTGCTGATGGATGCCACGTGCATCTTCTGAAACTCGTCCCAGTGCTGCAGGCCGTCCTGGGGGCTGCGGGCATAGCCCTCCGAATGCGTGTAGTACACTTTGCCGTCTCTCATGATCAGGTAGGTGTAGCCCTTCAGGCCACTGGGGATGCTGGTGCGCAACTGGCTGTCGAATACTTCGAGGTTGAGGCTCGGCGTGCACAGCTCGTCTTTCTTGCAGGAAGGCAGTGCGAGCAACAGGCCAAGACATGCGACAGCGAGGCGGATGGCGGAAGTTTTCATGGCGCAATGAGTTTTGAATGAGCGATATACACCCTTTCATTGCGCCTCAGGCCTGTTTCTTATGCTTTCGCAAAAAAGTGCCTGGCGGCAAGCCCGCTCATTCGTTTTCCAGTTGCCAGATGCGCTTCTTGAGCGAGTCGGCTTCGTGGCGCAGCTCCTCGACGAGGCGATTCTTGAAGCGCAGCTCCTCGCGCAGCTCCTCGATCTGGCGGCGCAGGGCGGCATTGGCCTGACGCAGCGAGTCGGCATCTGCCGAAGGGGCGGCGGGCTGCGGCATGGCGGGTTGTTCGGCTTCGGCTTGCGAGGGCTGTTCCTCGACCATCACCACGGGCTCGTCCTGGCCCAGCCAGCGGCGCAGGCTCTCGATGGGGTCTTCCTCGTTGAGCCAGGCCGCCCCGAACCAGGCGGCAGGAATCAGGATCAGCATGACGAGCAACAGGCGGGCAAACAGGGTAAGACGGATTCTTCGGGCCATATGGCAGATGTGGTTTGATGAGTTGGTGGGCGGAAGGCGATGTTCCTTCCCGCAAACACCGCTAATTTACGCCCTCGTGCTTTTTTCGCTTTCGCAAAACAGACCGACATGCCCGATACACTCGACCAGATACGCGCCAAGATCCTTTCGTGGTCGCAAGCGCAGGCCCGCGTGCGCCAATGGAAGGCGGAGGGGCAGCGCGTGGTGTTCACCAACGGCTGCTTCGACATCCTGCATTACGGCCACGTGCACTACCTGGCGCAGGCGCGCGACCTGGGCGACCGGCTGGTCGTGGGCCTCAACAGCGCGGCCTCGGTGCGCCGCCTCAAGGGGGCAGGGCGCCCCATCCACGACCAGGCCACGCGCACCCATCTGCTGGCGGCCTTGCAGTGCGTCGATGCCGTGGTCGTCTTCGAGCAGGACACGCCCCTGGAACTCATCCGGCTGTTGATGCCCGACGTGCTGGTCAAGGGCGGCGACTACCAGCCCGACCAGATCGTGGGCGCCGAGGTGGTGCGGGCCGCAGGCGGCGAAGTGCGCGTGCTGCCCTTCGTGCCCGGCTACTCGACCACGGCTGTGGAGCGCCGCATTCGCGAGGGGGACTGAAGTACCGCCCGCCTTGCCTATTCGCGCGCTGCCGCAGGCTCCTGACGCGTCGCTTCGCGGGGTGTGGTGTCGAGAGGCTTGCCCATGTACACCAGGTAGTAGCCTTCGCCCTCGATGGAGAGCTGGTCCAGGTCGCGCGGGATGATGTCGATGAAGCCGTCGGGATACTTGATGAACAGCGGCAGCCGGAAGTCGATGAGCGACATCTGGCGGATGAGTTGCCGCAGCTCGTCCACCGAACGGATGGGCTCCTCGTGGATGTAGGGGTAGTCGCGCGCCACCTCGTTGAAGTTGAGGTAGTCGTCGGTGTAGGAGAAGATGCCGGTTTCGGGCAGCTCGGCGGGGTCCTGGCGCAGCTCTTCGGCGGTGAGCAGGCGGAAGGTGCCGTTTTCGCCGAAGACCTTGCGGTAGCGCGTCACGGCAAACTCGTTGACGTCGGCATTGCTGGTGAAGGCCAACAGGTAGCCCACATCCACCAGCTCGAACTGCTCTTCGAGGTCGTCGGTGAAGATATTGGCCCTGAGGGCTTCGAGTCCCATTGCGCGCGCCCGCTCCACGTTTTTCTCGTTGCTGTCCACCAGTACCACGTGGCGGCCGTTGTCTTGCAGGTATTTGGCGATGAGACGTGCGGCCTTGTTGGCCCCCACGAAGAGGATGCCGTTGGAGGCTTCCTGTGTCACGCCCAGCCATCGGGCCACCAGGCGCGCCGTGGTGGCGTTGAGCAGTACCGTGCCCAGCACGATCATGAACACGAGGGGCGTGAGGTATTCGGCGCCGGGAATGCCGTCGTTGGTGAGGCTCAGGCCAAAGAGCGAGGCGATACCGGCGGCCACGATGCCGCGCGGCCCCACCCACGAGATGAACAGTTTTTCGCGAAAGTGGAGCTCCGAGCCGCGCGTGCTCAGAAAGACGGCGGCCGGCCGCAACACCAGAATGACGAACAGGAACAGCCACAGGCAGCGCCAGTCCAGAAGCAGTTGCAGGTGGGCCAGGTCGATGTTTGCGGCGAGCAAAATGAAGAGCATCGAGATGAGCAGCACGCTGATGCTTTCCTTGAAAAACTGGATCTCCTTGAGCTGTGGAACGTCCATGTTGGCCAACACCGTACCCATGACCACCACCGTCAGCAGGCCCGACTCGTGGGCGAAGTATTCGGACAGCACAAAGGCCAGCAGCACCACGGCCAGCGTGAAGACGTTGGTCAGGTAGTGGGGCACCCGGTTCCGCTTGATGAACTGGTACAGCAGCAGGGCCGCCAGCAGGCCGACCACCCCGCCCGTGATCATGATGTACACGAAAGCCAACAGGGCGTGCGAGGTGAATGCAATGGCACCGTGCCCCGACACGATGAAGTCGAAGACGAGCACCGCCACCAGCGCCCCGATGGGGTCGATCAGGATGCCTTCCCACTTCAGGATGGTGGCCACCTTGCGGTTGAGCGGCACGTTCTGCAAGATGGGCGCAATTACGGTCGGGCCCGTCACGATGATCAGGGCAGCAAACAGGAAAGAGAGCGGTGCACTCAGCCCCATGATGAAATAGGCGGCCAGGCCACCGCCGAGGAAGGTCACCGCAGCCCCCAGCGAGATGAGGCGGCCGATGGCAGGCGCCATGCCGCGCAGCTCCTTGCGCTTCAGCGTCAGCCCGCCCTCGAACAGGATGATGCCGATGGCCAGCGAGACGAAGTAGAAGAGGTACTGGTTGGGAAAGAGTCCTTTGTCCAGGGCGGGCTGATAGACGGGCTCGAGCAGCTTGGTGCCGTCGGGGGTGTAGCGCGTGGAGATCGGCCCCACAGCCAGCCCAATGAGGATCAGCGGAAGGATGGCCGGCACACGGATGCGCCAGGCCAACCACTGGGCGAAAATGCCCAGAATAATGATGCCTGCCATTTCGTACATACACGCGACGATTTCGAAGGGCATGATACGAAAAAGGCGCCATTGGTGCTACTGCCCGGCGATGCCTGCCAGGGGACAGGCTCACTCCTCACTCTTCACTCTTCACTCCTCACTCCTCACTCCTCCCCCGGTACCGGCATGCTCCTGCGCTTGCGCCCGAACTCGTGCATGTTGGTGGAGATGGAGAAATGGTTGATGCCGCCGCCCAGGTGGTAGATGGCCCGGCCGTAGTCGATGCGGAAGCGGTTGACCTTGATGCCAAGGCCGAAGCCGAAGCCGGCCAGGCTGCGCAGCGTGCCCACCGTCATTTCTTTATGGCGCAGGTGGTTGTAGCTGAGGCGCAGGCGGAAGTTGTCGCGCGCGCCGGCCAGCAGCTCTCCGCTGAAGACGAGGTGGCGGAAAAAGTTGTCGATGCGGTCTTTCCAGGGGCTTTCGGGCTGTGGCTCGCCGAAGAGGAAGATGTTGTCCTCGAGGTTGGGGTCATCGTACAGTACGTTCCAGCGCTGCAGGTGGTGATAGACCACCGCAAAGCGGAACGGCAGGTGGCGCAGGCGGTGGGTGACGTTGAGCTGCAGGTCGAAAGGCAGCGGCTCGCGCGTGCCTTCCACGTAGGGCGTGAGCTGGACGCCGGCATTGCGAAAGACGAGCGCCACCTGCAGCAGTCGGGCCGTGTCGTGGTACATCAGCGCCAGGTCGGTGCTCAGCCCCAGGCTCTGGTAGCTTTCCAGTCGGGAGCTGATCAGCCGCAGGTTGGCGCCCACCGAGAGGCGCTCGTAGAGCTGTTTGCCGGCGCCGATGGTCAGGGCATAGTCGGCCGCCTTGAAGTCGCCCTGCACTTGCCCGTATTCGTCAGTGCGATCGAAAAGGCCGTAGCGCACGTATTGCAGGCCGCCGTGCAGGGTGAGGGCGCGCGCGTCGAGGTATTTGGCGAAAGCCGCATAACCGTGCTGGATGCCGCCGGCCAGGAAGGCGTGGTTGAAGCTGAGCACGCCATCCATCTGTGGGTTGAGCGTGGCGGGATTGGTGCCTGCCGTCACGGGGTCGTCGTCGCGGAAGGCGAGGGTCATGCCGCCAAGTGCGGCATGTCGGGCCGACAGCGGCAGGTTGAGAAAGGTATAGGCATGCAGGCCGCCGATCTGGGCATGGGCGGGCCCGCCATACAGCATGCAGCAGAGTCCGGCAATGATGGGTAGCAGTCGTTTCATGTGCGCGTTCAGTTGGAAAGGTGTTCTTCGGTGAGCTGTTCGAGGCGGCGCTGCAGCGAGTCGAGGTGCGGATCCTGAATGTCGCCCTGATCGCGCGTCCAGATGGTGCGGCAGATGCCGCGCTTGCAGTCCATCTTGCGCTCCAGCTGCCCCGACTCGTCGTAGAGCAAGAGCAGGCCGTGTTCGTAATCGCCATCCTTGTAGGTGCCTTCAGCTTTGAGGCGGCCGTTGGGCCAGTACTCGCGGAAAGGCCCGTTTTCGAGGTTGTCGGCAAAGGTAACTTCTTCCATCAGTTGGCCACTTTCGTAATAGCGTTTCCACACGCCGCTCATCTTGTCGTTTTCGTACCGGCCTTCCATGTCGAGCCGGCCGGAAGGGTACCACGATCGCCACGGCCCCTCATAGCTGCCTTCAACGATGTGTTCCTCGGCCTGCAACTGCCCCGACTCGTAGTAGAGGCGGCGCGTGCCGTGCAGGCTGTCCTGCTCGTACCAGCCTTCTTCCATCACCTTGCCGTTGGGGTAAAAAAAGCGATACGGTCCCTGCCGCTTGCCCGTCTTCTTGTCCATGCTGAATTCGGCGATGAGTGTGCCTGACTCGTCGAACTGCTGCACCACTTCAGTGTCCGGGTTGCATGACCACGCCGCAAGCAGCAGGCTGATTGGAAGTAACATACGCATGGCGTACCGGTTTTGTAAACGCAGTTCGAACAACGCAGTGCCGATTTTCATTGTCCGCAGGAAACGGTTTTAACCAAATCAGAGTGTGTGTCTTTTTGGTTTTATTTTGATATTAAAATGATTTGATTTACCATTAAAATGATGATTTTTGTTTGTTTTTCATGAAAAATGAAGGCAATATTTGGTTTTTTTGTTCGATTTATGGTATTATTGCGCCATGATAGCAAATACAGTTGCAGTTTTTTGATTTCATTTAGCCGTCAAATTGCCTGACAACTGATTCAATTCGTCTGCTGTTTTGATGCCTCGCCACAAGAGCGCACACTATGAGCGCTATCTGCGACTGAAAAGGAGGGATGACGTGGCGAGGCTTTTTTATCATTCCATTGTATGGCCAAAAAGAAGTTCATGCTGCGCATAGACGAGGCCACCATGAAGGCAGTGGAGGCATGGGCGGCGGAGGAATTCCGCAGCGTGAACGGCCAATTGGAATGGATCATCACCAAGGCGCTACGCGAGGCAGGTCGCCTGCCCGGCCCGCAGCAGCAGGCCCCGGCGCGCAAAAAGACCGAAGAGCAAAAAAACAACTCGGCTGAATCAGACTAACGTGCGGATACTCAGGCTGTATTCACCTTTTTGAGATTGGAATTTGACAGCCGGGCCGCCCTCACTTCGGGGGCGGTTTCTTTGTTGGGATGAAACAGGCAACGCTATCCGGCTCGGGAGTTTTGAGAGGGAGTGATTGAGAGCGGGAGCGAGGGAGGAGTGAGTGACAGAGAGATGGAGAGACAGAGAGACTGTCTACCCCTGAATTTCCCGGACTGCATTCATGAGTGCACGAAAAATCAAAGCTCCCGAGCGCGAATGGATCGGGAGCTTTGCTGTTTTTGGTGAGAGGCGCGTCTCAGCCTTCGCCTTCGTCGCTCTTTTCCGCCTTCTTTTTGGCGCAGCAGGCCTTGCCTTCTTTGGCACCCTTGGCACAGCAGGCTTTCATTTTGCCTTCGCCGGAAGTGGCTTTGGCTTCGGCCTTGTCGCCGCTGCAGCCGCCCGAGGGCGATTCGTTGATGAACTTGCCGCTCTTGGTGCAGTACTTGACGCGCTGGTAGGTCACTTCGCCGTTTTCTCCGGCCACCTTGCGCACGTAGTAGGTGCTGCCGTCTTCGGCGGTGCGGGCCTCGATGGTTTCGTCTTCAGCAGCCGCTTTCTCGATGACGGCCTTGTCGGCTTTGGTACAGGCCTTCATTTCGGCCTTGGCCTTGTCGGCCTTGGTGCAGGCCTTGGTCTGGGCTTGGGCGCCCAATGCGGCAAAAGCGAAGAATGCCAGCAGCAAAGTTACTTTCTTCATGAGTGCAAAATTTTGGTGATTCGAAAAATTGATTTTCACTTTCAGGGTATTTTTTGCCGAAAGGCAAAAAAATGGAGCTTCCTGAATCGTGCAGGCAAATGTACTTCCAAATTTGACACCAGAGCGTCTTGCATTTGCCCAAAAAGGAGAGTTTCAGATTTTCTTAACACTTGCCGGAGGGGGTCAGCCGGTTCGTTTGTCGGATATTTTGCGGCCCGGTCCATGGTGCCCCCACAGAAAGGCGCTATCTTGGGGCCTGCCCTTCTGTTCGGGCCATGGGCTTGCCTCTCTTGCCGTTTTTTCGTGTTCCTTCCTGTCGGGCCATCAAAGTCGTATCCTCATGAAATCACCATCTCTGTTCGTTGCCCTTGCCGGGATGGCATTGTGGTTGTTTGCCTGTCGGTCGCACAAGTACGCTGCCAGTACTTTGCCCGAGGAGGTGCTCATCTTCGGCCAGGGCGGCGGCTTTACCGGTATCGAGCACCGGTACATCCTGTGCGACAACGGGCAACTGTTTCGGCAGGAAGGCGTGTCGGCTGCCATCGAGGAGGCAGGGCGGCTGCCCCGGCGCGCGGCCAGGGAAGCCTTCGAAGCCCTCGACGCGCTGGGCCTGCGCGCGCTGCACTACGAGCAGCCCGGCAATGTGTATCACTTCTTTGAGTTGCCTTCCGGCAAAAGCAGCCACCGCATCGCGTGGGACCCCAACCGGCCGGATGAGGCGCTGCCTGAGGCGGTGCGCACTCTTCACGCACACCTCATGGAGCTGGCGCGTGCCGCCAAAAAATGAATGCTCCATTCTGTTTTCCCCAAATGCTGAAACGAGTTCGCCATGAAAAAATGGATACTCCTTCTTGCTTCGATGAGTATAAGCCTGTGGGCCACGGCCCAGATGAAGGCGCCGCAGACTGTCCTGCCTTCCGGCAAAAAACACCAGCCCCAAGAGGTGGGCGCGGTGATGAAACCATGGGCTTCGGTGCAGGCCGCACCTGCGCCGGCCCGCACCCACTGGGCGCTGCCCGCCGCGCCCGTGCCCCTTTCGGGAAATGCCGCCGTACCGCAGTTGCTGCGCGTGCACCTCGATCCGACCACGCACCTGCCGCGCTGGGTGGAAGGGCGCTGGCCCGAGGCCGTGGCGGCCACGCCCGAGGCCACCGCGCGCAAGCTGCTGGCCCGCACCGAAGCGCTGCTGCAATGGCCTGCCGACGGCTGGCAGGTGCGTCAGGTACGTACCGACGCGCTGGGGATGACACACGTGCGCCTGCAACAGGTGAAGGACGACCGGCCCGTGTATGGCGGTGAGCTCGTCGTCCACATCGGCGCCGACGGCGTGCCCTTCCTGATCAATGGCCGCTACTTCCGCGTCGATGCAGCGGCCGGCGCGTTCCATCTGGCGAAAGCCGAAGCCGAACAGATAGCCGTGCAGGAGGCGACCGGCGGAGAGTCGCTGCGGCCGTTCGCCGATGTGGAAAAGTTGCTGGCACCCGGACCGCAGCTCATCAGCGAGGCCTGCTGGTGGGCCGGCGTGGATGGAGCGCTGCCGGCGCGTCCCGCCTGGCGCGTGCAGGTGATGCCCCACCTGTTGTCGCGGCAGACCGTATGGGTGGATGCCACCACCGGCGAGGTGCTGCACCGCCAGGAAGAGGTCTGCAATTTTGCCGGAAGGCAGGTGCATGCGCTGCCACCCGACGGCCCCGCCACGGCGCAGGCCTACGATCTGCACGGACAGGTGCGCACCATCCACACCTATGAAGTGAATGGCGCTTTCTACCTGATCGATGCCTCGCGGCCCATGTTCGACGCCGCCGCCTCGAACCTGCCCGACGAGCCGGTGGGCGCCATCTGGACGATCACGGCCAACGGCACTTCGCCCCAGAACGACGACTTCTCGGCATCGCACCTGGCTACTGCCGACAACCAGTGGGACAATCCCACGGCCGTGTCGGCTCACTACAACGGCGGCGTGGCCTACGAGTACTTCCGCACCACCTTCGGCCGCAACTCGATAGACGGCGTGGGGGGCACCATCATTTCGCTCATTGACGTGACGGAGGCCGACGGCAGTGAGATGGACAACGCCTTCTGGAACGGCCAGGCCATGTTTTACGGCAACGGCAATCAGGCCTTCACGGCGCCACTGGCCAAAGCGCTCGACGTGGCCGGCCACGAGATGGCGCACGGCGTCATCCAGGCCGAAGCCAACCTCGAGTACTACGGCGAGTCGGGCGCCATCAACGAGCACTTCGCCGATGTGTTCGGCACCATGATTGACCGCGACGACTGGAAGCTGGGCGAAGACGTGGCCAACGGCTTCTACTTTCCCTCGGGCGCCCTGCGCAATATGGAAAACCCGCACAACGGCGGCAACAGCCTCAACGACCCCGGCTGGCAGCCGGCCCACACCAGCGAGCAGTACTTCGGCAATCAGGACAACGGCGGGGTGCACATCAACAGCGGCATCCCCAACCGCGCCTACTACATCTTCGCCACGGCCGTGAGCAAAGACAAGGCCGAGCAGGTCTGGTACCGCGCCCTGACGCAATACCTGACCAAGTCGTCGCAGTTTGCCGACCTGCGGCTGGCCGTGGTGCAGTCGGCTGCCGACCTCTACGGCGCCAACTCGGCCGAGGTGCAGGCCGCAGCAAATGCTTTCGACCTGGTGGGTATCGGTACCGGCGGCGCGGGTACGGGCGGCGGCAACGACTATACGCCCAACCCGGGCGACGACTTCGTGCTGCTGAGCGATGCCAACCTCAGTGCCCTCTACATCTTCTCGCCCGACGGGCAGCCCGTGGCCAATCCGCTGACCACCATCGCCCCGCTGAGCAAGCCCAGCCTCACCGACGACGGCAGCGTGGCCGTCTATATCGCTTCCGACCAGACCATGCGCGCCATTATCTTCGACTGGCAGAACGGCACCTTCGAGGAAACGACCATCCAGTCCGATCCCATCTGGCGCAACGTGGCCATCGCGCGCGACGGCAGCCGCATCGCCGCCCTGACCGACGACTACGACAACCGCGTCTGGGTCTATGACTTCGGTCTGGAAGAGTGGGTCACCTTCGAGCTGTACAACCCCACCACCGCCACCGGCGGCATCACCACCAACGACGTGCAGTACGCCGACGTGCTCGAGTTCGACTTCTCGGGCCAGTGGGTCATGTACGATGCGTTCAACCGCATCGAAGGCACCTTCGGCAACGACATCGAGTACTGGGACATCGGCTTTGTGCGCGTGTGGGACGGCAGCGCCGACTACTGGGGCGACGGCTTCGTGGACAAGCTGTTCAACACCCTGCCCGAAAACTCGAGCGTGGGCAATCCCGCCTTCTCCAAAAACTCGGACTACATCATCGCCTTTGACTTTCTGGACGAATTCGCGGGTGAGTACTACGTGCTGGCCGCCAACATCGAGACCGGCGACGTGGGCGCCATCTACCAGAACACCACGCTGGGCTATCCCAACTACTCGGTGGCCGACGACTTCATGGTGTTCGATGCCACGGCCGGCGCCTTCGACGACCCTGTGCTGGCCATGATTCCGCTGGCACCCGACAAGATCAGTGCGGGGGGCGACCCCTTCGTATTTATCGAGCAGGGCAAGTGGGGCGTGTGGTTTGCCACGGGCGAGCGCCCATTGACCGGCACCGCCGAGCAGGCGGCTTTCGCCAAAAAGCTGGGGCTCACGCCCAACCCCGCATCCGACTTGGCCGAGCTGCGCTGGCAGGGCACGCCGCCCGTTGGCACCCTGCGCGTGCGCTGCACCGACCTCAACGGCCGCATTCTCTGGGAACGCACGTGGCAGCCCGCCACCGACGCCACGCTCAGCCTGCCCGTGCAGCATTTGCCGAAAGGCATATGGCTCATCGAAGTCACAGGCGATGTGGGCACGGCTGCGCTGCGCCTGCTGAAGCAGTGAGCGCAAGCGCTGGAGAGCGGAGCAGGCCGCCTCTCTCCAACGCATGCGTAAATGCCTGCCGGGCCGCATGGCCGCATTTACCCTTCGAGGTACACTACCATGAGTATCGGATTGCCACCCGATTCGCTGAGTGCGTCCCAGCGCGCCGAAGGGATCAGCTCGGGCACCAGCGGCGACAGATCATCTCCGTACCTGTCTTCGAGCCACAGCTTTCGCTCTTCGTCCAGCACGAAGATGAGGCCGCCGTCCCGGGTGCATCCGCTCGGGGTGTAGGTGACCAGCAGGTGTCGAAGCGCATTGTCGGCAAAGTGCTGTGCGCCATATACCTTTCCCGAGTCGAAAAAGCAGATCAGGTTCTGCATGCGCAAGTCGCGTATAATGGTGAAAATGCCGTAGTCATCGGCAATCTGATATTGGTTCAGGTATCCGAAATCGTCCATTGCGTAAAGTCGGCCGATGAAATGCTCGATATCCTCTTTGCGCGCTTCCGGCCAGAAGCGATTGCCGACAAACTGGATCAGGGGCTCGAATTTTCCCTTTCGGAATACGTGCACCACGGAAGAACCGGGATAGTTGGCGTAAAGCTGATTGTCGGAGCCGTTGATCAGTATTCCGGAAATGTTGGATAAATCGTAATTGGGAGCCTTGTCGCGCGAGGAAGGCAGATGTTTGCCGATGATTTTGCCCTCACTGTTGATGCAATGAACGAAAAAGGCGGGGTCGTCGAAAGAGGTCGTGTAGCAGAAAACATCGGCGCGGGCACTGCTGCCGAGGCATCCAGGCATGATCTCGAGCGGCACTTCCCTGAGAAACCGGCCCGCAGAGTCGAAAAAAATCAGCTTCCAGGCTTTCAGCACGATCACTTGGTCCGAATTTGCCGGCACCACCATGTCATAGACTGACTTGAACTCGCCGGGCCCTTCGCCGAGCTTGCCGAAACGCCTCACAAAGCGCCCCTCCCGGTCGAATGCCAGCACCTGAACGCCGGTTTCGTCCAGGATGTAAAACAGGGAATCCCGTTCTGCGACCTTGTTGATCGTCCCCAGCAGCGGGCTGGGCGCAAGCGGAACAATGCGTACCTCCCGAACAAGCGCGCGGCAGTCGAAAACCGTGTCGGGCAGTTGGTCCATGTCCACCACCGGCCATTTTCCCTCTGTGCCATTGTCTGACTGACAACTGGAGGAGAGCAAGATGAGCGTCGGGATCAGGATGGAAAAACAAAAGCAGACAGCAAAGTGCGTTTTCATGATTTTGCAGGGGGGTGAGAGAGAGGCGCAGGCCGGTGCCGCACCAGCCTGCGCAAAGATTGATTACTGCTCGTTTTTGGGTTTCGTGCCTGAAGGGCAGTCATTGGTCGTGCAAATGCTGAACCCTGGCACGCAGGTGTTGCCCAAGGCTGCGAATTTACTGTCTCTGTAACACCTCAGGGGGTTGACTTTCCATCCTTGCGATTCCGTACCGCTTTTCGTG
>WFYJ01000247.1 GCA_015490175.1 Saprospiraceae bacterium | reverse complement strand
CTGATAATCAACAAGAAAAACTTTAAACTCTAAACTCTAAACCATAAACTCTAAACGCTACACGCTCAACCCTCAACGACAGTAAAAACTGCGCTCAAACTGCGTGAATCTGCGGCCGAAGGCTGCGGTTTCAATGGATGAGGAACCGAGGAATCGAAGAACCGATTATTTCACAATAACCTGATAATCAATAATAAAAACTTTAAACTCTAAACCCTGAACCCTGAACTCTAAACCCTCAACCAAAACAACTCAATGACCATCAACGAAATACAGGACGAGATCATAGACGAGTTTTCGCTCTTTGGCGATTGGATGGAGAAGTACGAGTACCTTATCGAGCTGGGCAAGAGCCTGCCGCTCATCGATGAGCAGTACAAGACCGACGACCATCTCGTGCGGGGTTGCCAGAGCCGCGTGTGGCTGCATGCGCGTCTGGGCGACGACGGCAAGGTGTACTTCACCGCCGACAGCGATGCGGTGATTACGAAAGGCATCATTGCCTTGCTCATCCGCGTGCTTTCGGGGCATACGCCTCGGGAAATCCTCGAGGCCGATCTGTATTTCATCGACCGCATCGGCCTGAAGGAGCACTTGTCGCCCACGCGCAGCAACGGTCTGGTGAGCATGCTGAAGCAGATGAAGATGTACGCGCTGGCGTTTCAACAACAACAGGCATGACCATGGACAAGGAAGCACTGAAACAAAAAGTCATCGAGGCCCTCAAGACGGTCCACGACCCCGAAATACCCGTGGACATCTACGAGCTGGGGCTGATCTACGACCTGCAGATCGAAGACGAGGGCAAGGTGTACATCCGCATGACGCTCACCTCGCCCATGTGTCCGGTAGCCGAGTCGCTGCCGCTCGAGGTGCAGCAGAAGGTGCTCGAGGTGCCGGGCGTGCGCGACGTCGATCTGGAGGTGGTTTTCGATCCGCCCTGGAGCAAGGAGCGCATGAGCGAAGAGGCGCGCCTGGTGCTCGACATGTTCTGAACCAAAGACGATTGTTTCCGGCCCGGGGCCCAAAAACGCACCTCCATGAAAATCACCGCTCAGGACGAATACGGATTGCGCATCCTCCTACAGATCGCGCGTGCCGATCAGGACGAGGGGCTGAGCATCAGCCAGCTCAGCGAGCGGGAGGGGCTGTCGCCCTCGTACGTGGGCAAGCTGACGCGACAACTGCGCATGGCCGGCTTCATCGAGAGCACACGAGGACAGAAAGGCGGCTACGTGCTGAGCCGCCCCGCCGACCAGATCCTCGTCAAGGACGTGCTGCGCACCCTGGGCGGGCCCCTCTTCGACGATTCGTTCTGTGCCGGCCATACCGGTGGCTTCCGCTTCTGCACCAACTCGGTCGATTGCTCGTTGCGCTCGCTCTGGACCCTCATCCAGCTCGCGGTGGATCACGTGCTCGAAGACCTGACTCTCCAGGACCTCGTGCGGCCCGACCGCGCCATCGAGCCCCTGCTCGACAGCCTGCACGCCCTGCGGGAGCAGGGATGAGCCCGCCCGTCCTGGCCCATCACATCCCGACATTGACGCCTGTCCGTCTTTTTGCCTTTTTGCCCTGAGCAAAAGGGTGCCGTGCGGTAAATTGGGGTAACGTTCACTCGTCAAATCCTCCGCATATGTTTTCCCAAGGCCTTTTTTGGCGAAAGCCACTGTTCATTTCCTGCTGCTTGCTTTCGATTTGCCTTTCGGCAAATGCGCAAGCCACTTTTGGCAATACAACCAATACGCCGGGTGGGCAAGCCTTCGTCTCGAAGCTCAACGTAGGCGTGGCCGACGTCGATTTCAATGGCTATGACGACCTCATCATCGTGGCCAGCGGCCAGTTCCTCTTCTTCTGCTATCAGAGTGCCGAAGGCAACTTCGATTGCGAGTTGGCCGGGCAGGTGTCCCAGTCCGGCACCTGGACGCTGACGGCCGGCGACGTGGACAACGACGGCCGACTTGAAATCATGACCGGCGGCTACTACGACGGCCTCAAAATCACGCGCTGGAGTACGGCCGACAGCGCATGGCAGAGCTGGACGCTGCCCCAGAGCGACATCTTCGTGCAGGGGTCCAACTTCGCCGACATGGACGCCGACGGCTGGCTCGATGCCTTCGCCTGCCACGACGATGCGGCCTCCCGTATCTGGCGCAATACGGGCAATGGCGTGTTCGTGCCGGCTTTCGACTGGATCGACTTCAGCACCGACCCGCCCTCCGACAACTCGGGCAACTACGGCAGCGTCTGGACCGACTTCGACACCGACGGCGACCTGGACCTCTACATCGCCAAGTGCCGCCACGGCGTGAACGACCCCGCCGACCCGCGCCGCGTCAATGTGCTTTACGAACAAGAGGCCGACGGTTCCTTCACCGAGCGCGCCGCCGCCTATGGCCTGGACATCGGCCGGCAGTCTTGGGCGGCCGAGTTTCAGGACATTGACAATGACGGCGACTTCGACGCACTCATCACCAATCACGACACGTACAGCCAGTTGCTCGAAAACCGCGGCGGCTGGTTCGTTGATATTTCGGAGCAAGCCGGCTTCAATGAAACGGGTGATTTTCTGCAGGGCATCATGAGGGATATGGACAACGACGGCTTCGTCGATATCCTGCTGGCCAGGCTCGGGCGCTACTACCACAACAACGGCGACAAGACCTTTACGCTTGTCAACATCCCCGGGTTCGACATGGTGGAGAGTCTGAGCACGGGCGACCTGAACCACGACGGCTTCCTCGACCTGTACACATCGCTCGTCTATCCGCAGACCGACCGCCTGTGGTTCAACGACGGCAACGACAACCACTGGCTGACCTTCACTCTCGAGGGCACCGTTTCGAACCGGCGCGGCACGGGAGCGCTCATCGAGCTGCACGGCCCCTGGGGCGTGCAGGTGCGCGAGCTGCGCTCGGGCGAGAGCTACGGCATCACCACCAGTCTGCAGGCTCATTTCGGCCTCGGCGCCGACACCCTGGCCGACTATGCCGTGGTGCGCTGGCCCTCAGGCATCATCGATGTGCTGAGCGATCTGGCCGCCGACCAGTTCGTGCACGTCGTGGAAGGCACCACCTGCCAGGCCGACACACTGGCACTCTCTGTGGAGGGCACATACGACTTTTGTCCGGGCGACACGCTGCCGCTCTGGGTAGCAGTGCCAACGGGCAGCATGGTAGTGTGGAATGACGGCTTCAGAGGCACCTACCGCCTGCTGACTGAACCGGGCACCTGGCGCGCCGTCGTGATGTGGCCCAATGGCTGCGTGTCGTCCACGGGCGTGCTCAAGCTGCGCCGCCCCGTGGTGCAGGCGCCGCACATAGCCGTGCAGGGCTTCGGCCCCTGGTGCGTGGGCGACACCGTCTGGCTCGAAGCTGCGGGCGCTGCGGGGCCGGTGAGCTGGTCAAGCGGCGACACCACGACAGCGATAGCCGCCACTCATGCCGGCCCCTGGGTGCTCTACTACGACAATACCTGCGAGACGGTTGCCGCCGATACGGTCTGGCTCGATTTCATCGAGGCGCCGCCGCCAGCCGTCTGGCCCGACACGGTCGAGACGGGGCAGACGGCGGCGCTGGTGGCGCAGGGCGACAGCGTGGTGTGGTATGCCCATCCCGACAGCCTCGTCCCCATTGCCGCGGGCGACACGCTCTTTCTGCCTCAGGCCGACAGCAGTCGCACCTTCTGGGCGGCCAACCTCACCGTGACGGGCGGCGGCACCTACCACACCGGCATGGCCGAGCATGCGGGCTTGCCCTATGGCGGCAACATCTACAACGGCGGCATCATCTTCGATTGCTACCGGCCCTTCGTGTTGCACAGCGTGCGCGTCTTTACCGACACGCCTGGTCCCCGCATCATCGAGCTGCAAGACGAGACCGGCACAGTGGTTGCGAGCCGCGCCGTGGACGTGCAAAGCGCCGATACGGTGCTGGTGCTCGACCTGCCCGTAGCGCCGGGCCAGAACTGGCTGCTCACCACCAACGAGGCGTCCAATCTGGAGCATTTCGGTTTCCAGAGCCCGCGCTTCCAGCGCAGCGACCAGAATGTCATGTACCCCTACGTGGTGCCCAATGTGCTTTCCATCCACGACTCGCCCTATGGCGCTGCCTTCTACTACTACTTCTACGACTGGGAGGTGGAGGTGCCGCCGCTCGTTTGCGAAAGCGAAAGGGTGCCCGTCGAGCTGTTCGTGTGGCCGCCTGTGGCCGTGGAGGAGGTGCCGGCGCAAGAGCTGCCTGCACTCGATGTGTGGCCCAATCCGGCAGAGGCCGTGGTGCACGTGCGCCTGCCGTGCCTGTTTGCCTTTCGGCAAATGACGCCCGGACAGGTACCTGTCTTGAGGGTGTACGATGTGACGGGGCGCCGCATGATGGAAGTGCCGGCGACGCAATGCGCTGAATGGCAGTTGGATGTGTCGCATTTGCCGAAAGGCATCTACCTGCTCGAGGTGGTACTCGACGGCAGGCTGCTGCAGGCGCGCCTTGCCGTGCCGTAAAGCCATCGGCAAATCAGGGCCAAATTTTTACTTTTGCACATCCCGCAAAAGAGGGGGCGGCTTGTGACATCTGTCCCCGGCTACGCGAAATCCTGTCCGAAGAAAAGTTCAAACCACCTGTTCAATGGATTCATTCAAGCGCGTTACCAATATCACGGGCTGGCTGGTCTTTGCCATCGCCACCGTGGTATATGCTTTCTCCATACAGCCCACGACCAGCCTGTGGGACTGCGGCGAGTTCATCGCGGGGGCCTACAAGCTGCAGGTGGTGCACCCGCCCGGGGCGCCGTTGTTCCTGCTGGTGGGCCGCGTCTTCATTTCGATAGCCGACCTGTTTTTCGATCTCGAGGCGCATCCCGAGTACATCGCGCAGGCCGTCAACATGATGTCGGGCATCTTCACGGCGCTGGCGGCCATGTTCGTAGCCTGGGTGGCCATGATCCTGGGCAAACTGGCGCTGGTGGGCCGCGAAGGACAGACCGATGCCGCGCAGCACGTGGCCTTGGCCGGCACGGGCCTGGTGGCAGGCCTGGCCACGGCATTCGCCACCTCGATCTGGTTCTCGGCCGTTGAGGGTGAAGTATATGCCATGTCCACCTTCTTCACCACGCTGACGCTGTGGGCCATGGTGCACTGGTACCACCTGCCCGACAGCCCGAAGGCCGACCGCTGGGTGCTGTTTGCCGTGTTCTCGGCGGGGCTGTCCATCGGCGTGCACCTGCTCAGCTTGCTGACTTTTCCCGCACTGGCCCTGCTGTACTACTTCAAAAAATACGAGCGGCACACCTGGAAGGGCATGGCCGTGGCGGCGCTGCTGGGGCTGGTGATGGTGGGCTTCATCCAGAAGTTCATCATTGCAGGCATTCCGCAGTTGTGGGCCTGGATGGAGCTGCTGACGGTCAACGGTCTGGGCATGCCCATCCATTCGGGCCTGGTGCCGACCATCGCCATCCTGGTGGCGCTCATCTGGCTGGGGCTGTATCAGGCGCGCAAGCGCAACAGCTATGCACTGCACATGCTCACCGTGGGCGCCGCGCTGGTCGTCATCGGCTTTTCGACCATCGGCGTGGTGGTGATCCGCGCCAACGCCAATCCGCCCATCAACATGAACGATCCGAGCGACCCGATGCGGCTGCTGCCCTACCTCAACCGCGAGCAGTACGGCGAGCGCCCGCTGCTGTATGGCCCCTACTTCGACGCGCAGCCCGTGAGCAACGAGATCGAAGAGCGCTACGGCCGCGTGGGCGACCACTACGAGATCGTGGACGAGAAGGTGAGCTACGTCTATCGCAATGCCGACAAGATGTTCTTCCCGCGCATGGGCGATCCTTCGCAGAACCGCCCGGCCATCTACCGGCAATGGATCAACAAGCCCACCGGCAAGCCCACCTTCTTCGACAACCTCGAGTTCCTGTTCAGCTACCAGATCGGCTGGATGTACTGGCGCTACTTCATGTGGAATTTTGCCGGAAGGCAAAACGGCGAACAGGGCTTCTACTCGTGGGACAAGAAGAGCGGGCACTGGGCATCGGGCATCAAGTGGCTCGACGAGCTGCGCCTCTACAACATGGACCACATGCCCGAGACGATGATGAAGCACCGGGCGTGGAACAAGTACTTCCTGCTGCCCTTCCTCTTCGGGCTGCTGGGCCTGTTCTATCATGCGCGCCGCCGCCCCGAAGAGTTCCTGGCGCTGCTGACGCTGTTCATCATCACCGGCATCGGCATCATCATCTACTCGAATCAGCCGCCCAACGAGCCGCGCGAGCGCGACTACGTGCTGGTGGGTTCGTTTTTCACCTGGGCCATCTGGATCGGCATGGGTGTGCTGGCCGTGTTCGAGCTGTTGCGCGAGCAGCTCAGGCTTTCGCCAAATGCCGCCGCGAGCCTGGCCTCGGTCGTGGTGCTGAGTGCACCCGTAGTGATGGGCCTGGAAAACTTCGACGACCATAGCCGCCGTCACATCACCGCGCCGCGCGACTACGCCGCCAACTTTCTCGAGTCGTGCGCGCCGAATGCCATCCTCTTCACCTACGGCGACAACGACACCTACCCGCTCTGGTACGCCCAGGAGGTGGAAGGCATCCGCACCGACGTGCGGGTCGTCAACCTCAGCCTCATCGCCGTGGACTGGTACATCAACCAGCTCAGGCGCAAGGTCAACGACTCGCCGCCCATCAAGCTGTCGATTCCGGCCGACGCCTACCGGGGCCGCAAGCGCAACTCGGTAGTGTATTACAACCCCTCAGGCGTCGATCGAGAGATGAGCCTGCAGGCCGTGCTCGAGTTCATCGGCGAAGACCATCCGCTGGTGGGGCAGGGCGGCCGCAAGGTGGAGAGCTACCTGCCCACCAAGAAGATTTACCTGCCCGTGGACAAAAACCGCGCGCGCCAGCTCGGCATGATCGGGCCCAACGACACCACCAACGTGGTGGACCGCATCCCCATCAAGATCAGCCGCAACTACCTGATCAAGGACGACCTGGCCATCCTCGACCTGATCGCGTCCAACATCTGGGAGCGGCCCATCTACTTTGCCGTCACCTGCCGCCCCGAAAAGATGTTCGGCATGCAGGACTACACCCAGCTCGAGGGCCTGGCCCTGCGCCTCGTGCCCGTCAAGTCGCAGAGCGACCGCTCGCTGGGCATCTACGGCAGCGGTCGCGTCGCCGTAGATCGCACCTACGACATCATCATGAACAAATGGCGGTGGGGCAACTTCGACAAAATGCCGCTGTACGTCGATCACGCCTTCGGGCCCAGCATCCAGAGCATGCGCGTGGTGATGCTGCGCACGGCACGCGTGCTCAACCAGCGCGGCGACAAGGAGCGGGCCGTGGCCCTGTGTGAGCAATACTTCAAAGGTTTTCCGCACTTCAACTTCCCCTACGACTACAACGCCATGTACTTCATTCGCGTGATGGTGGATGCGGGAGCCTACGACAAGGCCAAACCCCACATTGATATCCTGGCCAACGAAATGGCCGATTGGCTCGAGTTCTACTTCTCGCTCGATCCGGCCCTGCTCGAACCGCAGGCGTCCTTCGGGCAGGACTTCGCACTGGCGCTGCGCACCAAGGACGACATCCTCAACGTGGTCAGAGCAGCCGGCGACGAGGAATATGCCAAACAACTGGAAGCGCTGTTTGCGCCCTACAGCCTCGACAGGCTGGTGCAGTGAGTGAATGAGTGACGGAGTGATTGAGGTTGAGGCGCATGGTAGCGACGCACGGCAGTGCGTCCGCCTGTCTGCGCCAGCGCTGCGTTTCCTGTGGCCGAAAGCTGCAGTTGCAATGGATGTGAGGATTTGAGGAACCGAGGAACCGAGGATTTGAGCAAAGAGGCCTGCTGAAAAAAGTAGAAAAGTTGTTCAGTTACACAGAGAGCCACTGAGTATGCACTGATTTTCACATAGTTGTAAACGCTCAACGCTACACGCTCAACCCTCAACCTCGGGTAAAAACTGCGTGCAAACTGCGTGAATCTGCGGCCGAAGGCTGCGGTTTCGATGGATGAGGAACCGGGGAATCGAAGAATCGAGGATTTGACAAAACACTGATAGTCAACAAGAAAAACTTTAAACCCTGAACTCTAAACCCTCAACGCTACACCTCTTTGCACCCGGCTCATTTTCGGGATGTGGAATCATCTGTTCAAGGACACTGCCTCATTTTGAAGAACGCCACAAACAGCCACTCATGTCTCAAAAAACAATCGCGCTCGGCTGCGACCATGCGGGCTTTCCGCTCAAGCGCATTGCCCTGCAGATCCTCGAGAAGCGAGGCTATGAAGTGCTCGACTTCGGCACCGATTCGGAAGCTTCGGTTGATTATCCCGACTTCGTGCATCCCGTGGGCACGGCCATTGACGAGGGCAAGGCCGATATGGGGATCGTCATTTGCGGCAGCGGCAACGGCGTGGCCATCACCGTCAACAAGCATCAGCAGGTGCGGGCTGCCCTGTGCTGGGACGAAGAGCTGGCCTCGCTGGCGCGCCGCCACAACGACGCCAATGTCCTTGCCCTGCCCGCCCGATTTATCAGCCCCGAGAAGGCCGCAGCCCTCATCGAAATCTTCCTCAATACGCCCTTCGAGGGCGGCCGCCACGCCCGCAGGGTGGGGAAGATCCCGTGTGGGTGTTGAGCTTTTGCTGTCGGGGCCTGTGCCTCTCGTACGAAGCACGCGTATCGGCTGGCGGAGAAGGCGTGCTACCCGAACGCTCGACGACTGAAGGAACCGGATGCTGGCGTTTCGCGGGGCCCTCTTTTGCGTCATTTCCAATTGCGCGCCTGGTGGGCAGCGCGTATTTTTGCATATATATCAACGCAATTCGGTTCGGGACTATCCCCTCCTGAAAAAAGGCTGAAAGATCATTCAGTTACACAGAGGCGCACTGAGAATGCACTGATTTTCACATAGTTGAAAAAACTGCGTAAAGCTGCGGTTTCAATGGCTGAGGAACCGAAGAACCGAAGAACTGATTGTTTTACAAGTGCCTGATAATCAATAATAAAAACTTTAAACTTTAAACTCTGAACTCTAAACCCTCAACCATTGTCACAGGATTTCCCAAACCACTTTGATTTGAGTATACACCTGAACTTTTCCATTGTATATGCCCCCCAAGAAAAAGACGACCAATTTCTGGGATGTGGCAATGAGAGCCATTGACCGAGGCCAGTTCCCGTTGTTTGCCATCTGGTCGCTCGTATTGCTCGCCCTGGTGCGCGTGAGCAGGAGTTTCCTCGAACGATACCTGCTGCATTATGCAATTTGGGGATGGGTTCTGTGGTTGGTTACGCTGGGCGGCTGGCTCGTGCACGTGCATTGGTTGCGCCGAAAGTATTCCGAGGAAATAGACCGACTTTCCGAAGAGAAAAAGTCGCTGCAAGAGCAGTTGGCGGGCCGCAGGCTGCCTTCTTCGAAGCGAAAAAAGAAAAAATAGTGTTGTATGGAAGCGCTTTTTTCCATTCTGTTCCTCGTGCTGCTGCTGGCCTCATTCTGGCATTTTGTCGTGGAAGTGCTGCTTCGCCCCACCTTGATAGACAATGAGTGTTTTGCGCTGTATGCCTTGCGCGACGAGTTGCGCCGCGAGTGCTTCACCCATGGCAGCCAGTCGCAAGCACTGAAAGAAAGCCGCATTTTTCTGGAATCTTCTGCGAATGCCGTACTGCACAACGTGCCTTTCTTCACTCTGACCTTCCTGTGGCGGTTTGGCAACGGCGGCCAGAAAGATGAGCTCCATGGCCGGGATGCGTTTCGTGCTTCCGGAACCCACTATTGGACGGAGCTGCTTCGCCATGCGCGCAATATTGCTTTGCTTCATTCGCTGGGATGGCTTTTCTACCTGTGGCCGCTATGGCTGCTGGATCGGCTGGCAGGGCGTCCTTTGTGGAAATACCTGTGTCGCCGTGTGGAGGCACGCATCCTGCAAGTGCTGATGCAGGAATACGGCTCCCTGCAGTCCGGAAGCCACTCCAAGAGCCGCACCAAGGTACTGCCCAACACCTATTCGCCCGCCCTGTGGGCTACCTGCTGAAAACGATTCGGGATGCTTGACGATGGCCGTTCCGAGAGGGAGCGACGGAGTGAGGGAGTGACAGAGCGGCGGAGTGGATGAGCGAGTGAGTAAATGTTCCCTTCCACTAATTCCACTAATTCCACCAATTATACTCAGGCAATCCGGCTTGGGAATGGACGATTTTTTCCGAGATGGAGTGAGGAAGTGCTCGACCGCGCAAACTGCGTCAAGCCGCGCTTTCTGCGGCCGAAGGCTGCGGTTTCAATGGCTGAGGAACCAAAGAACCGAAGTTTTCTATATCCCCTCCAAGTGGAAATGTGAAAAAGTTCTTTGCATAACATGTTAATTTTGGTTCAAGCTGCGAAGGCTTCTGGTATGTGATTGTCATCATAGGGTTTTTCGGTGCGAATAATGGCAAAAGCGATGTGGATGATCTTGTTTCGCAAGTTGTTCAGTACCAGTGATTCGGGTTTGCCTTCTTCCATTTTTCGCCTGAAGTAGGCCCCGAGTCTGGAATTGGACTTGGAAGCGGCTTTGGCGGCAGCAGACAGGATGCCCTTGATAAACTTCTGTGCGCGGTTGGAGGTGGTATGAGCTCGGGCATACTTGCCGGAAGCATATGGAAAAGGTGCGGCCCCTGCATGACAGGCGAACTTGCGCGGATCATCAAAGTCTTCGAAGTCATTGGTGAACAACAGCAAGGTGCAAGCGGAAACGAAACCTACACCAGGGATGGTGCGCAGCAGTTTGATGCGCTTTTTGAGGCGCTGGTTGCTGCGGATAATGAGGCGCATTTGCTTTTCGACCTCCTTGATTTTTTCGTCGAGGGTTTCGATAATCGACTGGTATACTTGTACTTCCAGCTCCAAGCCATCGAAATTTTTGGCTGCTTTGAGTCGATTTTTGTAGCGCGTACGATCCTTGACCAGTTTTTGGCGCAGGCGCAGCAGGCGCTTGAGGCTACGAATTTCGGGTTTGGGTTGCTGATACAGGCGTGCCTGGTCGGCATAGCGGCGGGCGAATTGAGCGATACGCCGCGCATCCAGGTCATCACTTTTACCGCGCAGGGGCTCAAGGGTTTTGGTGATTTTGTGCGGATGCACTACCCAGGTGGCCACTTCCAGCTCAGAGACTGCGCGCAGCAGCCAGTTGTTGTACACACCTGTGGATTCCACACAGAGCAGCACTTTTTCCACAGGCACTTGTTGAATACGCAGCAGTTCTTTGAGTTTTGCACGGATGCGCGCCAGCTGGTTGGGCACTTCGCATTCATACAGGATTTGTCCCTGTGCATCGGCAAGAGCGAAATTGAGTTTGTCTTTGCTCGAGTCGCAGCCGAGGAAGAACTCGTAAGCACTCATGATATTAAATTTTTTATTGTTTGAAAATAACTCAAACAGCGTTTGTTCGGGAAGCTCAAATCCTTTAGAGCCCTTACAAAGGCAGTTTTCTATGTGAGTTTTTCCCGAGCATTCAGGCAGGGTGGTCCAAAACTTCAAATAGGCTTCGAGCCTGGAATCGAAGAAGGTTTACCACCCGCCTGCGCTGCTTGAGTTTTCCACAAAAAAATGTGAATTTCACACCCTTTGTAATGATAATGTTATATATGATAATTAAAATACTAAATCTATAGGCAAATTTAAAGGAATCGAAGAACCAAGGATTTGACAAAAAACTGATAATCAGCAATAAAAACTCTCAACCCTCAACCCTACACGCAACACCTTTTGCAGCCGGTCCATTTTCAGGATGCGCAATCATCTATTTAAGGACACCGCCAAAAAAGGAAGCCATGTGGCCCCAAACGCGGACACTGTGCCATACCATTTGCCAATGACGGCAATTACCCGCTTTTTTCCATGCAAGCGGGGAACATTCGGCTCTTTATTTGCGTTTGACTTGCAAGATCCCTTTTCATATCCAAAAATCCCGAATATCCCATGAAAAAAATCATCCACCTGTTCCAGAAAAGAAAGGCAGCCGGCACCAGGCCTGTCGCCGGCAAGGCCGCCGTCGCTGTGAAAAAGAAAACGGCCAGACCCAACCAGTCTGCCCCATCTTCTGCAGCCTCGGCTTCGCATGATCCGCTGCGCGCCATGCATCCCCGCGACATTTACTCCGACGACGGCGATCTTGGCTACTGCCAGAAGCCCTTTGCACCCGGCCCCTGAAAAACAACAAGGCCGGCATTGCCACCTGCGTCGCAATGCCGGCCCTGCTCTTCATCAGGCTCATGGCATTTCCCAAAGGGTCGTGTCCCCGATCAACTGATGTCAGACTGCATTTTCTGCGGCCGAAGGCTGCGGTTTCAATGGATGAGGAACCGAGGAATCGAGAATTTGAGCAAGCATTTGATAGTCAATGTAAAAAACTCAACCCTACACCCTCAACCCTCAACCTTGCGTGCTTCACCTTTTTGCAGCCGGTCCATTTTCGGGATGCGAGATCATCTATTCAAGCCCCCCTCTCAAAGATACCTCGTCGAATTGCGATCGGTCAGAATCTCCTTGAGCTCTTTCAACTGCTTGTACTGGTGGGGCATCACCCGCTTGAATGCTTCCTTGAAACCGAAGAAAGCGCCCGACTCGAGTACCTCGGGCAGCAGCTTTTCAATCTTGTCTTTCACGAGCAGCACGTCTTCCTTGAGCAGGGCCTTGAGCGAAGGGATGTCGTGATAATCGCTTTCCAACGCAACACCTTTCTCTACGCGGCCGTCTTTCTGTGCTACCGGATCGAGCGGAATGACGTGCTCTTCGTCGGCCGGTGGAGCAATGGCCCCTTTGGGCAATTGCCATTCGTCGGTCTCCTTGTCGGCATTGACGAGGAAGATTTCCAACCCCTTTTCGCGCATGCGGTAGATGATCAGGGTCACTTTTTCAGTAAGGCTCATCCCTTGACGTTTTGATTGAAGGTATGCGGGGGGTAAAACGGGAAAAGACCCGCGAGGTTCATCCTGGAGTGCAAAGATAGGCCGCTTACCCCAACCATGCCTTTTGCGTAAGCACCGCTGCCGCAAATACACTACGATCTCCAAAGCGCTCTATTTGAAAATAATCTCCACATTTTCAACCCCTTCCATCGAAAGCACTTCCAACTCTACCCGGCGATTGGCGGCATGCTGTGCTTCCGTGCAGGGCACGCCATCGTCGCATTCGTTGGTCAGGCGCGTCTCGCCAAAGCCCTCCCACTGCAGGCGGTCGGGAGCGATGCCTTTCGAGATGAGGTAGTCCATGACCGACTTGGCGCGCCGCTTCGACAGCTCCAGGTTGTAGGCATCGTTGCCGCGGCTGTCGGTATGTGCGTTCACCTTGAAGCGCAGGCCGGGAAACTGCTTCATCACCTCCACCACCCTGTCGAGCACGGGTGCCACGTCGGGTCGGATGTCGGCCTTGTCGAAGTCGAAATACACCTTGTCGAGACGGATCACAATGTAGGGCCGCAGCCACAAGGTGTCGTAGAGCATCTCCTGCTCCAGGCAGTGCGGCAGCAGATCGGTCAGGGGATGGGCATCGCTGACGTAGTTGGTGCGGCCGGCCTCCACGAAGTAGTCGTGCTCGCAGTTGAGCTCACGCACGAAGGTACCGCTGCTGTCGGTGAGGAGCGTCTGGCGCTGGCCGGCCGTCTGGTCTTCAAAGGTCACTTGTGCTTCCGGCACCGGTACCTTGTTGAACCTGTCGAGGACGATCACCTGCAACTGCCGCAAAATTTCGCGCCGGCGCAGGGCGATGACGTAACCGTCCTTGCCGGCCAGCTCACTCACCGTTGCATCGGCCTCTTTGGGGAAATAGTCGGGATGCGATGCCGCCAGGTGGTATCGCGTGGCAGAGGGCACCAGATCGAATGTGCCCTCGCCGCCCTTTATGGGCAGCTCGAAGGCGGGGTTCTGTGCGGCAGGATGGTACAGCCGGTCGAACGGGTTGGCAATCTCGCCCGGCTCCACCAGCACAGCAGCATCGGGAATGCGCTCGCCGGTCAGCTCGTCAATGACGATGACCTTGCCGGGGATGAGCCGCGGCTCGTACCTGAAGCGGTACAGATCATCGGCGCCGGCACCGCCGGGTCGGTTGGAAGCAAAATACCCTTCGCGGAAGTTTTTGTCCACTACCAGACTGAAGTCGTCATAGGGGGTGTTGATGGGCTGCGGCAATGGGCCCACCAGTTCCCATGTTTCGGCCGCGTTCAGCCTTGCGGCAAACACATCCAGGCCGCCGAGCCGTCCGGGCAGGCTGTCGCTGGCGAAGAACAGGTTTTCCTCACTGTCAACGAAAGGAAATATCTCGTTGCCCGGGCTGTTGACGGCCGGCCCCAGGTTGACGGGCGTGCTCCACTGCCGGCCGTCCCATTCGCTCATCCAGATGTCCATGCCGCCATATCCGCCCGGCCGGTTGGAGGCAAAATACAGCCGGCGGCCATCGGCCGAAAGTGCCGGATGGGCGTGGTCGTAATAATCGTCGTTGAAGGGCAGAGCTTCGCCATTGCTCCACACACCCTCTTCCGACAGCTCGCTGCGGTAGAGCTTCAGGTTGATGAAGTTCGAATCGTTTTTTCCTTCGAGGTTGTTGCGGGTGAAGATCATGCCGGTGCCGCCAGGGATGAAGGTGGCCGCGCCGTCGTTGTAGCGTCCGTTGATCACGTGGCGCGGCATGCGGCGGGGCGTGCCCAGGCTGTCGCCCTGCCGTTCCACCTCGTACAGGTCGGTATAGGCGTCGCCGGCAGTGGTGCGACACACCAGCCACGCATCCGAGGAGGCCGTATAGACGAGCCGGGTGCCATGCACGACCGGAGCAAACTCCATTCGCTCGGTATTCAGCTTGCCCAACGGCTGCACCTCTATGGACGACTGGCCGTTTGCCGAAAGGCTACACACAATCATCAGCAGGGCGGAAAATATGTGGATGCGCATCATCATTGGTCTTTTTTCTACTCGGGGATTCTCAGAAATGGCGCAAGCTGTGCACCTCGCAATCTTCGCATTCGAAAGTGTAGCCCAACATGAACTCGAAGCTGCCCGTGGTCACCTGCTTGAGGTCCGAAGTGGTCAGATCGAGCGACAGCCCGATGCGCATGCCGTTGCCCACCTCGTAGCCGATCAGGCCGTCAATTGAGTCGCCGTGCCGATAGCTGGCCCCCAGCCAGAGCACTTCGCCAATGAGGAAGTTGGCATTCAGGTCGAGCTCGAAAGGAGCACGCGGGTTGAAGCTGACCAAGGCATTGGGATGAAACTCCACGGCCTCGCTCAGAGGCAGCTCGGTGCCCGCCACCAGGTAGTAGCTCAGCACGGCGGCGCCGAAGTTGCCGCGATTGTGGTACAGGGGGTTGGCCAGCAGTACGGGCGCCGAAAGGCCTGCGTAGAATTTGCCCGAGGTGAAGTACACACCCAGCCCCACGTTGGGGCGCGTGGCTCGTTCGGCCGCGCCGTCGAGCCGGCTGTCCACCAGGTCGAAGGGGCGCCCTCTCGACCAGTCGGCACGCCAGTTGTCGAAACGCAGGTTGGCACCCAGCCGCAACGCCTGCGAGCCATCCTCCTTCAGCAGGATGCGCCAGGCGTAGTACAAGCCGCCGAGCGTGGCCTGGTACAGACCGATCTGGTCGGCCACCAGTGAGATGCCAACGCTGTGGGCCGAATTTCGCGGCAGCGGAGCATGGGCCATGATGCTGAAAGTGCGGGGCGCCCCGTCCAGGCCGCTCCACCACTGACTGCGGTAGATGGCTGCCGCGTCGAGCACGCCCTTGCTGCCCGCGAAGGCGGGGTTGTACAACATGCGGTTGACCATGAAATGGGTGAACTGCACGTCGCTCTGGGCGCGCCCCTGCAGGCTCCATGCCCCTGTGAGGATCAGTACGAGATAAAGGTGTCGCATCATTTGCTTTTTTTGGCCTTTTGGCAAAATCAGGATGCGCCTTTCGGCAAAATCTATTCAACAAATTTCCGCTCAACGAACAATGGTGATGAACCCTTGCAGCACGCGCCGACCTTCGGCGTCGAGCTGCAGCAGGTAGAAGTAGGTGCCCGCCGGCAGCGGCTTGTCGCCGTAAGTTCCTTCCCAGTCGTTGCGGTAGGGACTGGCGCTGTAAATCTCGTCTCCCCAGCGGTTGAAGATGCGCAGGGTGTTGTCGGTATTGCAGCACGGATTGTCCAGGCACGGGATGATCAGCTTGTCGTTGGCGCCATCGCCGTTGGGGGTGAGGACGTTGGGCACCTCACATTCGTCGGTGGTGATGGCGATGATCACCCTGGCCTGCGCACACAATTCCGGACAGGCCTTGCTGCACAACTGATAGATGAGCTCGTCGGTGCCGAAGAAGTTGGTGTTGGGCTCATAGACGAGCATGCCGTTGTCGTCGAAGCGGGCCGAGCCGTTTTGCGGCGGACTTGCAATGGACAGGATCCAGCCATCGGGCGCCACGTCATTGGCCAGCACGTCGATCACGAGTGGCATGTTCAGCGGCCCTTCGGCAAAATCGTCTTCAGCCACCGGCGCGTCGAATACGTACACGAGCAGCCCTTCCGATTCGGCCGTCAGGCAGCCATTGGCATCTACGGCCTGCACCACATAGGTACCCGGCATTCCCGGATCGAGGGTGTACATCGGTTCGGTGGTGGCGCCCAGAAGCTGCCGCTCGCCATTTTCATCGATCCGATACCAGTACCAGGCCGAGCCGCCCATGGGACCGTCGGCCGTGAGCAGCAGGGATTCCCCCGGACATATCTCGGTCAGATTTGCCGAAAGGCCGATCGAATCGGTGGCAAAAAGACTGATGTCGAACACCACGGGCAAGGACGGGCAACCGGCCTGCGTGCTCAGCTCGAACGTCCACGTGCCCACGTCATCCGGCCCAAGCGGCCCGACGATCCAGAAGAGGGTGTCCTGGTCGCTCACCACGCCGCTGAACACCTCGCCACCCGGCGAGATCCACTGATACGTGCCCGACTGGCCCATCAGATCAACTGCGACGCCGAGCGTCACCGAATCGCCCGGGCAGCCGGTCTGGCTGCCGCTGAGAATACCGACCTCGGGACGCACCAGCACCTCGACGGGAATGCAGGCCGTATCCGACACGCAGCCTGCCTGCGAGAACAACTGCACGCAATATTCGCCCACATCGTTCAGGCTCGCCGCAGGCAGCCAGGCCGTGAAGGGGCCAGCCCAGTCGGCCGTGCCGGTGAAGACAAAGCCGTTAGGGCCCGTCCAGACATAATCGACAAGGCCGCTGCCCGGCGCGCCGTTGCTTGCGCTGAGCCAGAGGGTGTCGCCTTCACACACGGGCTCGTTGGCCGTCAGACCGACAGGTTCGGGCACGGGATGAACGACGAGATGGAACTGCTGGCTCGTCGTGCCGCCACCGGGCCAGCCCGTCACCTCGAGCGTGAGGGTGCCGGCCTGGGCCAGCGTCACGGCAGCCAACTGCAGGCAGACGACGTCGCCCGGCATACCGGTTCCGCTTTGCAGGACGTTGCCGGCGGCATCCACCCACTGGTAGGTGAGCGAGTCGAGGCCGGGGCCTTCGAGTCGGGCGCAGAAGAGCACGTCTTCACCTTCACATGCCACGATCGTCGTGTCGGTCTGGGGCGTTACGATGGGCGGCTGACACGCCTGCACGAAGATGCAGCGCGCTTCCGACTGGCAGCCCTGTGCCGTTTCCAGCTCGAGGCAATACAGGCCGGGCGGCACCTGGGGTTGGCCGGTCACGGTTGCTTCGTAGGGACCCGGCGCCGGCGCCGTACCGGAATAGCTGAAGCCGCCGGGACCGGTCCAGGTATAGCTGACAATTTCGCCCGGCGGGATATTTTCGCTCGTGGCCGTCAGCAGCAGGGTGTCGGCGCAGGTGATGATCACGCTGTCGATCAAAACGATTTCCGGTACCGGGTTGACCGTCACGTCCACACATACCGTATCAACGGGCCCACACAAGCTGTTGCCTTCCATGGTGAAGCACCAGGTGCCCGACGCATCGAGCGTGGCCGGCACTTCGAAGGTGAAGGGACCATCAATGGGGCAGGGTGCCGTATAAACGGTACCATCGGGCGCAATCCAGACGCAGGTTGCCGCGGGCGCAGGCCCCTCGAACACGTAGCCGCCAATGAGCGCATAGTCGGTGATGATCCCGTTGAGGTCCACCAGTTCAAGGACGGTGGGTACTTCGGCAAAATCGACCGCACTGCTGCCCGTAACAGTAAAACACATCCGGAACAGGCTGGTGCCGTCGGGCACGCTGAGGCCCTGAACGTTGAGGTCGTACCACACCATACCCAGGCGGTCTGCGAAAAAGCTGAAACTGGCCGGCCCGAGGAAGGGCAAATTGATATTATCGACACCCTCAAATTGCAGCTGCGACGAATCCCACTCGATGCTCCACTGCATGCCCAGCATGTCGGTGAAGTTGTAGGCTTTCACATCGAGACAGACTTGCTCGCCGGGCAGTGCCCAGGCCGTGCCGATTTCGAGTGTAAACTTGTCGGTCGTGGACAGTTGCTGAGTCACCATCCCGTTTGCCGAAAGGCGGATGGTATCTCCGGCGCAATAGCTGTCGCTGTCGGCCTGCAGGTCGGTGAGCATGACCGTAGGCGACCACTCGATGAAGACCGTGTCCACACTGCTGGCGCAGGTATCCGCCGTGACGACCTGCAGCGCGTAGGCGCCGCTGCCCGGCCCTGCAGGTGGCGACGCTATCCAATGTGTGAGCGTGCCATTGCCGCTGCCCTGCATCTGTTGCTGGTAGTCGTTGGGGCCGCGCCAGGTGGCCGTCCACTGATCGGACGAGTCGAGTCCGCTCAGCAGTGCTTCGAGCAGGACGCTGTCGGCACAGGTGACCGTGTCCACGGTCACAATATCCACCGCAGGCACGTTGGTGATGCTCACCTCGACGCAGGCAGGGGCGGGGGTGGTGCAGCCGTTGTCGGCGGTGAGCGTCAGGCAATAGGTACCGCTGTCGTCGGGCTGGGCATTGGCGATGACCAGCTCGAACGAATCGTCGGGGCCCACCGTATCGGTAACGACCAGACCGTTGGGGCCCGTCCAGGTATAGGCGATGATGTCGATACCGCCGGTATTGAGCGTGTTTGCCGAAAGGACGACGTCTTCGCCGGCACAGTAATGGCCCCCTCCCATCATGTTGGTGATGACGAGGTTGGAGATGGTGTCCACCGCTACGACATAAGGGCCCGAGCTGCAGCCATTGTCTCCTTCGAGCGTCAGCGTGTAGATGCCCACGTCGTTGCCGTCTGTCGTGCCGAGGTCGGCCGTAAAGGGGCCGGCCGGCCCGGTCGTGGCCTGGACGAAGAAGCCATTGGGACCCGTCCAGGTGTAGGTCACCGACGTCAGTCCGGGCACGGCATTCGTTGCGCTGAGCATGCCCGGCGTGCCCAGGCAGTACACGCCACCGCCCGTGATGTCGGTGGCTACGGGCGTGGGCAGGACGGCCACCGGCACCGTCACCGTATCGGACACGCAGCCGCCCGGCGCGCTCAGCACGAGACTGTACGCACCCGACTGTGCCACCGAATCGAGCGGAATGCTCACCTCGTAGGGCCCTGTCCCGTCGCCAATGCCCGGCAACACAAAGCCATCCGGTCCGATCCAGGCGAACACCACCATATCGAGGCCGGGCGTGCTGTTTGAGCCGCTCAACACCAGCGTATCGAGCATGCAATAGGTGCCACCACCCGTCACCCCCGTGATCCGGGGGCGGGGTGCCACCGACAACACCATAGTATCCGGCGCAGACAGGCACCCGGCGGCCGAGCTCAGCCTCAACACCCACGGCCCTGCCTGTTGGGGACCGACCGAATCGAGCATCAGGTCGAACGGCCCCGATGCAGGCGCTGCAGCCGTATGGACGGACCCGTCGGGCCCGGTCCAAGTGTAAGTGACGAGCCCCGTATCCGGCGCTGCATTGGCGGCGCTCAGCGCGATGGGTTCACCCGTACAGGCCGTGGTGTCAGAGGTGATATCCGAAATAATGGGTATCGGATGAATCAGCAGTTGCCCCTGCAGCGTGTCGGCGGCACAACCAATCTCGCTGACTGCCGTGAGCATCCAGAGACCCGCATGTGTATGTTGCGCATCGGGCAGCACCAGCCGCACGGTGTCGCTGCCACCGACGGCCCCCATGATGGTATCGGCAGGCCCGTGCCAGGTGTAGAACAGCGAATCAATGCCGGGCGTCGCATTGATGGCACTCAGTATCGCGGTTTCGCCCTCGCATGCCTCCTCGGCCATGGCCAGTGGCTGCATCACGGGTAAGGGATGCACCTGCACCTGTACGGCTACCGTGTCGGCGCACGACTCGCCGGAAATAGCTACGACCAGGTAAGTACCTGCTGCATCGAAGCCGGCCTGCCCCGTACGCAACGGCACCGGCATCAGAGGATCGGCACTGCTTACCGAATCGTACACCGTGCCGGCGCTGTCCTGTAACAGCCAGACGATAGGCCCGGCTGCACCCGGATTGGCATTTTGCACTTGCAGTACGATGCTGTCGCTTTCGCAAAATGTCACCACCGTATCGGTCTGTACATCCGGCGTATTCACCGCATTGCATACAATGCATTGGTCCACCACCCTGATCACGAGCGGCTGCATTTGCCCCTCGAAATCCTGAAAGGTCCATTGGTCGTGGAACTGGTTGTTGCCCACGCCATTCGAATAGGTGTAGGGCACATTGGTCGGCAACGGATTGCCGGGCGTGCCGCCCCCGCTGACGGGACCCCCTACCGGCGAGTGGTCGTAGTAGAAAAGCGAATCTTCTGGCGATGGGTCGCCGTCTTCGAGAATGATGTAAATGCCTCCGTAGTTGTTTTCAATGTCCGTGACCGAAATGTGCACTTCCCCTACGCGCAAGTCCAGTCTGGCATTGAAGGAAAAGGCCGGATTGACGGGAATGGAATCGCCCAGGCCGTCCAGGCCGTCCCAGTAAATGGAATCGCTGCCCATTTTCACAAAATCCTGGATGGTGCGGTCCACCGCGTCGTCAAAATCGCCGTCGTTGTTCAGGTCCAGATGCAAAAAGGCCTGCGCCTGCACGTTGCTGGTAAAGGCAAAAAAGCCGCCCTGCCCCATGATCATGGTATTGTCGCCACAGGCCAGGTAAATGGTATCGATGCCTTCGAAGCGGAAATCCGTGACCTCGGGTACGACCGGCTGATTGAACAGCCAGGTGGTATGGGTATCGTTGCGGTAGATGTCGGTCACCAGCGCCGTGGCAGGCATGCCGGGGTCGGGCGGATTGAAAAAGATCTTGTTGTTGACGATCTGGTCGCCGTAATCGCGGGCCTGGGGCTCGTACAGATACAACATGCCCGGCAGCCACGTATCCGGCTGTGGAGAACGGATGAAATCGGCTTCGGCATGGGAAGAATAGGTGGGCTTCAGCGTGCCGCCTTCCACCACACCTACCGAGTTGGAGCTGATGGGGAAGCGATAGGGGTCGGTGTCCACGAAGTTTACGCGGTACAGGTAACCGGCGCGCGTCAGCACCCAAAAGGTAGGCGAGGTGGTTACGCCGTTTTCGTACAGCAAAGAGATGTACTCGTTCGAATACACCCTGCCGCTGAGCAGTGTTCCCCCTTCGTTGCCCGGCGCCCCGGAAGAAACGGTCACGTCCCAGGCCAGAATCACCCGCCGCGTGAAGGGCTGATTCAGCACGCGGTTCCACGGTGCCCCGTTCAGGATGTTGGGGAAAGGCTCCAGCTCCACCTCGCCCGGATAGTCAAAGCGAATGGTCCACACCCCTTCCTGGTCCACCTGCACCACACCGGGCACATAGCCCGGCCCATTCGTCGTGCCACCGCCCGTAGGGCCGTTCAGCTCTTCGATATTGTTGTTGATGATCGCCAGGCCGGTGGAAGTACCCGTGTTGTCGAAAGTGGCCACGAGCGTGCCATCGGGCCGGTACACCTTGATGTATCCTCCCTTGATGCCCACATGACTCGCACCCACGTTGAGAAATTCGCCAAGCCGGGCAAATACCTTGACCTGCTGGCTGTCGCGCGTGTCCATGAAGAGGCGATACCCCGGGTAGTTGATGAAGTCGACGGAGCCTTCGGCACGCAGGATCAATGGGGAAATGCACAGAAAGACGCTGAACAAAACCACACGCCACCACAGCTTGTCGGGGGTGTGTGCAGGGGGATGGGTGCATGAAGTCATGCCAATAGCGTTTTTAAGGGGTCAGAGTCAAAATTTCTGAAAAAGTGAAGAGGAAGTGCGTGTTGGCGAGCTCTCGTCTTTTACAGACTTTGACGTGTTCAATGGGGCAATTTACGAAAAAACCCCGCTGCGGTTGCAACGGGGCCATTCACCCTTTCGAGTAAAATAACGGCATTTTATACACACGTTTCGCTCATTTTTAAGGGGGGATAGGCAGATTGATGCAAAGTGAGGTATAGATGTCAGTCGGGAGGTTCAGTAATGCCAGAATACGCTGTTGGAGCTCGGAAAGAGGTGTGAGATGACGAGTTTGGTGTTGATGAATGATG
>WFYJ01000246.1 GCA_015490175.1 Saprospiraceae bacterium | reverse complement strand
GCGTGTAGAGTTTAGGGTTTAAAGTTTAAAGTTTTTCTTGTTGATTATCAGTTGTTGTCAAATCCTCGGTTCTTCGGTTCCTCACTCATTCCAACCGCAGCCTTCGGCCGCAGAAAACGCAGTCTAAAATCAGTTGATCGGGGACACTGCCTTTTTGGGAATACCTGAAACTGCGGCCCCTGAAAAAAGTCGGAAAATCATTCAATTACACAGAGCACCCACTGAGAATACACTGATTTTCACAGAGTTGTAAGCCATAACCCCTGAACTCTGAATGCTCAACCCTCCACGCTCCACCCTCAACCTCAACCTGATCAAAAGCTGCGCTCAAACTGCGTTCATCTGCGGCTGAAAGCTGCGGTTTGTTCAGATCAATGTGCAAAAAGACTTGATTCACAGCGCTTTAAGCAAAAGAGCAGCCGCAAGACCAAAAAGTTCAAGTTTCTGCACGCTACCTTTTTTCAGTGGCCTCATTCTCCGGCACCTCGATTGCTCAATCAAAAATGCCCATCGTCCATCGTCTGAACAATCTTTCGACTCTTTTCGGCATGCTCTGAGACTCAATCATTCTCTCCCCTGAAGACCCGCCTTTCCCCAACCACAACAAAACTGATACGCGATGGCCACACGCATTCTCTTCATCGACACGGAAACCGGCGGCACCGACCCGAGCAAGCACGACCTGCTGTCCATCGGCCTTGTCGTATGGGAAGGCGGCCGCATTGTCGCACGAACGGAAATCCCGGTACAGGGACGTGCCGAGCGATGCACGGAAGAGGCCCTGGCCATAAACGGCATTCAACTGGAGGCCCACAATCAGCACGCCCTTTCCCGTCGCGAGGCCCTTGAGGAGGTCATCCGTTTCATCAACCGGCATTTTGCCCACAAACCCGTCACGGCAGCGGGCCACAACGTCGCCTTCGATTTGAATTTTCTCCGGGTGCTGTTCGAGGAATTCGGTGAAGACATGAGCCAATATATCTCCCATCGCGCCATCGACACGGCCTCCATCCTGCAAGTGCTCGCCCTGCTCGAAGACGATGCCGCCGATCTGCAGCAGATGGCTTCATCGTCTCGTGCCTTTGCTGTCTGGCACATCGCCGTTTCCCCTCAAGAGCGCCATACCGCCCTTGGCGATGCCGTGGCTACCGCCAGACTGTTTTCCAAAATTTTGCGCAAGCTGAAAAAACCTCATGCCGTGGTCGGCAATGAATGACCGCACAGACCACGCGCACCAACGGCCCGCTCCCGACAATCAGTGAAAACTCCGCGGCGCCACGGCCACGGCAATGTGCGCGTCGGCCGTGCCATAGTAGAGGAACCACCGGCCCTTGTACAGCGAAAGCGCTTCGACGAACACCACGTTGCTCACTTGGCCGGTGCGCTCGTAGCCGGCCTCGGGGCGCAGGAAGTAGTGCGTCAGGCGGTCCCGCACCGCGAGTGGATCGCCGGGATCGAGGAGTGCCTGGGCCGCCGTATAAGTGCCAGGGGGCAGCTCGGGATTGCCGCCCTCGTCGAGGTTGCGGCTGTTGTAGAGCAGCACGATGCCGCGCGGCGTCCACAGGGCAGGCGGCCCCGGCTCGACGAGCTGGCAGTCGAACATGCCGGGCCGCGGCTGCAATACCGGCACCAGCGCGCCCCGGGCATCCGTCACCGGCTCCCAGTGGATGCCGTCGTCGGAAGCGGCGGCGAAGATGTCGGTGTCGCCCCAGTACATCCAGAACCGGCCGTTGATGCGGGTGGCGACGATGCGGCTGCCCTCGCGACGCCCCACCACCGCGCCCGACTTCGACCACAGGTCTTTCCACTGGCTTTCGCCAAAAGCCAGGCCGCGTTTTTGCCAGTGGCGCAGGTCGGTGCTGGTGGCCACACAGAGGCGCGCCGTCTGGCCGTCGTAGGCCGTGTAGGTCATCAGATAGCGGCCATCGGGCAGCTCGATCACGCGCGGGTCTTCGATGCCGCCCTCCCACTCATAAACCTTCATGTGGTCGTTGTCGGGCCAGAGCACCGGCTCGGGCAGCCGCTCGAAGTGCAGCCCATTCACGCTCCAGGCCAGACCGATGCGCGAGGTGCCGTTGTAGCGGCCCACCTCGTCTTCGGCGCGGTAGAACAGCCAGAGCGTGTCGTGACGCACCACGCTGGCCGGATTGAAGACGTCTTTTGCCTCCCAGGCCACCGCCTCGCCGCGCACGGGGCAGTGGAAACGCGTGTCGGCACGCGTCGAAAGCACGGGATTGACGGAATCGACCCTGGTGAACGGCCCCACGGCCCAGGCGGGCAGGGCCGGCGCGGCGGCCGCGGCCGGGCGTTTTTTGCCGGAAGGCGCAGACTGGCTGCAACCCCAGAGGGCCACGAGGCCGGATAGCAGCATCAGGATTCGAAAACAAGTCATGAGTCTTTTGCAAAAAATGGTTGAGCGGCGCCTCGCGCAACGTCGCCCCGCAACGGCACGCTACGCTTCCTCCTCACTCCTCACTCCTCACTCCACTCTCCTCTCTCGGGAACCGTCAGGCCTTCGTCCAGGTGGTGCCTTCCTTGCTGTCCTTGAGCACGATGCCGGCTGCCTGCAGGGCATCGCGGATCTTGTCGGCGGTAGCCCAGTCTTTGCGGGCACGCGCTTCCTGTCGGATTTCGATGATGAGCTGCATGAGCTTGTCAATCATCTCGGTGTCGGCGCTCTCTTCCATTTCGTCCTTGAGGCCGAAGATGTCGAAGAGGAAGGCGTGGAAGACTTTCTTGAGCCGTTCGATCGTCTCGGGGCGTACCTGTGCGAAAGGCAGCAAGCCGTGGTGCAGCGAGTTGATGCGGCTTACCAGCTCGAACAGCACGGCCAGCGCCCTGGGCGTGTTGAAGTCGTCGTCCATTTCGGCATAAGCCTGGTCCATGAGCTGGTTGAGCTCTTCGTCGAGCGGGCCGGCCTGGCCACCGCCCGGGTGCTGCATCTGCTGCAGGGTGCGGTGGGCCTCCATGAGGCGCTTGTAGCCTTTTTCGGCGGCCTGCAGCGCTTCGTCAGTCAGGTCGAGCGTGCTGCGATAGTGCGACTGCAACATGAAGAAGCGCACGACCATGGGGCTGTAGCCCTTGCTGATGTGGGGGCTGTCGCCCGTGAAGAGCTGCATGGGCGTGATGGTGTTGCCATCGCTCTTGGCCATCTTGCGGCCGTTCATCAGCAGCATGTTGCCGTGCATCCAGTAGCGGGCAGGAGCATGGCCGCAAGCCCCGTAGTTCTGCGCGATCTCGTTTTCGTGATGCGGAAACTTCAGATCGGCACCGCCGCCGTGGATGTCGAACTCCTCGCCCAGATACTTGGTGCTCATGGCCGAGCACTCGAGGTGCCAACCCGGAAAGCCCACCGACCAGGGCGACTCCCAGCGCATCAGGTGCGTGGGATCGGCTTTGATCCACAGGGCAAAGTCGGACGGGTGTCGCTTCTCGTCCTGGCGCTTGAGATCGTCGCGGCTTTCGGCGATGAGGTCTTCCACCTTGCGGCCCGACAGCTTGCCGTACACGCCGTAGTCGGCGATGAACTTCGGCGTGTCGAAATAGACCGAGCCGTTGACCACATAGGCATAGCCGCGATCGAGGATGGCCTTGATCATGTCGATCTGCTCGATGATGTGGCACGTGGCGCGCGGCTCGATGCTGGGCGGCAACACGTTGAACACCCGCATCATCTCGTGGAAGCCCAGGGTGTAGCGCTGCACGATCTCCATGGGCTCCACCTGCTCCAGGCGCGCCTTCTTGGCGATCTTGTCCTCGCCGCCTACGTCCACGTCGCCTTCGAGGTGGCCCACGTCGGTAATGTTGCGCACGTAGCGCACCTTGTAGCCGATATGCTGCAGATAGCGGAACACAATGTCGAAGCTTACAAAGGTGCGGCAGTTGCCCAGATGCACGTCGCTATAGACCGTGGGACCGCACACGTACATGCCCACCTTGCCGGGCACCAGGGGTTCGAAAGGCTCTTTCTGCCGCGTCAGGCTGTTGTGAATGACCAGATTGTGTTTCATGGGGCAAAAATCCGTTTTTTATCCATCCTTGCAAATGTCGGTTGCTTTCGCAAAATGAAGGCCAGTTGTGTATCGGGTCGGAAGTGGCAGTTTGTTTTCCGACCACGGGCGATTTTTCAAGCTGGAGCGAAGAAGCGACAGCGCAATGGCGATCGAGTGCACGTGTACGCTCTTCAAAGGCAGTCCGGGAAATCTGGCAGAGCCGATCAAGTGTGGAGCACCGGGTGGTGTCCTTGAATAGATGATCGTGCATCCCGAAAACGAACCGGATGCAAAAAGGTGAAGCACGCAAGGTTGAGCGTTGAGGGTGTAGGGTTGAGTTTTTTACATTGACTATCAAATGCTTGCTCAAATCCTCGATTCCTGAGCGCACTGAAAAAAGTCCGTAACGACGTGACGACGTGACGACGTGACATCGTGACACGTGTAGCTATAGATAACAAATTGGATTAAAATAAAAAACACATTGCGAATCGTTGCGTTCCCGATACTCGGGACAGGCTTTTGCGTCCCCGACTTTGGTCGGAGCCTGCTTCCGACAAGTCGGAACAGGTTTCCGAAGACTCGGAACAGGTTTCCGAAGACTCGGAACAGGTTTCCGAAGACTCGGAACAGGTTTTGCGCGAGACTATGGGTTTTTTCAGGGGCCTCGTTCTTCGGTTCCTCACTCATTGCAACCGCAGCCTTCGGCCGCAAAGCGCCGCAGTTTGAACGCAGTTTTTGACCAGGTTGAGGGT
>WFYJ01000245.1 GCA_015490175.1 Saprospiraceae bacterium | reverse complement strand
CACGATGAGCACCCATGGCGATGGCCGTGAGGAAGTTGATGAGACGTGTATACTCAAATCAAATCAAATTGGTTCGGGAAACCCTGTTACAATGGTTTAGGGTTGAGCGTTCAGGGTGTAGGGTTTACAACTCCGTGAAAATCAGTGCGTGCTCAGTGGCGCTCTGTGTAACTGAATGATTTTCAGCTGCATAAAGACGCAGCGCTGACGCAGTTTGCGCAGTCGGTCACTCTTTCACCCCATCTCTCTTCTCTCCATCTCAGAAAATTGTCCATCGTCTATCGTCCATTGACTATCGTCAATAATTCCCGAAGCGAATTGCGTTGAGTATAAACAATGTTCAATCCACGATCAGGGTCGTGCGGTCGAGCTCCTGCTGCACGAGGTTGGGTGGCAGCTCGCGATACTCGTATTCCTGGTTGCGGAGTTGGGGTCGGAAGCCTGCCTCGCTGATGGCTTCCTGGATGCCCTGTGCCGTGAAGCGGAAGCGCGCGCCGGCGGCCGACACCACGTTTTCCTCGATCATGATGCTGCCGAAGTCGTTGGCGCCGGCGTGCAGGCTGAGCTGGCCGACGGCTTTACCCACGGTGAGCCACGAGGCCTGGATGTTCTTGATGTTGGGCAGCATGATGCGGCTCATGGCGATCATGCGCACGTATTCATCGCCGGTGCAGGTGTTGCGGGCGCGCTTGAGGCGCCGCAGTAGCGTGCCTTCGTCCTGGAAGGGCCAGGGGATGAAGGCGATGAATCCTTTTGCGTGGGGCGGCTTTTTGTTCTGCACTTCGCGGATGGCCACCAGGTGCTGCATGCGCTCGAGGTTGGTCTCCACGTGGCCGAACATCATCGTGGCCGAGGTGGTGATGCCCAGTTGATGGGCCGTGGCCATGATGTCGAGCCATTCCTGTGCCCCGCATTTGCCTTTGGAGATGAGCCGGCGCACCCGGTCGCTCAGGATTTCGGCGCCGGCGCCGGGCAGCGAGTCGAGGCCTGCCTCCTTAAGCGCTTTGAGCACTTCGTAGTGGGTGCTGCCCTCCAGCTTGGTGATGTGGGCGATCTCGGGGGGGCCGAGGGCGTGGAGTTTCAGGTTGGGATACCATTCCTTGAGCTGGCGAAACAGCTTGACGTAGTAGTCGAGACCCAGCTCGGGATGGTGGCCGCCCTGCAGCAGCAATTGCTCGCCGCCAAAGCGGAACAGCTCTTCGATCTTCTGGCGGTATTCTTCCAGCGTGGTCACGTAGGCTTCGGGATGGCCTGGCCGCCGGTAAAAGTTGCAGAACTTGCAGTTGGCCACGCAGACGTTGGTGGTGTTGGAGTTGCGGTCGATGATCCAGGTCACCACGTCGCCGGGCACGTGATGCTGGCGCAGCTTGTGGCCCACATACATCAGTTCGGCCGTGCCGGCATTTTCGAAAAGGAATACGCCTTCCTCGGCGCTCAGGGGGTCGAGCTGCAGTGCCCGGTGCAAAAGGTCATCTACGTGCATGGTGGCATTGATTTGAAGTGGTGGGCAGGCCATGGCGGGCCGCCCATGAGGCGGGTTTTTTGTGCCTTGGTGGAACAAAGATAGCAAAGGCCGGTTCAGCAGGTCTTTGCCTTTCGGCAAAAATCGCCCGGCGGCACGAAGTGCAGGCCGCAAAGGGCGGTGGGCATGGCCGTAGGTGGTATTTTGCGTAAGCATGACGGGTGCGCCTATACCCGACGAAATCCGGTTTGGGAATTTGAGATGGAGTGAAGGAGCGACTGAGTGAAGGAGTGACCGAGCGCACGGAATTCGCCTGAGGGGTGCCGAACGCTCAACGCTACATGCTCAACCCTTGTATGTTGCGCCTGCCAAACCCGAAGCCCCTTTGGAGGTCGTCTCAACAAGCCGCAGCCTGGCCCGACTTTTTCGGGGCAGCGGCATCTCAACAGGCCGGCGTAGCCGGGCACCTGTTCCCGTATCCGGGACAGGATCCGACCTGTCGGAATATCAACATCCGCTATGCGGTCTCAACCTTAACCTCAACCCTCAACTCAACTCAACTTTCACAACCGGTTTTCCCAAACTGCTTCGTTTCGGGTATATCTTTGGCCGCATCAAAAACGAGCAGGCATGGCAGTGAAATTGCTTTCCTACAACCTCAACGGCATCCGCGCGGCGCTGAAGAAAGGACTGGCCGACTGGCTGGCCGCACATCCGCACGACGTGTTGTGCTTTCAGGAGCTGAAAGCGCGTGCCGAGCAGGTGGATCTGACCCCCTTTCGGGAAATGGGCTACGACCACTGGTGGTGGCACGATGCCCAAAAAGCAGGCTACAGTGGTGTGGCCACCTTTTCGAAAATCGAGCCGAAGGCCGTCGCCCTCGGCATGGGCGATGCCCGCTTCGATGGCGAGGGGCGCGTGTTGCGCACCGACTTCGACGGCTGGTCGCTGGTCAACGTCTATTTCCCTTCGGGCACGACGGGCGACGTGCGCCAGCAGGTGAAGTACGCCTTCATGGATGCCTTTTACGACTATGCCCATGCCCTGCTCGAAGAACAGCCCCGCCTCGTCATCACCGGCGATTTCAACATCGCGCACACGGAGATGGACATCCACGACCCCGTGCGCAACAAGAAGAACTCGGGCTTCCTGCCCGAAGAGCGCGCCTGGCTGACCCGCTTTTTCGACAGCGGCTTCGTCGATGCCTTCCGCTACAAGCACCCCGACAAGGTGGAGTATAGCTGGTGGAGCTTTCGGGCCAACGCCCGTGCCAAAAACAAGGGCTGGCGCATCGACTATTTCGTGGTGTCGGAAGCGCTGAAGGAAAGCGTGATCGATGCCGGCCACTATACCGATGCCGTTCATTCGGATCATTGCCCTCTGTTCCTGACGCTCGATCTGTGATTCTTTTGCAGGGGGCTGTGATCCCAAATCCGTACCTCCATGCGTACACCGGTAGTCATTATTGGAATTGGCGAGCTGGGCAGCGTGTTTGCCCGCGGCATGTTGCGCACGGCCCATCCCGTGTATCCGCTCTTGCGCGGCATGGACCCGGCCGAGGAAGCGCAACGGATGCCCCAACCACAAGCCGTCATCGTGGCTACGGGCGAGGCCGACCTGCATCCCGTGTTGGAGCGCGTGCCCGAGGCGTGGAAAGACCGTCTGGTGTTGCTGCAAAACGAGCTGTTGCCGCGCGACTGGGAAATCCATGGCATCTCACGGCCTACCGTTATTGCCGTGTGGTTCGAAAAGAAAAAAGGCATGGACGTGAAGGTGCTGCTGCCCTCACCGGTATGGGGGCCCCATGCCGCACTCATCGTCAAGGCGCTGGCCGCAATCGACATTCCTGCCCGTGAGGTGGCCACGGCCGAAGCGATGACCCTGGAGCTCGTGGCCAAAAATCTCTACATCCTCACCACCAACATCTGCGGGCTGGTTTTGCCGGAAGGCGCTACGGCGGGCGAGCTGCACGCCCACCATGCCGAGCTGGAGCGCGCCGTGGCGACCGAGGTGCTCGATGTGCAGGAGTGGCTCACAGGCCATCCGCTCGACCGCGCACTTCTTTTGCGCAAGCTGGAAGAAGCCATCGCTGCCGACCCGGCCCATCGCTGCAAGGGGCGTTCGGCGCCGGCCCGGCTGTTGCGGGCGCTGGAGCATGCCCGTGCAGCAGACCTGGCGGTGCCCACCCTTCGCGACATTGCGCGGCGTGCCGGCCTTGCTCAGGAAAACAGCAGCTCGTAGGGCCGTTGGATTGCCGCTCGGATGGCCTCGACACTGAAGGCGCGCGCCCACTCACCCGCCAGGCGCCCGTCGAGCCACACCTTCACCACGGGCACGGTGAAGACCATGTGTTGCGCACAGGTGGCAGGGTCGTCGGCGCAATCGACGTACACGAATTGCATGTTCGGGAAGGCTTCGCTCACGAGCGCTTCCAGTCGCGGCCGTACGGCATGGCACACGCCGCAGTCGGGGCCGCCAAAGAGCGCCATCACGGCGGGCTGTTTCGAAATCAGCGATTCCAGATCCATCATTCTTCCTCTTCGGACGGCTGTCGCGCCGTCAGCCAGAAATTGTTGATGCCTTCGCCCTGGATGAGTGCGATGCGGCGGGCATTGAGCAGGTCGAGCAGCGCCAGGAAGGTGACGATGGCCTGGATGCGGTTTTCCAGGCGCAGGAAGACGCGCTCGAATGGCACCTTCTTGCCGGGTTTGACCACGGAAAGCAGATATTCTTGCTGGTCGGCGATGGTGTAGGGGTAATTGACGATGCGGTGCACGCGTTGCTGCTTGCGCTGTTCGAGGCGACCCAGCACGCGCTCGTAGGCTTTCAGCAGCTTGAACAGTGTGAGCGATTCGAGCTCGGCATCGGCCAGGGCCTGGTTGGCCAGCTTGCGCAGCTCGTCGCTGGCATTGCCTCGTCGTTGGCGCAGGGCGCGCAGCGCTTCCATCTGGCGCAGCTCGTCGAGCACGCTCTTGTAGCGCTTGTATTCGAGCAGGCGCCGCACCAGCTCCTCGCGCGGGTCGATTTCGTTGCCTTCCTCATCGAGCGGCTTGCGCGGAATGAGCATGCGCGCCTTGATGCGGCACAGAGTGGCCGCCACGAGGATGAACTCGCTGGCCAGATCAATGTTCATCCGCTCCATCTGCCGGATGTAGTCCAGGAAGTCGTCCGTAATTTTGGCGATGGGAATGTCGTGGATGTCCAGCTCGTCGCGCTCGATGAAGAACAGCAGCAGATCGAACGGCCCTTCGAACTGCGGCAGATGGATGGTGTATGTGGCTGGCTGTGTGCTCATTTCATTTGATCCGGCGCTGAGGGTGCCGGCAGGCAAAGGTACGAAACGGAAACAGCCCCGTGGTTTTGCAGGTGTTATTAAACAAAAAGGCTGTTTTCGTTAATTGCAGATGTGTTTATTTAAATTTTTTTAATAGCGATTATACTCAAATCAAAGTGGTTTGGGAGATCCTGTGGCAATGGTTGAGGGTTGAGGGTTGAGAGTTGAGGGTTTAGAGTTTAAAGTTTTTCTTGTTGACTATCAGTTTTTTGTCAAATCCTCGATTCTTCGGTTCTTCGGTTTCTTCGATCATTGAAACCGCAGCTTTCGGCCGCAGAGTGTGGCAGTT
>WFYJ01000244.1 GCA_015490175.1 Saprospiraceae bacterium | reverse complement strand
TCAGTGGCGCTCTGTGTAACTGGATGATTTTCAGTATTTTTCAGAAGGCTCTTGAATCAAATCCTCGGTTCTTCGGTTCCTCACTCATTGAAACCGCAGCCTTCGGCCGCAGAAAACGCAGTCCAAAATCAGTTGATCGGGGACACTACCCTCTGGTTAATCTCGCCTCGCGCTGTCGCAAATCTCTGCCTCAGTACGCATCGCTCAGGGCAAATGTCGCCTTGCGATGCATCCAACGGCCGGTAGTGAAGTCGGGGAATGTGACGGGCTGTCCGCCCGAGGCGATGCTCTGTTCCGACAGGGGTGTGATGGCCATCCAGGTAGCGGCATCGTACACATCGAAGGGGGGCGCCTCGTTGCGTTTGGCGTGCTCGACGAAGCTGTGCATCAGGAAGAAGTCCATGCCGCCGTGGCCGGCGCCGGTGGCGCGCTGCTCGTAGCGCTTCCAGAGCGGATGGTCGTAGCGCTGTAGCCAGGGACCGGCATCTTCCCAACGATGGCGAGGGCTCTGCCCCTCGACGTAGATTGATTTGTTGACATCCATCCACAGGCCGCGCGTGCCCTGCACGCGAAAGCCCAGCGAGTAGGGGCGCGGCAGGTTGGTGTCGTGGTGTACGATGATGGTTTCGCCCTTGTTGGTGACGATGCTGGTGGTCACCACGTCGCCCAGCTTGAACGCGATGCGGGCGTTGGGGTGGTCGGGGCCGCCCTTGGGATGGTTGACGATGTACTCGTGCAAGCCTCGTGCTTTGGACGCCACCGCCGACAGGCGCACGAAGCGATTGCCGCGGTTGATGTCGATGTACTGGGCCACGGGCCCGATGCCGTGCGTGGGATACAGGTCGCCATTGCGGTGTACGGAGTGGATGGTGCGCCAGCGCGCCTCGCTGAAGCCTTGCTCGCCAAATTCGACGCCGCCGCCATAGGGCTGGTGCCCGTCGTTGAACTTCACTTCGCGCAGGTCGTGCTGATAGCCGCACTCCAGGTGGATCAGCTCGCCAAATACCCCTGCGCGTACCATCTGCAGCACGGCCATGACATCGCGCCGGAAGCAGACGTTTTCGAGGAAGTACAGATGCGCGCCGGTGGCTTCGTGCGTGCGTACCAGCTCCCGGCATTCCTCGAGCGAGAAGGCGCCCCCCACCTCGGTGCCCACGTAGCGCCCCGCCTTCATGGCCTCGATGCACATGACCGAGTGCCAGCGCCAGGGCGTGGCGATGAGCACGGCATCCACCTCTTCTTTGGCCAGCAGCTCGCGCCAGGCCTCTTCGCTGCCCGTGTATTCGCGTGGCACAGCTCTGTTGGCATCGGCGAAGAGCTTGCGCGTGCGGGCCAGCATGCGCTCGTCGATATCGCAGATGGCCGTCACGTCGCAGTCGTCGCGCTGCAGTGCCAGGGCGATGTGGCTCTGGCCGCGCAAGCCCGTACCGATGACCGCCATGCGCAGGCGCTCGGCGGGCTTGCGCGCGTGTACGGCCGGGGCGTCCTGAGGGGTGGTGCCCAGCATCATGCCGGCGCTGCCCAGGGCGGTGGTCGAGAGGAATTTTCTGCGGTCCATAAACAGTTCGGGTTTGGCGAGAGCAAGATAAAGAGGTGCGCCGGTGCCGCAGCGATTCTCAATATGTTTTTTTATTCCAAGTCAACGTATTATCCATCCTCGTCACGCGTCGCGGCGTCACGGACTCTTTTCAGTGCGCTCATCAGAGGCATTCTCCGGGCAGCCATCACCTTACCGCAAGGGCATTCCATTCCTTCAGCCGCCCGTCGATCCACTCGCGGGTGCGGGCCACGAGCTGGCGGGCATCGTCGTGGACGAGGGGCGGCCCGTAGGCGATGCGCACTTCGAGGTATTTTTTGGCGAAAGCCTGCAGAAAGTGGGGCAGGAAGGTGGCGTCGCCCACCCAGGCATTGGCCGGATCGGGGTAGTCGATGGCTACGGGCACCACGGGTACGCCCAGCTCGGCCGCCACGCGGAAGGCGCCGGCCCGAAAGGGCATGGTGTGGGGGTCGAGGTGGGTGGTCCCTTCGGGGTAGAGCAGTACGGAATGGCCTTCCTGGAGCGTCTGCCGTATGGCCATGAGCGTGCCGAAGCGGCTGCGCTTGCTCTCGCGCTTGACGTACATGATGCCCGTGGCCCGGGCGGCAAAGCCGATCAGGGGCCACGACGCCACCTCGGCCTTGGCCACGGGCAGCGCCTCGACGTCGTGCAATACCACGATGGGATCGAGATACGAGCGGTGGTTGCCCACGTACAGGGCCGGCCCCTCAGGGGCCGGCAACGGCCCTTCGCGCAGGATGCGCACGCCAAGGTGGCGCAGCACCGTGCGGGCCCAACGCTTGCGCACGCGCAGGGCGCGCCGCATGTCGTGGCCGAAAAGCGCACTTTGCACCAACAGGGGAACGAGGTACCACAGGGTGCATCCCGCCATGAAGAGGCCGCGATACACGGCTGCCAGTTTGCCGAAAGGCAGCCCGGGTGCGGCGGTGGCGGGTGCAGGTGAGGCGAGAGGCGTTTCCGTTTCGTTCATTCCGTTTCTTTTTTGAGCGCTTCGATCATGGAATAAGGCACGTCGTGCAGGTCGAGGATGATGAAGCCGTCGAGCACATCGTTGAAGTTGGGATCGACGTTGAAGCTGATGAATCGGGCGTTGAGCTTGATGTATTGCCGGATGAGCACGGGCAGCCGGATGTGGTCGGGCTCGATGTCTTCGATGAGCTGGTCGAGCGACTGGATGCCGTCGCCCAGGCTGTCGATGAGGGCGTCGAGATCCACCTTGTCCGTCTCGACGCGGAAGGGCTTGCGCGGCTCGAGGTATCGGGCCAGCTCCTCGTTGAAGAAGTACTTGCGGATGAACGCCACGATGAGGCTGCGCGACAGGTGGCTGAAGTGCTTGCTGATGCTCACCGGGCCGTACAGGTAGCGATACTGCGGGTGGCGCAGCAGGTAGTAGAGGATGCCCTTCCACAGCAGGAACAGGGGCAGTCGCTTGCGCTGATAGTCGGGCACGACGTAGGAGCGCCCCAGCTCGACGGCCTGCTGCATGATGGGCCAGAAGCCCGGCTTCACCTTGAACAGACTGCTGATGTAGAAGCCGCCGGCGCCGTGCTCGGCAAAGATGCGGTCGCCGGGCCCCATGCGATAGCCGCCCACGATGCGGCGCGCCTCCCGATCCCAGATGATGAGCTGCAGGTAGTACAGATCGTACTCGTCGAGGTCGCGCGCCTTGCCCGTGCCCTCGCCCACCTCGCGAAAGGTCAGCTCGCGCAGCCGTCCGATCTCGCGCAGCGCCACCGGAATTTCGTGCGCCTGAGCCACCAACACGTCGAAGGACCCCTGCGAGGCCAGCAGGTTGGCAAAGCGCAGCGCCTCGATCTCGCGGGCGATGGCTTCCGGATCTTCGGGGGGCGCGATGGGCTCGGGCTCGTCGGGGCGGGGCCGTGGCAATTGGAGCAGCGGCTTGAGGTCGAGCTCCATGCCAAGCGCGAAGATGCGGGCCTGCAGGTAGCGCCGGAAGTCGCGCGTGCGCTCGAAGGCTGCAACCTGATCGGCGGGGATGGCGCGCCCGATGCGCATGGCCACGCGCGTGGCACGTATGCCGCGGCTGGCGGCTCTCAGGCCGCGTTCCACCAGCGCACTGCCCCGCACGGCCAGCCGCACCGGCACCACGGGCAGACCCAGCTTGCGCAAAAAGCGAAACAGGAGCTTGCGGCGGCGCAGCGCCTCACGCGGGTCGCGGCGCCCCGGACCAAAGCGCACCACGATGGCCAGACTGCACCCCTCTTCGATGGCAGCACGCACGGCTTTGAGGGCCCGGCGCACGGCCCTTTTGCCTTTCGGCAAATCGGAAAGGAATGGCAGTTCGATGGCATGGGCGCGCAGCGCTTCGGGCAGCCGCTCCATCCGGGTGGTGAGGATGCGCAGGCAGGGCTGCCTTTCGGCAAATATCTCCCACAGCAGCAGCTCGTCGATGCCGGGCAACTGCCGGTTGGCCACCACCACGAACGGGCCAGAAGCCGGAATGCGCTGGCGGTCGCGCTCGGAGAGCTGCAGCTCGACGCGCTGGCGGGCCAGCAGCTGCGCCGCCGCGGAAGGTGTGCCGCGTATTTCGGATGGGCGAGCAGGATCCATAACGCCTGTTTGTGCCAAAGGTACCCATTGGTCGAGGAACGGCTACCGTGCCGGAGCAGCCACCCGACTCCAACGTACCGGCCCCGACAATCAGCAGATTGCCGGGGCCGAAGGGTCGTTTTTTGCGAAAGCAAAAAACATCAGTTGGCCAGCTCGGACAAAAACTTGATGCGGATGAGCTGGATCTCTTCGGCGGTGATGTCGTCGTCCTTGAGCTCGGCCCAGGCCTCGTCGAGCGAGTCGGTCTCTGCTTCGCGGAAATACTCGTAAATGTCCTCGGCTGTGTACTCGTCCATCACCTCCTCGATGTAGTAGTCAATGTTGAGTTTGGTGCCCGAGTTGACGATGGCATACATCTCTTCGAGCAGCTCGTCCATGGTCAGGTCGTTGTCGGCGGCAATGTCGGGCAGCGGGATCTTGCGGTCCACCGCCTGGATGATGTTGACCTTGACCTTCGACTTGTTGGCCACCTGCTTGACGACGAAGTCGGTGGGCCGCTCGATGTCGTTCTCTTCGACGTAGCGGGCGATGGCTTCGAGGAAAGGCCGCCCGTAGCGCAGGGCCTTGCCGCGGCTCACGCCCGTGATGTGGGTCATGTCGTCGATGGTGACGGGGTAGAGGGTGGCCATCTCTTCGAGTGAGGGATCCTGGAAGATGACGTAGGGGGGCACGTCGTGCTTGACGGCCTCGCGCTTGCGCAAATCCTTGAGGATATTGAGGAGGGTCTGGTCGAGTACGGCCGTGCGCCCGAAAGGCTCGTCGTCTTCGAGGCGCACCTCTTCGTAGTTGATGTTGAGCGGGATCTGGATGGGCCAGGGCTTCTCGATGTACTTGCGGCCCTGCTCGGTGAACTTGAGCAGCCCGTACGACTCGATGTCTTTGTAGAGCAGGTCGTTGAGCAGGGCATGGCGCAGCACCGAGCTCCAGAAGTTTTCGTCCTTGTCCTTGCCGGCACCAAAGAGCGGCCGCTCGGTGAAGCGGTAGTCCTTCATCTCTTTGGTTTCCTTGCCGGTGAGAAAGTCTACCAGCGTCTTGATCTTGTAGTTTTCTTCCAGCTCGCGCACGGCCTTGAGGGCCAGTTGCATCTCGTTGGTCACGTCGATCTTTTCCTTCGGGTGGCGGCAGTTGTCGCACATGTCGTGGCACTGCTCCTCGTCGAAGTGCTCGCCGAAGTAGTGCAGCAGGAACTTGCGGCGGCAGCCCGTCGTTTCGGCGTAAGCCATGATCTCCTGCATGAGCTGGGCGCTCATCTCGCGTTCGGCCACGGGCTTGTCGCGCAGGAATTTTTCCAGCTTGAGGATGTCCTTGTAGGCATAGTAGGCGATACAGGTGGCCGGCAGGCCGTCGCGGCCGGCGCGGCCCGTTTCCTGATAGTAGTTCTCGATGCTCTTGGGAATGTCGTAGTGAATGACGAAGCGCACGTCGGGCTTGTCGATGCCCATGCCGAAGGCGATGGTGGCCACGATCACGTCGATGTCTTCCATGAGGAAGGCATCCTGCGTCTGGGCACGCGTCTTGGGGTCGAGGCCGGCATGGTAGGGCGCCGCCTTGATGCCGTTGACGTTGAGAGCGCGGGCGATCTCTTCAGTTGACTTGCGCGCCTGCACGTAGATGATGCCCGACTTGCCCTGCGTGGCCTGGATCTTCTTGATAGCCTGAACGATGTTCTTGATCGTGGCTTCCTTCTTGCCCTTGGGCCGCACCTCGTAGTAGAGGTTGTCGCGGTTGAACGAAGAGATGAAGGTGCGCACCGGATGCATCTCGAGGTTCTTGACGATATCGGCCTGCACCTTGGGCGTGGCCGTGGCCGTCAGGGCAATGATGGGGATGTCTTTGCCGATGGCGTCGATCATGGTGCGGATGCGCCGGTACTCGGGCCGGAAGTCGTGCCCCCATTCCGAGATGCAGTGCGCCTCATCGACGGCAACGAAGGAGATATTGACGTGTTGAAAGAACTGGATATTCTCGTCCTTGGTCAGCGTTTCGGGTGCGATGTAGAGCAACTTGGTCTTGCCGCTGACGATGTCTTTCTTGACGTTTTTCATCTGCGTGCGGCTGAGCGAGGAGTTGAGGAAGTGCGCCACCTCGTTCTCGGCGCTGTAGCCGCGCAGGGCGTCCACCTGGTTTTTCATCAAGGCGATGAGCGGAGAAATCACGATAGCCGTGCCTTCCATCATCAACGCGGGCAACTGGTAGCAAAGCGACTTGCCGCCGCCGGTAGGCATGATCACAAAAGTATGTTCACCTGCCAGCACGCTCTTGATGATCTCTTCCTGCGAGCCTTTGAATTCGTCAAACCCGAAATACTGCTGCAACGCCTCGTGCAAATGTCCTCTCGTGGCAATCATGGGTTTGGAAGTTTTTTTGTCTTTTTATTCAATTCAGCAGCACATGCAATGCCCGGTTTCACAGTACGGCCATCGCGTTTTGCTTTTTTTCCAAATCAATGAATCGGTTTTTGGCACCAGCCGGCTTTCGCCAAACAAGGGAAGGGACTCAGGCGGAGAAGGGAAATTTTTTACCCCGATCCTGCTTTCTTCACTGCGGTTTGGCTCTCAATTTAGGCTTTTTCGGCAAAAAAACCGCCATCTTTGCGCCGTTTTAACGGCCCTCGAGGGCCTCGATCGGTGTATCCACATCGCCTTTGTTCCAGGCGGCTACACCCTGCCCGTTTCGCACCCGGAGTGCTTGTAAGGCCCCGACCTGTGAAAACGACCCGCGGGATGCATTGTTTGCCTTCGCGTGTCTGCTTGGTGTAAAAAAGGCCCTTTTTTTCAAAAAGCCGCCAAAGATAACAAAAAGTGCAGCAAATCAGCGAATTGATCGCAAAAACCGCCTTGAGCACCATCGAGATCGAAGCGCGCACCGTGGCCGGGCTGCGCGCCTCGATCGATGAGGCTTTTTGCGAGGTGGTCCAACTGATCTACCGCTCACGGGGGCGGGTGGTGATCACGGGCATCGGCAAAAGCGCCCTGATTGCACAGAAAATCGTGGCCACCCTCAACTCCACGGGCACTCCCGCCCTCTTCATGCATGCAGCCGACGCCATCCACGGCGACCTGGGCATGATTCGCTCCGAAGACGTCATCATCTGCATTTCGAAAAGCGGCAACACGCCCGAGATCAAGGTGCTGGTGCCGCTGCTCAAGCACATGGGGCAAACGCTGATTGCCATGGTGGCCAACCGCGACTCGTGGCTGGCCCGCCAGGCCGACTACATCCTGCACACACCCATTGATCAGGAGGCCGACCCCAACAACCTGGCCCCTACCGCCAGCACGACGGCCCAGGTGGTGCTGGGCGACGCCCTGGCCACGGCCCTGCTGGCCCTGCGCGGTTTTACGCCCCAGGACTTCGCACAGTTTCACCCGGGCGGCACGCTGGGCAAACAGCTTTACCTGCGCGTCAGCGACCTGTACCCCCACAACGAACGCCCGGCCGTCCGGCTCGACACGCCCCTGCGCGACGCCATCATCGAGATCAGCTCGCGCCGCCTGGGCTGCACCGCCGTGCTCGACCACGACGAGCGCCTCCGCGGCATCATCACCGACGGCGACCTGCGCCGCATGCTGCAGCGCCACGACCGCCTCAACGAGCTCACCGCCGCCGACGTGATGACGCCCAACCCAAAAACCATCGCCCCCGACGAGCTGGCCGTGCGTGCGCTCAACCTCATGCGCAGCCACAGCATCACCCAACTGCTCGTAGCCGAAGGCGACCGCTATCTCGGCGTCGTCCACCTGCACGACCTCATCCGCGAAGGACTCATCTGAATGTACTCAACGCAACCATCCGGTTCGGGAATTCCTGACGGTAGACGATGGACATTTTTGATTGAGCAATCGAGGAACCGAGGAATCGAGGATTTGATTCAAGAGCCTGCTGAAAAAGTCGAAAAATCATTCAGTTACACAGAGCGCCACTGAGCACGCACTGATTTTCACAGAGTTGCAAAAACTGCCTCAAGCTGCGCTTTCTGCGGCCGAAGGCTGCAGTTTCAATGATTGAAGAACCGAAGAACCGAGGAACCGAGCATTGAGCCTACTGAAAAAAGTCCGTAACGGCCCCGAAAATCGGAGCCTGTCCCGGCTTGCCGGGAGCAAGCAGTGACAATCCCGACTTGTCGGGATGACGCGTAACATCATAAATAACAAACTGAATTAAAACAAAAAACACATTGCGAATCGTTGCGTTCCCGAATTGAGTCGGAGCCTGCCCCGGTTTGCCGGGGACGGGCTCCCGACTTGTGTCGGAGCCTGCCCCAGTTTACCGGGACAAGCTTTCCGACAAGTCGGAACAAGTTTTCCGCTGGGCGGAACAGGTTTCCGAAGACTCGGAACAGGTTTTGCGTGAGATTTGGTTTTTTTTCAGGGGCCTCACTCCTTCACTCCTCACTCCTCACTCACTCCATCTCTCCGTCACTCTTCCCTCCTCACTCTCTCCCAAGATCGCCAGTTGGCAAATTACGACCGACGGGCTGCCCGCTCTTTGACAAAGCTTTGAAAATGGATAAATTGCACCCATGCATTGCGCTGAATATACACCCAACCCACAAACACATGAACAGATCCATACGCACCCTCCTGCTCACCGCTACACTCTTTCCCTTCGCCATCTCTGCCATGCGGGCCCAGACCATCGAAATCCTTCCTCCGGACGACCTGACAGTCTGTGGCCAAGCCTCATGGCAGGTGACCGTTTTCAACACCAGCGGCACCACGCTCACCGGCCTCGAGCTGAGTCTGCATTTCACCACGACCACGGGTGCCGAGTGCGGCATTGCCTATGTGCCGGGCACCGTGTCGGGCGCCACGGAAGCCGACCTGGGCAATCCGGCCCAGCCCGTCTTTGCGCTGGCTGATCTCATACCCGGCGACAGCGCCCTGCTCACCCTCGAGGCGGCTGCCGGCTGCGGCCTGTACGACTGCATCAACTCGGGCGAGCTGTTCGTCACGCAGGCCACCCTCACCTTCGATGGCGGCACCACCACGGCCACCACGCCCCCCTTCAATGCGTTCACGCCCCTGCTCGTCATCACACAGGTAGATCCGACGGTGGGCTTCGCCCTGGCCGGCGACACCCTCATGCGCACCATTGCCATCCGCAACACGCGCGAGGGCTCGCTGACGGAGTTCGTCTTCGCGGACGTGCATCCGCCTTTTTTCCCCGATCCACCCGCATGGGTAGGCAGCAACCAGGGCGAGGTGCTCGTACAGGGCGCCAACGTGCTGGAGCTGCGCTTCGATGCCGATGATTTCGCCCAGGTGGGCAACGGCGACGGCCTTTTCGACAAGGATGAGGTCATCCTCATCACTGAAAAAATCGCCCTCACCGATTGCAACATTGCAGGACCGGCCAACGTGCTGTCGCAGATTTCCGTGCGCTGGGGCTGCGACGGGCTCTTTTGCCAGGAAAGCGAAGCTACCGCTGTGGTGCAGTTCGCGCCCCGGCCCGAGCCCCTTTCCCTCTCCGTGGAATGGGATGCCGACAGCCTCATCTGCCTGTGTGAGCCGGCTAGCACGCGGGTGCAGCTGACCAACACCACCGGACAGCAGGTCGAGCAGTTGGTGGTTGCGCTGTCTTCCGTCTACTGGTCTTACCGGATGGATACCACTTCTCTCGTGGCTCTGGCCGACGGCGTGCCCGTAGCTTGGACGGCCAACTGGGAATTGCTCCCAACCGACAACTGCCTCAGCCCGCCCCAATTTGCTGCTTCGGGCGCCACCCTCACCTTTCCCGACCTGGTGCTTGCGCCGGGAAGTACGCTCGAGCTCGCATGGCTTACGGGCGGATGCACCAATGGCTGTAGCCCGCCGCCGGCGATCTGGAACGTAAGCTGGCAATACGATGGGCCCTGCATCGACAACCAGCTCGACGGAACCCACTTCACCCAGCCCACCATTACCGATCCTTTTGCCACCACGCTTACGCTGGTGGACACCACGCTGTGGCTCGATTCGGCCTTCGTGGCACACCTGTACTTTCCCACCTTACAGCCCCTTGCCGACACCGGAGCCGCCCTGCAAATCGTGCTCGACATCCAGCCTCCGCTCAGTTGGGCCGACACCAACACCTGGGCGCTCAGTGGCGTGCTGCCCGACAGCCTCCGCTGGCTCGACCCCGACTCGACCCGCCTGCTGCTGAGCTACCCCTGGCCCCTGCCGACCGACACGGCACACCTGTTCTGGGGACTGACCTACGACTGCGTATCCTTTTGCGCGGCCCCCGTCCCGATCAGCCAGTGCGACCTGATCCAATGCAACTCTTCTCAGACCTCCAACTTCGCAGAGATCACTTCCAGCGTCCTGCTGCCGGTCGAAGGCTGTGCTCCGGAGTGCCGCCCGCAAAGCTGCGACACGATACATGTGGCGAATGTTTGTGTGGCGGGCCTCACCTACGATACCATACGGGTGGGCACTTTTGTGGACTACGCCTTCAGCACGCTACGCACCACGCTGGGCCTGCGCGACGACGACAATGACCGCATCGCCGACAGCGGGGCGCCCGCCGACCCGCTCCTCGCCGCCCTCGACCGCGCCTTGCCGGGCGACACCCTGCTGAGCCGCATCGAAGGCATCGTCATCGTCGATACGCCGGGCTACCTGCCCGATGCGCTCGAAGTGGGCATAGAAATAAAAGAAGCCGGCGGCTCGATCAGTTTGCCCGCCATCGAGCCGCTCGACAACGTACTGACCATTTTCGACGCCGGCACGGGACAGGTGTACGTGCTCGAAAACATTCCGCTCCAGTCCATTACTACCGACACGAGCATCCGCTATCACGGCATGTTCTCCATAGCCGAACTGGCGCTGATGGGCTACGACATCCCTCCCGACTTCGTCTTCGAAGCCGATGACGAAATTGACTTCGAGCTGGGCTGGGCCATCGGCTACATTCCGGGCGCCCCGGAGCTGACCACTCTTTCCTTTACATCGTCACTGAAAGTGTACGAAGCCTCGGGCTGGGAAGGCATCACCTGCGGCTGCCATCGCGCCACCATAGCCGTGGCCGCCCCCCAAGTGACCTTCCTGCCGGGTGTCTTTCCCTTACCACCATGCGACACCTCCGAATACAGCGGAGGCACGCTGCTCAAGATCGAACTGCCCGAGCCCAACTTCTTCCCCTTCGAGGTGCGCCCGCTGGCGAGCTTCGCTTCGCTCGCAATGACCCTGCCCGACGAAGTGTCGATCACCGAAGGCAAGGTGACGCTCTACCAGTTACAGGGCGGCGCGGTATTGGCCGCCCACGTGCCGCTGCCCGTAGTGCCCGGCGCCGGCACCCAGTATTTTGACATGAGCGGCCTGTTGCCGCAGGTACTGCCCGACGAAGGCTGGACGGCCCTGATGCAGTACCGTTTCCTGACCGATTGTACACAGAGCACGCCTTTGCCGCTTGCGCAAACAGCCACGATCGAGTGGCAGGCTCCGCTGCCGCAGGCCGGCCCCGAACAATACAGCAACAACAGCAACGCACTGAGGCCCCTGCGGCCCGGCCTGATCCTGCTACACGCCCCCTTGAGTGCCCCGGCCACGGCTCAATCCGGGCTCACGCTCCAGCTCATCAACATGCCCAACGTAGTGGGCTCCGTGATCAGCGGCACCGCACCCAATGTGTTCCTCTATGCCGACACCACCGTCCTGACCGACTGCCAGTTGTTGCGGCTGCCCGACAGCATCCCTGTGCCGGTGACCAACGGCATTTTCCAGATCGGCGACATCGCCGGCGGCGATACCGTGGCCCTCATCCTGCAATGCCGATATGAGGTATGCGCACCCACGGCCATTCCCCTGTATTACGGCTGGAACTGCACGCCCCTCGAAAGCGCCGTCACCACGCCCTGTGTGCGCAATGGCAACATGCTCACCCTGGCACCCGTACCGGGCGAGCTCGAAATGGAGGTGCCGCAGCCGCCGCCTGCCCTCGCCCTTTGCACCGAGGACGGCCCCTTCGAGCTGACCTTCTACAATGCCGAGAAAGGACGACTCTACGACCCGGTGCTCAGGCTCTATTTGCCGGAAGGCTTCACCTACGCCCCCGGTTCGGCACAGATCCAGTGGCCCTGCCCCGATCCCGACAGCACCTGGCTCACGTTGGCCGATCCCGAAGTGGTGGGAGCCAACATCCTGGAATGGGGCCCCGACAAATGGCCGGCACAGCTCATCAGCGAGGGAATCGGCGGCATCCTCGAAGAGCCGTACAACCGCGTATGCATCCGCTTCAACGGATCAGGGGACTGTGCCCTGGCTTCCCCCGACTACTTCATCGCCACCGTCGCGGCCACGCAGGGCTGCGGCGCACCCTCCAACCTCGTGGCACGTGTGTCGGATACACTCCGCATCGAGGGCGCCGGCAGTGCACCTGCACAGACTACCATCAATGCCGACTACGAGCTGCTGCCCGACGCCTGCGGCGACGTGCTCGACCTGACGGTGAGCATCACCCCCGACAACGACCTGCCCGCAGGCCAGACGCTGACCCTGACGCTGCCCGCAGGCCTGACCTTCCTGCCCGGATCCTGCACTCCCATCTCGGTGATCGCGGATTGCACGCCCACCGTTCAGGGCAACGTGCTGACGTGGACGCTGCCGGCCATCAGTCAGGGTGAAGTGGCCGCCATGACGTTCCAGGTGGCCGGCCTGAGCCAGCTCGACTGCAGCCTGCAATACCTGCGCTGGAAGGTGCTCACCGGGGGCGGCAGCGCGTTTTGCCCCGCCACCGCCGACAGTTGCCAGCTACAGCTCACGGCCGGCAGCCTGATCCAGCCGCTCCTGCTCGAACGCCCCGCCTATCGCATTGCCGAATTCGGGGGCACGATCATCCCGGCCGGCCCCAACGATCACCTCTCATGGACGGCCACCGTCTTCAACGATGGCAGCCCCATCACGGGCACGTTCACCGGCAGCCTCTACCTCGACAACGGCAACGGCCAGCTCGACGCCGCCGATCAGTTGATCCAGCAGGTCAGCGCCTCGATACCGCCTGCCGGCACTTCTATCACCCTTTCGGGAAATGCCGTGCTGCCCGCCAACCAGTGGTGCAGCCTGCTGCTGGTGGTGCCCGATGCCGGCGAGTGCGCGTGCAAGGGCGACGTGGCCACCCTCACGCTGCCCGTAGAAGTCATCATCCCCGATACGGTCTTCGCGTGCCCGGGGCAGCCGACAGCCATCGGCATCGCCGACCCGGGCGCCCTCGGCTGGCAATGGGAGCCCGCCACCGGCATTGCCTGCCCCACCTGTCCTTCCACCACGATCGCGCTGCCCAACGACCTGCCGACACCGCAAACGCACACCTACACGCTCCACGGCCAGCTCGCCGAAAACTGCTTTGCCAACTACCGGTTCACGGTGGTGGTACAGACACCCGGCGGCATCGTGTCGGCTGGTGGCGACCTGTGCGAGGGCCAGCCACTGGTGCTCATCGCCTCCGACGGGCTCGCCTACACCTGGAGCGGGCCAGGGGTGAGCGATACCACACAGGTCGTGGTGGTGGAGACGCCGCAAAACGGCACCTACTATCTGACCGTGACCGATGCCAACGGCTGCGTGTTCACCGACTCGATCGCGGTACAGGTGCGGCCGCGACCGGTCGCTGATGCGGGCGGCGATTACGTCTTCTGTCCTGAAGACGAAGCCGTGCTGCAAGCCGCACAGGGCGCCGGCTATGCCTACCAGTGGACGCCCGGTCTGCCCTGGCTCGATGCACCGCAAGACCCCGCCCCGCATATCCTCATCCGCGAAGACCAGACCTACGTGCTCGAGGTGACCAACAGCTACGGCTGCATCGATCGCGACACGGCCCAGGTCACATTTGGCGAAAGCCCCGACCTGATGCCCCCTGCCGATGTGACCCTGTGCGACAGCGGCATGGTCACCCTCACTGCCGGCGGAGCAGCCTGGTACACATGGGCGCCGCCGGGCGATTGCCTCGATGCGCCTTGCAGCCAGATAGCGTATTTCCTTTCGGAAAATACCACCCTCGTGCTCACCGGCTACAGCGAAGACGGCTGCACGGCAAGCGCCCTCGTGGAGTTGACCATCGCCGACGACACCATCTTCACGATGGCCGATACGGTCTGGCTGTGCGAAGGCGAGAGCGTGCAGCTCTTCCCCGACGATCCGCCGGTGAGTATGCCGGGCATCTACTGCCACACCTTTCTGGCTGCAGGCGGCTGCGACAGCATCGCCTGCGTGCCCGTAGCCACCGTGCCGCCCCCCGACACGGGCTGGGTCGTCCTGCCGCCGCCCTGCGAGGGCACTCCCGTCGATTTCTTCGGCCAGACGCTCGACCAGGCCGGCACCTATTGCGCTACCCTCACCTCGGCTGCCGGCTGCGACAGCCTCGTGTGCGTGGAGCTGAGCTTCCTGCCCGGGCCCGAGCTGGAAGTGGCGCCGGCCGAGGCGCTGATCGAACCCGGCGGCTCCGTACAGCTCGAAGTCAGCACCACGGCCGACAGCATCCTGTGGTCGCCCGCCGAAGGGCTGAGCTGTACCGACTGCACCACTCCCACGGCCATGCCCGACTCCAGCACGCAGTACACCGTAACCGTCATGGACGACAACGGCTGCACCCGCACCGCACAGGTGCTCGTGACCGTGGCCGCCATCTGCAAAGCCGACAGCGTACTGGTGCCCAACTTCTTCACGCCCAACGGCGACGGCGTCAACGACACCTTCGGCCCCTTGCCGACGAAAAACCAGAGCGGCGCCATCTATTCGCTCGAGATCTGGAACCGCTGGGGGCAGCGTGTCTTCATGCAGCGCGGCACCAACGTGCAATGGGACGGCACATGGCTCAGCAATCAGCTCCCTGCCGACGTGTACTTCTACATGCTCGAAGTGCAATGCCCCGACGGCGATGCCCGCTACAAGGGCGAAGTGACGCTGATGCGCTGAGCGGCAGCATGGCCTTTCCGCACCACGACGAGCGGCCACACCCCACGACGCGGTGTGGCCGCTCTGGCATGGCGGCACGGGCTCTTTGCGTGCGGCAAGCTTACTTCATCGGCACGGGCTCGACCACGTATCCGGCCTGCCGCAGCAGGCTGACCACACCTTTGGGTCCGCCCAGATGGCCGGCACCCACGGCAAAGAAAGCCGACCCCTCGCGCATGATGCGTTCCATGACGGGAATCCAGTTCTCGTTGCGGCGCACGAGCAGCAGCTCTTCGTAGGGGCCCAGGCCCTGTTCGTCGGAGGCGATCGACTGTTGCAGCGCTTCGATGTCGCCTTGCTTGTAGCGTTCGTAGAGCTCTTCGAGCTCGCTGGTCTCTGCCGTGTCGGCTTCGGCCTGGCGGATGCTCTCGACGAGCATTTTGGCCTGCTCGGCGTAGGGGATACTGTCGAACAGGCTCATCTGGAACTCGGCCGTCTCCAGCCCGTCGATCTCTTTGCCCGCTTTCCGGGCCATGTCCATGAGTACCATCTCGTAGGACACCATGCCCTGCCTGCCGCCGAAGGGATTGCCGCCTTCCATGTCGGCAGAGGCAAAGACGGTGAGGAACATGGGTTTGAAGCGCTCGAACAGGAACAACGGCAACCCCATCTTTTCGAAGTGCGCTTCCACGAGGCCATACTCCTCTTCGTCGAGCAGGTCGCGCAGCGTCAGGCCGTCGTCCATCATGGCTTTCGACATCAGGGCGAGCTGGGCGCCGAAGTTCATCATTTCCTCCATGTCGATTTCGAACACCACGCGCTCGGCCCGGGCGAAGGCCTGTTTCGTGTTTTCCGTAAGGAAAAAGTCGTCGTCGGGGATGATGTGGATGGTGCCGAAGAGCCAGGAAGGTTGCTCCAGCCCGTTGCCGCTGATGCGGTAGAGCAGCGAAAATTGCAGGGTGTCGGTGTCGGCAGCGACGCGGGCCTCGGCGGGCTGGGCGGGTGGCTGGGCCATGCCCCGGCAGGCAATGAGCAGGGCGATCCAGAGCCCGATGTGCTTTGCACGGATTTTCATGTCGGTCGTGTATGGTTGTTATTCAAACTACTTCGTCGAGGATTTCGAGGATCCGCAGCAACAGGCGCAGGTCTTCGTAAAACTCGCGCACCAGCTCGAAGCTGACCAGCGAAGTGAAGAGAGGCGGCTCGAGCAGGTCCTTGTCATGGGAAACGGCGATGTAGATCTCCTGGTTGTGAAAGGCCAGATAAATTTCTTTGCCCGTCTCTTCCATGTATTCGAGGATTTCCCTGCGGAAATGGGGCACCAGCAGCTTGCGGAGGCGCACCTCCCGGTCGGCAAACACCATGAACCCTTCGAGGAACGCCTCGTCGTTCAGCTCGCGCTCCACGTCTTTGAGCCCTTCCCTGGCCAGGCTGCCGAGTGTGCGCGTCAGGAACTGCTCCTGATGGCGGGGCAACAGATAGAGCTTGCCCTGCGTGGGAAAGGTAGTAAGCGCATGGCAAAACACGCCCCGGAAGACCGTCTGCAGGGTGTGGCGCACGCGCGAGCGCTCGAAGACGCGCAACTCGCTCATCTCGAATGTGAGGCTGCCCAGCGTGCCGCTGATGAAGTCTTCGCCCTCGTAGATGTCGTAGTGCGCCACGAACAACCGGCTGCGGCGAAAGATGCGCTCGTCAATGGCGCCCCGCGCGTCGTAGTGCAACAGGCCGATGTTGGGGTCTTCGTCGAGAAAATCGAGGATGAGGCCCACCACGTGCGGCTTGAATTTCTGCCGGTACTGTCGGTACCGATAGCCCAGCCAGCTCATGTAGCCCACCACCGGCAGCACCAGCAGGAAGGCCACCAGCCAGGCATTGGCCATGGCCGCAAACACGATGGCCAGCACGAGCAACACCACCGACAGCGCCATGTAGCGCAACAGCCGCTTGCGCTCGTAGTCGAGGCGCACCAGCTCCGGATAGATGGCGACGTTGTAGTACTTCCTGAATTCGGACAGCGTCGGTTGCATGGCCCAATGGTACGAAAGAGCACGCACTGTACACAGCCTTCAGACCACCGGATTGGCTTTCGCCAAACGGCGCCTTTCGGCAAATGCAGCCCCTTGCCATGGGGCCACGGCCGTGGCTCGGGCCTCGCCTACCGCACGCGAGCCAACTTGCCCGACCAGGTGCGGCCTTCGTAGTGGATGGTATAGACATAGGCGGCTGCGGCAATGCGCGGCGCCGAAGTCATGATGCGCACCTGCTGGCTGCCGGCACCGAACCAGCCTTCCCGCGTTTCGAGCCGGCGGCCCAGCAGGTCGTGCACGCTGAGGCGCACGTGGCCCGCGCGCGGCAACTCGAACTCGATGAGGAAGGAGCCGTCGCCCTGCGGCACGGCCCGATGGCGGAGCGCCGTCGTGGCGGCCGGCTGCGTGGTGGCCGTGACGGCACAGTCGAGCCCCAGCTCGTAGAGCCGCTCGAACGGATAGCCCAGCACGTTGTCCACCGTGGCGCCATCGACGCAGAGCCAGTACTCGAGCACGGTGGCATAGACGCTGCGGAAGTCGGTGTGGAACTTGAGGTTGCCCGCATCGTCGAGGTCGGTGAGGCTGGGCGCCGTGCCGGCCAGGCCATGCCCGTTGAGGCCCGGGCCAAACAGCATGAGGGGGGCGGCGGCGCCGTGGTCGGTGCCACTGGATCCGTTCTCTTCGGGGCGGCGGCCAAACTCGGAATGCGTCATGGCCAGCACCTTGTCGTGCCAGCCCCCGGCCTCGAGATCGTCGAAGAAGGCGCGCACGCTCTTGCCCAGGTCGGTGAGCAGTTGTGGATGCCAGTCGGGCTGGTTGGCGTGCGTGTCGAAGCCGTCGAGCTCGACCATATAGACGCGCGCACCCAGATTGCCCTTGATGAGGCGCGCCACCAGCGCCAGTTGCTGGCCGAGCGGTGTGTCGTCGTAGGTGGCCTGCGTGCTCGATGCCTCCCAGGCCGTCTTGATGGCCTCGGCATAGATGAAGGTCGAGTTGGCTACGGCGCGCACGTAGCCGAGCTGTGCGCCGTAGTGGCAGTCGGGCAGGTCGTTGAGGTCGTACATCTGACCGGTCTGTGCCAGCTCGAAGAGCTGGTCCGGATCGGTTACAGCCATGGCCAACGACACGTTGTCGGCATTGAGGAAAGTGAGGCTGCCCAGGCTGCCGATCTGGATGGCGGGCGGCTGCGGCGGCGGGTTGAACAGGAAGTCGGGATACAGCCCGTCGAAATAGCGGCCCAGCCAGCCGGCGTGGAGCTGCTCGTCGGCATCGGAAGCAGTGGCCCAGATGTCGGACGAGCGGAAGTGCGACAGGTTCTGGTCGGGGTAGCCCACGCCCTGCACGACGCGCATCTGGCCCTCGCCCCACAGCGAGTACAGGTCGCTGAGCCAGGGGGCCAGGGCGGCCTCGTCGGTAAGGGTGATGGCGTCGGATTCGGGGATGCGCAGGGTGGGCCGCAGGTTGGCGTAGGTGTCGTAGTCGTACAGCGGCACGATGGTGTTGAGACCGTCGTTGCCGCCCTTGAGGCGGATGAGCACCAGGACGCGGTCGCCGGGGGCCTGCGTCAGGGCGGCATTCAGCGAAAGCGAACCCGCAGCAAAGACGGGCAATTTGCCGATGAGCATGCTGCCCAGGCCGGCCATGCCGGTCAGGTGCAGGAACGAGCGGCGGCTCCAGCGCTGGTGGTCGCGCGCATGTGCGGCGCCGTGCTCGAGCGCAATGCCGCGGCGGGCCTTTTTTGCGGAAGCATGAGGGTTTTTATGGGAATCACACATGGCTGGCAATTTTTGAAAATGGACGACGATCAGGAGAGCTGGAACTCGGGCTGGCGGGCGATGTGTTGCAACAGCAGCGCCACCTGCCAGGGCACGCTGTCCCAGTCGAGGTTCCACTGGCCGGTGGCGTAGTAGTTTTCGGGCACTTCCCACTTGAAGACGCTGACGGCCTGGTCGAGGGCGGCCTGTGAGGCCGGGCCTTGCGGCAAAAAGTGCTCGAGCAGGCGCTGCGTGACCAGCACGGGATCGTTGGTGTTGCTACCCACGAGATTCTGGGCAAACTGGCGAAAGGCCTCCGGCTGGTGGTTGATGAGGTCGTACAGGTAATAGTCAATGATCTGCCAGCGGCCCGTCAGCGTGGTCGAGTTGATCCAGGCGCGGTCGCCCGGCCAGCCTGCCACATCCACGGGGTTGAACAGGTTTTGCCCCAGCAGGCCGGCAAAATACCAGATATCTGCAAGCACGCTGTCGTCCACAGGAAACTCGGCCTCGAGCGGAAAGGTGAGCAGGCACTCGATGGGGTCCTTGACGCGCGTGCCGATGATGCTGTCGTGGAAGAAGTGCTCGCTCTTGAACAACTGCCGGAAGACGGGCGCCAGCTCGAAGTCGTTGGCCATGAAGGTGGCGGCCAGCCCGCTGACGATGTCTTCGTCGGGCTCGGGATGCACGAAATAGCGGTAGATCTTGCGGCAGATGTGCTGTGCCACCTGCTGCCCCCGCTCGGCGAACAGGATGTCGTGCACGTCGTCGTAGCCCCAGTTGCCGGTCTGGCCAAAGATGGTCTTCACCCCGTCGTCGTGGTACATGGGCACGAAGGTGATGGGCTCGCAATAGGTGGTGATGCCGTTCCAGCCCGTCAGCGCACGCGCCGTCTCGACGATGTCTTGCTGGGTGTAGCCGTTGTCGGCGCCGAGGGTGAACAGCTCGTACAGCTCGCGCGCGTAGTTTTCGTTGGGCGACCATTTGGTGCTCTCGGCCCCGTTGAGGAAGATGAGCATGGCGGGCGTCTTGCCGATCTCCCTGACGAACTCCTTGAAGTTGCCGAAGGCGTACTGCTGCAGCAGCCGGTGATACAGGTACTGATACTGCGGGCAGCCGTAGGTCTCCCAGATGGTGACGAAGTGGTTGTGCCAGAAAAGGGCCACTTTTTCGCGCAAGCCGTACTGCAGCATGTCCTTGATCCACTGGAGCGTCCACTCGAGGAAGTGATCGAAGGGGTCGACGCCACTGTTGGCGTAGTCGTCTTCGTTCCAGTCGGCCCAGGCGGGGGGGTCGGGCAGGGGCAGTGCAATGGCCTGATCGATGAGCTGATCTACGTAGTCGAGCGGGTCGTGGGCCAGCGCTTCGGCCACCTGCTGGCGGCCGGCGCCAAAGCCGAGACGGCGCAGCAGGTGACGCGCCCGGCGCTCGTCCCAGGGCTGCTGGCTGTCGGGCGTCCAGGGCGCCAGCGTGCCGGCCTGACAGTTGAGGACCGTGGTGGGCATGGCGGATGGTTTTGGATGGAAAAGGAACACAAAAAGCAATGGGGTATAGCCTGTAAGTTACGGTTGATCAACGAGCCATGCCGGGCGATGTTACTGCGCGATCATTGTTTTTTCTCTTCAGGCTGCGAACCCGGCGCACTTTGCCGTCGTTAGCAGCGTTACGAAAGCCCGAAAATCCGCCTTCAGTTGGTTTACGCAATGCAAGCCGAACCGGGTATTTTTGAGAGGGAGCGAGGGAGGGATGGAGTGAGGGAGGGATGGAGTGAGGAGGGATGGAGTGATGGAGTGAGGAGTGAAGAGTGCATGCAAGTTTACCGGTTTGACCGATTGCACCGATTTTACCGATTTTACCGATTTGACCAATTTCACCATAAACACCGACCGATGAAACGCTACCTGATCTTTTTGCTGTGGGGCAGCATGGTTTTGCCGGCACTGCCCGGCTGCGACGTGTTCCGGAAAATTGGCAGCGAAGCCCAAAACCTCAACCTCTTCCCCATCGAACAGGACATCGCGCTGGGGCAACAGGTGAGCCGGCAGATCGCCAGCGATCCCGACAAGTTTCCCATCCTTCCGGAAAACGAGTACCCGGAAGCCTACCGCTACCTGCGCAAGCTGACGCAAAAGATCCTCGACTCGGGCCACGTGCCCTACCGCGACGAGTTTGCCTGGGAGGTGCACATCATCCACGACGACAGCACGCTCAACGCCTTCGCCACGCCCGGCGGTTACATCTACGTCTATACCGGTCTGATCAAGTTTCTGGACTCGGAAGACCAACTGGCCGGCGTCATGGGGCACGAGATCGCCCACGCCGCCCAACGCCACTCGACGCAGCAACTCACCAAGATTTACGGGCTGGAGATCCTGCGCCAGCTCGTCACGGGCAAGTCGCAGCCGGGCCTGCTCGAGCAGATCGCCTTCTCGCTGGCAGCCCTGAAGTTCAGCCGCAACCACGAAACCCAGGCCGACGAATACTCGGTCATCTACCTGTGCCCCACCGAGTACAATGCCGCCGGCGCCGCAGGGTTTTTCAAGAAAATGCAAGGGCGCCCCAGCCCGCCCGAGTTCCTGAGCACGCACCCCAACCCGGGCAACCGCGTGGCCCACATCGAAGCCAAAGCCCGCGAGCTGGGGTGCCAGGGCACCGCCACCAAGGCCTCGGCCTACGCCCGCTTCAAGCGCATGTTGCCATGAGTCATGGCGATTGAGGAATCAAGGGTTGAGCGAGGTTGAGACCGCACGGCGGATGTCGCGATCCCGAAATTCGGAGCCTGTCCCGGATACGGGACAGGCGCCGCTGTCGCGGTGATGTTGAGACGTCCCGAACCCGGGCATGGCTGAGCCAGTGTGCTGACAGTCAACTTGAAAAATCCTCAACGCTACAAGCTCAACCTCGGGTGAAAACTGCGGTTGAAGGCGCCGGCGCCGGCAGAAACAGGCACCCGTTAAAATTTCGGACACATTCCCGACAACAGGCAATAACTCCTATCACTCTCTTGATGTGAAAATTTCCTGCTATTATTTTTTTGCCATGCAAAATGGTAGTATATTAACACCACCTTTCGAAAAATGCGTCGCGGGCCCGTGCGCATCTCCTCTTCGCTGTCTGATGCTGTGGGGTGTGGATAATTGTCTAACCCTAAACGTTTGTACCATGTTGCACATTACCCCCCTCCTCGAAAAATAACCCGAATGTGGCAAGGGGTAATCCCTTACACGGCTTGTTTGCCCGAGTGTGATTGCCCTGAGGGAAGCATAACCATTGGTAGTCCCGGAGCGCAGACGTTTCTTTCCGACCTGGTAGTTTCCGGCGTATTGCCACCTGATGGAGGAATATTGGATGTGGTGCTTGAAGGAACGCTGATCGTGGATGAGCCGACTTATTCCTTTGCGCCTGGCTCCAACCTGTGTATCAAGCCGGGAGGAGAGGTAGTGGTTCTTGGCAACAGTTTGTTGAAATTCATTGGAACACACATACGGGGATGTGAGAAAAGGTGGAAAAGCATCACCGTGATGCCTCTGGGTGAGCTGCAAATTGTCAGAAGCTCACTTGTAGAAGACGGTCAGTTTGCCGTTTACCCCCGACATCGTTCTGTCATTTCCATAAATAACTCCCGTTTCAACAGAAATTTTGTTGCTCTGAAGTATGATGATGTGGCAAGTGGAGGGAGTTTCATGTTATACTCAACGCAATTCGGTTTGGGAATTATTGACGATAGTCAATGGACGATTTTTTCCGAGATGGAGAGAGGAGAGATGGAGTGAGGGAGTGACCGACCGCGCAAACTGCGTTCAAGCTGCGCTTTCTGCGGCCGAAGGCTGCGGTTTC
>WFYJ01000243.1 GCA_015490175.1 Saprospiraceae bacterium | reverse complement strand
ATGTTATCTATAGTGGACACGGTGTCACGGTGTCACGGTGTCACGGTGTCACGGTGTCACGGTGTCACGGACTTTTTTCAGTAGCCTCATTCCTCGCTTCCTCAGCCATTGCAACCGCAGCCTTCGGCCGCAGAAAACGCAGCTTTACGCAGTTTTTTCAACTCTGTGAAAATCAGTGCATGCTCAGTGCGCCTCTGTGTAACTGAATGATCTTTCAGCCTTTTTTCAGTATGCTTAATCCTCGGTTCCTCGCTTCCTCACTCATTGCAACCGCAGCTTTCAGTCGCAGAAGACGCAGCACTGACCGCAGTTTGCGCAGTCGCTCACTCCTCACTCTTCACTCCTTCACTACGTCGCTCCATCTCTCCATCTCAAAATGGCTATCGTCAATAATTCCCGAAGCGGATTGCATTGAGTATAAACCCTATGTTTGTCATCACATCTGCAAAACCAACTGATCCTGATGGACAAGATCCGCAAGTTCGGCACCGCGCCGGTGTTTTTCACTGCCATCAGCACCATCCTCGGTGCCGTGATGTTTTTGCGTTTCGGCTTTGCCGTGGGCATGGTGGGCTTCCTGGGCACGCTGGCCATCATTCTGATCGGCCATGCCGTGACGATACCCACGGCCATGGCCATTGCCGAGATTGCCACCAACCAGAAGGTGGAAGGCGGGGGCGAATACTTCATCATCTCGCGATCGTTCGGCCTGGTCATCGGGGCCACCATCGGCATCGCGCTCTATCTGTCGCAGGCCATCAGTGTGGCGTTTTACATCATCGCTTTCACGGAGGCTTTCCAGCCGCTGTTCCAGTGGATCATCCAGACATTCCACCTGCCCCACTGGCTCGAGTGGCTGCTGCTGCAAAAGCAGACGGTGGGCATACCGGCACTGCTGTTGCTCACCTTCATCATGCTCACGCGGGGAGCCGACCTGGGCGTCAAGGCGCTGTATGTGGTGGTGGCCACGCTGGGCGTGTCGCTGGTGGCCTTTTTCCTGGGCCAGACCGAATATGCGCAGACGCATCCGTTCGATCCCATGGCCACGGTGGCCAATCCGGTCGATTTTTTCACGGTTTTCGCCATCATCTTTCCGGCCTTTACGGGCATGACGGCCGGCGTGGGGCTGTCGGGCGACCTGCGCGACCCGGGCAAGTCGATCCCTGTGGGTACCCTCGCCGCCACGCTCACCGGCATGGTGATCTACATCTTCATCGCCTGGAAGCTGGCCGCCTCGGCACCGCCCGAAGCGCTGGCCGACACCTCGCGCCTCATCATGGCCGAGATCGCCTGGCAGGGCCGCTGGCTCATCCCGCTGGGGCTGGCAGCCGCCACCATCTCCTCGGCGCTGGGCTCCATCATGGTGGCGCCGCGCACGCTGCAGGCCATCGCGCGCGACCGCGTGATGCCGCTGCGGGCCTTCAACCTGTGGGTGTCGAAGGGCAAAGGGCCCAATGACGAGCCCTTCAACGCTTCGGTAGTGACGGTACTCATCGCCGGTGCGTTCGTGCTGATGGGCGGGCTGGACGCCGTAGCGCAGATCATCTCGATGTTCTTCATGGTCACCTACGGCTCGCTCTGCCTCATTTCGTTTTTGCAGCACTTCGCTGCCGACCCCAGCTACCGGCCCCGCTTCCGCTCGCGCTGGTACATCTCGCTGTTCGGGGCGCTGGCCTGCTTCGGTCTGATGTTTTTCATGAATGCGCCCTATGCCCTGCTGGCCATCGTGCTGATGAGCGGCCTGTACCTGCTGCTCGTCCACACCAACCCCGACAAGCGCACCCTGGCCGTCATCTTTCAGGGCGTGATCTTTCAACTGAGCCGCCAGTTGCAGGTCTATCTGCAAAAAGCCAAAAAGGAGCGCACGGCCTCGTGGCGCCCCTCGGCCATCGCCATCTCGGAGGATTCGTTCCGCCGCCTGGCCGCTTTCGATTTGCTGCGATGGTTGTCGCAGAAGTACGGCTTCGGCACCTACATCCATCTGATCAAGGGCTATCTGAGCCGCAGCAGTCACCAGGAAGCCTCAAGGATCAAGCAGCGCCTCATCCGCATCGCCGAAGCCAGCCGCTCGAACGTCTATGTGGACACGCTCATCAGCCCCTCCTACACCTCTTCCATTGCCCAGGCCATCCAGTTGCCCGGTGTGGCCGGCACGGAGAACAACCTCATCCTGTTCGAGTTTTCGCGCTCGAAACCCGACAAGCTCAACGACATCGTGGACAACATCAAGCTGGTCAAGGCCGTAGATTTCGACATGGCCATTCTGTCTTCTACCGAGCGCGGCTTCGGTCTCAAGCGCGAGCTGCACATCTGGATCACGCCGGCCGACTACGACAACGCCACCCTCATGATCCTGCTGGCCTACATCATCATGGGGCATCGCGAATGGGCCCATGCCCAGATCCGGATCTTCGCCCTCTTCCCCCAGGCCACCATCCGCGAAGAGAAAGCGCGCCTGCTCACCCTGATCCGGGAAGGACAGCTACCCATTGCGCCCCACAACATCCGGTTTATCGCCCGGCAGGAAGATCGCGAGCTGCGCCATATCATCTGCGAATACTCGGCCGATGCCGACCTGGTGATCCTCGGCTTTCGCGACGAAGCCGTCAAGCATCTGGGCACAGAGGTGTTTCAGGGCTACGACGAGATCGGAAACATCCTTTTTGTCCATGCAGGCGAGGTGAAAAAAATCAAGTAAGCCGGCATGTGCCCCCTGCTGAAAAAATTCGAAGAGCCTACTGAAAAAAAAATCCGTAACAACGTGACGACCGCAGTTTTGCAGTTGGGCACTCCCTCGCTCCATCTCTCTTCTCTCCATCTCAAAAAATCGTCCATTGACTATTGACTATCGTCAAAAATTTCCGAACCGGATTGCGTTGAGTATATTCAAGGACACCACCCCAAAGGCAATGAGCCCATGCGTACTTTTTTCGACATCTTGCGCCGGATATGGCGCGCGCCGGTATGGCTGCTCGAAAGGTTCGTGTGCCTGCTGCACCGCCTGCTCGACCGCTACATCGGCCCCGGGCAGCGCGAGCGCTTGCGCGTCATCATCTTTCGGACGGACACAAAGGAAGGCCTGCTGTTCGACGGCGTGCTGTTCGTGCTGATCGTGGCCAGTGTGATCGTGGTCATTCTCGAGACGGTGGCCCACTTCCACGATCGCTTCTGGTGGTTCTTCTTCATCCTCGAGTGGGTGTTCACCATCATTTTTACCATCGAATACATCCTGCGGCTCTACGTGGCGCGCTATCCCCTGCGCTATGCCCTCTCTTTCTTCGGTCTGGTGGACCTCATTTCCATTTTGCCCACCTATCTGAGCCTGTTCCACTCGGGCCCGCAGCACCTGCTCATCATACGCATCCTGCGGCTCATGCGCGTGTTTCGGGTGTTCAAGCTGGGGCATTTTGTCACGGAAGGAAGCGTGGTAGTCAGCGCCCTGCGCGCCAGCCGCACCAAAATTTTTGTATTTCTCACCTTCGTCCTGCTGGTGGCGCTCGTCATCGGCGCCATGCTCTACATGGTCGAGGGCGGCACCAATCCGGCCTTCAGCAGTATCCCCAAAGGTATCTACTGGGCCATCGTGACCCTGACCACCGTCGGCTATGGCGACATCACGCCCATCACGCCACTCGGACAGTTTTTGGCGGCAGCCGTCATGATTCTGGGCTATGGCATCATCGCCGTACCTACCGGCATCGTCACGGCCGAGATCAGCAGCCGCGTCATGAACCTCAGGGAGTTCAAATACCAGCGCTGTGCGTCGTGCGGCACCACCGAACATTACCGCAGCGCGCGCTATTGTCATCACTGCGGGCACCCCCTTTCGGGAAATGACAGGCTGGCAGACTGAGCCGTTTCGGCATTGTCCTTGATTGAAGCACAGCACCTCGCCGGCACACCTCCATGGCGTGAAGCCCGGGTTGAAGCCGTCGAAAAGAAATTTTTCCGAAAAAGACATTGAAGTATATTTGCGCGCCCTCAGGTACATGTTTTCAATTTGTCTGAAAACAAACCTGCAACCAGCCGTTTGTTTGGCATAACACATCAGTGTCGAAACATTTTTTTCACAAACCAAACCGGCAGAAACATGGCGAAGGAAGTACGCCGATATTCTGACGAGGAACTGGCGGAATTCAAAAGGATAATCGAAGAGCGCATGCAACGCGTGCAGGAGGAAATTGATTACCTGCAAGAGCAAATCAACGAGCTCAACGAGCGCATGGAAGGCGAAGCTACCGGCGACTTCGTGGACAGCGGCACGGCCTTCACCGAGCTGCAATTGCTCTACACCCAGCTCGGGCGCCAGCGCCAGTACATGCGCGAGCTGGAAAACGCCATGATCCGCATCCGCAACAAGACCTATGGCATCTGCACCGTCACCGGTGAGCTGATCGACAAGAAACGCCTTATGGCCGTGCCCACGGCCACCAAGAGCCTCATTGCCAAGGAAGCCGAAAAATCGGGCAAGCTCGAAGAGCTGCGCCGCAAGGCCCACCAGGCCCCCGACATCTCACAGGCCGATACCGACAACGAAGACGACGAAGAAAAAACCACTACCGGAAAGAAGCCCAAACCCCAGCCCAAAGTGGTCACGCGCGTCATCCGAAAACCCAAAAAGCAACCCGAAAAGCCGATAGAGCCCGTGCTCGATGAGGACGATGATGAGCTGGGCGTCGATCTGGGCATCGACGACCCCATCCTCCCGCTCGACGATGCGGAAGACCTGCCTCCTGTCGATGAGGAAGAGGTAGATTGAGTGCTGTCTTTCCCTGAGCTGCCCAACTGGCAATCATGAACTGGACCGATGTCTTCGATTATGAGCTGCTGACCCTTGGCAATTTCCGCCTGACGGCAGGCGCCGTGCTGGTGATGCTGATCGTCTTGGCGGTGGCGCGTCTGGTCGTCTGGATTTCCTTGCGCCTGCTGCGCCGCTTTTTCGACCGGCGCGGGGTGGATGTGGGGCGCCGCTATGCCATCGAGACCTTCTTCAAGTACTTCGTCTATTTCTTTGCCCTCGTCGAGGGGCTCCATCTGGCGGGCGCCGATCTGACGCCCCTGCTCTACGGCAGCGCGGGCCTGTTGGTGGGCGTCGGCATCGGCATCCAGCAGACGTTCAACGACCTGGCCTCTGGCCTCATCCTGCTGGCCGAGGGCAGCACCGACGTGGGCGACGTGGTGCAGGTGGGCGAGCTGGTGGGCCGCGTGACGCGCATCGGCATCCGCACATCCGAAATCGTCACGCGCGATCACATCTCCATCATCATCCCCAACTCGAAGCTGGTCACCGAGCAAGTCATCAACTGGAGTACCAACCAACAACCCACGCGCTTCCACGTGGACGTGGGCGTGGCCTACAGCTCCGACGTGCAACTGGTCACCCGACTGCTGCTCGAAGCAGCGCGCAACCATCCGCAGGTACTCGACACACCCGCCCCCCGCGTACAGTTCCGCGCCTTCGGCAACTCATCACTCGACTTTCGGCTCTTTTTCTGGACCACGGAGCTGATGCCCGTCGAGTTCATCCGGTCCGACCTGCGCTACCGCATCCTCGAGCTGTTCCGTCAACACCAGGTCGAAATCCCCTTCCCGCAGCGCGACCTGTGGCTGCGCAATGCCGTGCAACTTTCGGATACGGACCGGGGCGAGGCCTGAAGGCAAATACCGTCGAACTGAAGAAAAGCCAACGGCGCCGCATCAAAGGATGCAGCGCCGTTTTTTCTTTCACTCCATGGCCCGCGAGGCGCATCAGAAAAACACGCCCAGCGAAGCCTGCAGCGAGTAGTTGCGCGTCTGGCTCGATACGGTCACCGGCCCGATGACCGCGTCTTTTTCCACGTTCTGAAAGCCCTGCACGAAGCGCAGGTCGAGTGCCATTTTGCCCAGCGTCAGGCCCGCACCCACCGACAGGCCATAGTCGAGGGCGTTGTAGTCCCCCTTGTCGGTGTTGATGGTGCCGCTCGTCCCGAAAGGACCGTTCACGTACGTGGTTTCCACCCGGGTCAGCCACGACACCTGGGGGCCGACGTGCACATTGAGGAGGGCACCGAAGGGCTCGAGTACGACCAACACAGGCAACTCGACGTACTGGAGCTTTTGCGTCACGTCGGCGCCGAGGTACTGGTATTCCGACCCTTTCTGCACGAAATACAGCTCGGGCTGGATGCTCACAAAGGCATTGACCTTGGCACGCACCATGATGCCGGCCTGCCAGCCCATGGCCATTTGCTGCTCGTTCACCTCTTCGGCACTCGAGGCCACCGACGAAAAGTTAAGGCCGCCCTTGAGGCCGAACTGGGCCCACATGGCGGTAGCGCAAAAGAGCAGCATGCTCGTCATCCACATTCTGGTTTTCATCCGGAATCGGTTTTGTTGAAAAATGGTCAAATCGGTCAAATCGGTTGAATCGGTTGAATCGGTCCGTCACTCCATCACTCCATCGCTCTGTCACTCCATCTCTCCTCCCTCCTCACTCCATCGCTCCCTCACTCCCTCACTCCCTCACTCCCTCATCAGCGTGGCGTGTGGGTACGCTGTGGGCTCAGCGGGCCATTCCGATCTGCCCGTACTACCCGCTCAAGACAAAGATATGTCTTGAGGCAAGCGGCTCGCCCGAGCGGATGTAAAAAAGGGGCGTTCTGTACAATTCCTTACCGCTGAAGTCGAAAAAGCACGCTTCGAGCGCTCCTGCCCAATGCCACAGACCGCCTTTCGGCAAATACCGCCCGCCCCCTTCATCCACCACGCGTCATGCTCGAGTGAAAGTGGTCCGGGAAAGCCGGTTGCACAATGGTTGAGGGGGTAGTGTTGAGGGTTTAGTGTTTAGTGTTTAGAGTTTATGGTTTACAACTCTGTGAAAATCAGTGCATGCTCAGTGCTTCTCTGTGTAACTGAATGATTTTTCGACTTTTTCAGCAGGCTCTTGAATCAAATCCTCGATTCTTCGGTTCCTCGGTTCCTCATCCATTGCAACCGCAGCCTTCGGCCGCAGAAAACGCAGCTTTACGCAGTTTTTTCAACTCTGTGAAAATCAGCGCATACTCAGTGACTCTCTGTGCAACTGAATGATTTATCGTCAAAAATTCCCGGACCGAATTGCGGTGAGCATAATTGGTGGGAATTGGTGTAAGTGGACACAGCCTCCAACCATTTTTTGCGTATCATGCGCGTTGAGTACAGGCTACCATCATCATACAAACCCCACCCTCATGCGCCTGATGCTGACCACCCTGCTCCTGCTCCTCGCCCTGGCATGGCTGCGCGCCCAGGACGAACGCCCCGACAAGCGACAGTTGCGCGACATGGTATTGCTTGAAGACGGCTCCTGGCTGCGCGGCATCGTTTCGGACATCACCCCCGACACCATCTACCTCGACATGCCCATGGGGCCCACGCTTGCCATCGCACGTCATCAGATACGCAAGCTGACGGTGCGGGGGCGTCGCATCGCCCCGGGCAAGGGCCATCGCCCCGACAGGGCGCCTGCGGCATTGCCCCTCGATGTGGAAGGGGTGCGTCCTGAGCCATTGCCGATGCCACGGGGCACTGCCCTGCAGGCCGCCATCGGGCTGCTGCCCGGCCTCGACGCCAATGGCAACTTTTCGATGGGCGGCAGCAGCGAACTGGGCTGGCGGCGCCATCCACGTCGCGGGCCCGGCTTCGGCCTGGTGGCCGGCATTTCCAGATACGACTATTCCGATCCCTCTTTTGTCACCCTGAGCGGTGAGCTCTCGATGGCGCTGCCAAACACGCGCTGGCGCCTGGGCGCAGCAGCCGGCATGTCGGTGCCGTTCGTGCTGTCGGCACGGCGCGACCTGGAATCGCGCAGGCTCGGCCTCACCGGGCGCGCCTGGGTGGGGCGCCTGCTGTACACCGATGCCCAGATGCATCCCATGGTGCTGCAGGCCGGCATCCGCTGGCAACAGGCCCACTACAGCCTGCGCACCACCACCGATTTCCAGATCGTCGATGCCACTTTCCTGCGCTACGAGCTGCGCCTCGTCATGCTGGCCTTCGCTTCGAAGCGAAAAAAGAGGCGATAGCCGGCGGCCACCCAACCCTTGCAGCGTGTATGGCCGTCTGATCAGGATGCCCGCGGCTGCGGCAAAACGCGTACATGGACGAACGCACGCTCATAGAAGGATGTATCGCCAACGACCGGCGCTGCCAGGAAGCCCTGTACCGCAGGTTCTTCCCGGCCATGTGGCGCATGTGCATGCGCTACACTTCCGACCGCGAGGAGGCACTCAGCATCGTCAACGACGGCTTTCTGCGGGCCTTCAAGAAGATGCACACCTTCGGCTTTCGCGGCTCGCTCGAAGGGTGGATCCGCCGGCTCGTCTTTCACAGCCTGTCCGACCACTTCCGGCGCAAGGGCAATGACCTGCACTGGCTCAAGCTGGAAGACCGGGACCGCCCCCGCCGCAGCGACGCCCTCTCGCGGCTCTATCTCGAAGACCTCATGCAGCTCATCGAGGAAGTGCCGCCCGCCTCGCGCGAGGTGTTTCGGCTGTACGCCATCGAAGGGCTGAACCATCGGGAGATCGCTGCGCGCCTGGGCATCAGCGAGGGTACCAGCAAGTGGCATCTGTCCAATGCCCGCAAGATGCTGCAACGGTTTTTGAAGGAAGCGGAAACGGTGAAAAATGCAGGATGAGGAAATGACATATCCCGAATACGACAAGGCATGGGAAGACCACGCCTGGGAAGAGATGCGCAAGCTGCTCGAGCGCGAGCTGCCCCAACAGCGGCGGCGCCGCCCGGGCGCGTGGTGGATCTTCGGTGCGGGCGTGGCGGCCGGACTCCTCATCGCTGCCCTGATTTTTTTCCGGCTTTCGCCAAATGAAGCCTCCGCGCCGCAAGGTGCCCTGCCCGTGCCGATACCAGCCCTGCCTCACCATGGCGAAACATGCCCCGATGCGCCCGCGCCGGCCCCGACAGCCGAGGAAGTGTCCTCGCCGCAGGCTGCAGCAGGCAGGCAAAAGCGCGCGCCCCTCCCGACACCAACCTCATCCTTGACACCACCCGCGAGCATTTTGTCGTCGCCACCGGCCACTGAGGCCACACCCCGCAGCACCTCCTCGGAAGCTGCCGTACCCCCTGTTGTCCTCCCC
>WFYJ01000242.1 GCA_015490175.1 Saprospiraceae bacterium | reverse complement strand
GAAGTATTTTGCATGGCAGTGGTCACGCGACAGGCAATGACACAGTTGAGCGGGGCTTTGGCCCCAGGTTGAGACCGCCGATCGTGCGCTTGGCCGCACGACCGGCGCCAGTTGAGACAAGCGCCGCACTCGGGCGGCGCTTGATGTTTGTTTTGTTTTTGCTTGAAAAGTCCGGGAACAGAATGCCATGCAACCCCAATCGCCGGAGGTGTAAACACTAAACACTACACCCTCAACCACTGCAACAGGATTTCCCGCACCATTTCCATGCGCATAACATGCCTTATTGCAAGAGCTCGGCCTGAATGGCCAGAATGGGCGTGGTCAGGTGGTACGACATCTTTTTTGCTATAGAGTAGTTGAACAGCTCTTCGAGTACGCCGCGCTTGTGCGTCAGCATGCAGAGGATGTCCACTTTGTGGGCTTCGAGGTACGACTGCAACCCCTTTTCGATGGTGGTGGCATCGATCACGACGAATTCGAGCCCGGGTTTGCCTTCGAACTCTTTCTTGAAGGCTTCCATGCGATGGGCAATGGACTCCACATGCCCTACATCCACATGGATGACACTGATCGCGGGATTGTCGAACCAGGCGGCAAATTCCAGTACTTTGTACAGTGCCTTTTTCTCCTCTGCTGCAAACTCGGTCGTCACCGCAATCCGATCGAATTTGCCGTCGAAGTGCGCCTCTTCGGGCACGGCCAGCACGGGAGCCGGAGCATTTTCCATCACTTCACCCGTGACGCTGCCAAAAACGACTTCCTTCAGGCCGCTGGCGCCTTTCGTGCCCATCACGATCAGATCCACGCCCTCTTCCGAAGCCACGCTGATGATGGCTTCCAGCGGGCGACCCTGGATGAGCACGTGGTATTGGGGCACCTCGCCAAAACCATGCTCCTCTGCAATCCGGCGCAGGTGCGGCACGTAGTCTTTGTAGTTTTCAAACTCTTCCCACTGAATACTTTCGTAAATCTCGGCCAGCGTATTGGGCAGGGCGGCCCCCCGGATCTGCTCGATCTGATAGGCATGCATCGTGATCAGGGTGGCGCCCATGCGTCGGGCAAGCGCAAGAGCATAGACATATGCATTGTCCGCGACAGGGGAAAAGTCTGTGGGAAACAGTATTTTGCGCATGGTTGGCGGCAGTTTTGGAAGGGTGCTCAGCTCACTTTGGGTGGAAGATATGCATCTTCTTTGAACGCGTAGTTGAGCAGATCATAGGTCGTCACGATGCCTACCAGGCGTTTGTGCTCGTCCACGATGGGGATGGCGTGGAAGAGGTTTTCCCTGAAGTAGGCAGCGGCCGTAGCCACCGTGTCGTCGGGATGGAGCGTGGCCACCTGTTTGGTCATCACGTCCTCGACCAGAATGCTGTGAAACAGCGCCTGATTGTACTCTTCGCTCTTTGCTGAATGGAACATGGTGAGCCCGTGCTGCATCTTGTAGTAGTCGGTTTTGCTGATGATGCCCACCACCTTGCCATCATCATCTACCACGGGCAGGTGATGGATGTGATGGGTATTGAAGATTTCGTCCACCCTGGCCATGGTATCGGTAGGCTTGACCGTGATAACCTGTTCGGTCATGACTTCGCGCAGCTTGGCGTATTTGTTCATCGCTTGCGGTTTTTTGACGAGTCAGGAATATGAGCGCACTGAAAAAAGTCCGTAACAACGTGACGACGTGACATCGTGACACGTGTATCTATAGGCAACAAATTGGATTAAAATAAAAAACACATTTCGAATCGTTTCATCCTTGCGTCCCCGACTTTGGTCGGGGCAGGCTGTTGCGCGAGATTTTGGGTTTTTTCAGGGGCCTCGGAATATCAATCTACCAAGTGGATGGGCGCCTCGTTGGAGCCCGTATTGGTCCGGTCGAAAGCAAAAGCCAGCAGGTCGTGGCTCGTTATGATGCCGACCAGGCGGTCGTCTTCCACGATGGGCAGGGAGTGGAACTTGTTGGCGAGGAAAATGTCTGCAGCCAACCCGATGCTGTCATCCGGATCGAGCACCATGGGATGAGGCGTCATCAGGTCGCGGGCCGTGAGCGTACGGAACATCTTTTCCGAATAGGTTGGCCCGCTGGTATTCAGCGCCAACAAGTGCGTGATCTTGTAGAGGTCTTCCTTGCTGATGATGCCGAGGATGGCATCGCTCTCGTCCACGACGGGCAGGTGATGGATGTTATGCCGGGAAAAGATGGCATTTACCTCTTTCATGCTGGTGTTCGGACCAACCGTGATCAGCCTGGTGGTCATGATTTCCTTGACGGGCGTTTCGGGATTCATGGCAATGCGTTTTGCGGCGATCAATTTTCTTGTCATTACAAAAATTTGCCATCTGCCATCCCCTTTCGCTGACTCAAGTCAAAAGCCCGTATTGACGTTTGTCATGTTTTTTTCAAATTTCAAAAAAGGAAAAAGGCAATTTGTTTGCCGTTCAATCGCTTTTCAGACGTTTGAGCGTGAATCTGTCACCCAGAAGAACTACAAGGGTACTGGTGCCGTGAGGAAGCAGCTCCCGTTTGATGAGATCTTCATTGACACCTTCCAGGCTGGCCATTTCGAATTCGTATCGCACCCTTCCATCCGGGGCGATCAGCCAGATGGCTGCGTCGGTGGGTGAGGGGCTGTACAATCGGACGAGGATGCCGTCGGCCTGATGGATCACTTCGACTTCGGGAAGGGCAGCCGCATAATCGGCTGTGGCCAATCGGCCCAGCAGCCCTTTGACGCGTTTGGCGTCTTCGCTGGTGCCGTCCGATAGGCGGAAAGAAAGCTGTTCGTTGCTCAGCGCAGCGGTCGTCGCCTGGTCGCAATTGCAGTCAGGGCAGTTTTTTGCTTCTGCCCGGGAGGTCAGGGCCCCGCGCCGTTTCTGGCGTTGCCCGTTGCGCGCGTACTCGACCTCCACCATCTGCCCCGGCTGGAAGTTGCGAAGGACGATGGTCAGGTCGGACCACTCGAGGATCGGATATCCGTCCACCGCCAACAGGATATCCCCATCCTGCATTTCGGCGCGTTCGGCGGTGCCGCCAGGTACGATATCAACGCGAATGCCGGGGCGTCCTTCGAGATCATCGGAGCGCTGCAGGCCGAGAAACGGGCGCTGACAGTCGTCGAGGGGGCCGGGGGTGGTACGCTCATTTGCGGAAGCAAGCGCTACCGGCAGGGTGAGGCGTGCGCCCTTTCGCATCAGTGCCAGCTCGATGCGATCGCCGGGTTGGTGACGCAACAGCAGGCGGGTGAATGAGGTTTCTTCGCTCACTTCCTCGCCATTGATTCCGACCAGATAATCCATCGTTTTCAGGCCGGCTCGTTCAGCGGGAGAGCCCGGAAGGATGCGCGTCACCAGAATCCCGTGCGGATTGTCAATGTGCCAGTACTCGAGTTTCCAGTCGGCCGGATGGGTGTATTCCACGCCGAGCCAAGGGCGCTGCCCGGATTGGCCCTGGCCCTGGGGCTCGCACCATTGGCGGGTAGCGCCACCTTTTTTCCCGACGGTGCCGTGCAGGGTCCGTGTGGTGTCATTGCGTGCGATGGTCACTACCACCTCATCGCCGGGCGCAAGGTTGAGCGCGGCGATGCGCAGGTCCTGCCAGTCCGTGATTTCGCGTCCATTGATGGCCCGGATGCGGTCGCCGTCGCGCACGCCCAGGCGATCCATAAGGCTCCCGGGTACCACTTTCACGGGCACGCCCCGCGCGTCGGGTGCACCCGACGCCATCAAGCCCAGGATCGTGGGCCGACGCCACGAGGTTTTTCTGAAGAAGTCGCTGCGATAGCCTGGCCGCACGCGTACCTCGAGGGTTGTCCCGTTGCGGATGAGGGTGAGGGTCACGGGCTGTCCTGCCTTTTTCGTCGCCATCAGGTCCTTCAGATCGTGAAAGCGGTCGAGCGGTTCGCCATCCACGGCGATGATGTAGTCGAAAGGCTCAATGCCGGCTTGTTCGGCAGGGCTGCCCGCGAGCACCTGAGCTACGTAGGCCCCATAGCGATGGGGCCAGCCCTTCCGGCTGGCTTTTTCCGCAGTGACCGATTCCGTACGCAGGCCCAGCCACGGCCTTTCTTCCCAGCCTACCCAACGTGCTTCGAAGGCGGCTTCCAATTGCTCACCGAGGCGTTCCATTTGCTCTTCAAGGGCTTCGGCTGCTTCCTCGAGGTGTGTCTGCGCAAACGTGTGGCCGGCCAGCATGATCAACAGGGAGAAAAGTAGTGTCCGTCTCATGGTCATCGTCTTTTTTTCAGGCCTAAAGACAATACTCGACCACCGAGAGTTGCTTCGGGCTGGTTAGCTTTGTGACCTGTCGTTGAGATGCCATGACCATGGGCGATAGCCGATGGATGTTTTGTTGAGGATTGAAGAAGGGGGTAATCGAGAGTTTGCTACAAACAATTGATTGTCAATTGAAAAGGTGGAAAAATAACAAGCAAAAAACGCTCAACGCTACACCCTCAACGCTCAACCTGTGCAACCAGCCTTTCCCAATCACTTTGATGCGAGTAGATAAAAAACCATGCGAAACCAATACCTGTTGCCTGTCGTGTGTCTGGCGCTCGGCGCCCTGTTTTCCGGATGCAAAGCCGGCAGGGTAGTGGCTCCCGAGCCGGAATACGAGCCAATCGAAACGATGGACAATCTCTCGATAATCAATTTGCCGGTTCGCGTAAACCGACAAGAGCTGGTCCGCCTTGTCAACGACCAGGCAGGTGAATTGCTGTACGAAGACACGGACCCGGAGTCCGACCTGAAGATGCGCATCCGCAAAGCCGGCCTCATTGATATCGGTTTTTCCGACGATACCATTTATTACGAGGTGCCGCTGGCTTTGTGGCTGCGGCAGGAACTCTTCGTGGGTGGGGTAGAGGCCGAGGGCAAGATACGGTTGCGCTTTGCCACCCGTTGGCAGATTGACACGAGCTGGCAACTTTCCACGCAGACGCAGCTCGAGGGGTACGAGTGGCTCGACCGGCCGCGCCTGAAAGTAGCCGGCATGTCGTTGCCCGTGACGACGATCGCCAACCTTGTTCTGAACCGGACGGGCAAGCAGCTGGCGGCACAGATAGATACCATGGTGCAACAGCAACTGGCCTTGCGGCAAATGATCGAAGAAGGCTGGCTGAGCTTGCACGCGCCGGTGTTGATGTCGGAAGAATACCGCACCTGGCTGTTGTTCCAACCCCAATCCATTGGACTGACGCCACCGCGCACCGCACCCGATTCTCTGGCGTTTGAAGTAGTCGTGCGCGCGCGACCCCGCATTTACATTGACAGCGTGCCGCCTGTGGTGCGGCCCGCTCCCTTGCCGCCCCTGCAGTGGGTCGATACCAGTGGAGAAGACTTCGTGTTGATCCTCGAAACCAGCGTGCCTTTCGATGAAGCCGAACGCATGGCCAACGAGTCGATGAAGGGATACGAGTACACTTTCGGCAAACGCAAGGCCGTAGTCGAAGAAATCGGACTGTACGGCAAGGGGCCTCGCCTCGTGGTGCGCACCCGCCTTTCCGGTGCCTACAATGGCGATGTGTATTTTCTGGGCAAACCCCGATACAACGGCCCGCGCAACCGCATCGAACTGGAGGACGTGGATTTCGATTTCGGCAGCAAGCGCTTCCTCATGCGCTCGGCAGCCTGGCTCTTCAAAGGCTATTTGCGCAAGCAGGTCGAGGAAAACCTGAATTTCTACCTCGAGTACAACCTGGAGGAGATCAAACACATGATTCAGGAAGAGCTGGCCCGGTATGAACTGGCGCCCGGCGTGCAGTTGGTCGGCGACCTCGACGAGCTGGGCGTGCAACATACCTGGATCGCGCCCGACGGCATTCGCGTACAGATCGTGTTGACCGGCCGCTTGGCCCTGTTGGTCGGTGGCTCGGTACTGTCGGCAGGGGAGGTGGATGGGGAGTGAGTGTGCAGGGTTGAGTGTTTTTTGACGATCAACTGTTTATTGAAGCCTCTGAAAAACCGGAATCGCCCGCAAAACTTGTTCCGACTCGTCGGAAACTTGTTCCGACTCGTCGGAAACTTGTTCCGACTCGTCGGAAGCAGACTCCGAGACAAGTCGGGAAAGCAACTATTCGCAATGTGTTAATTGTTTACACCTCCGGCGATTGGGGTTGCATGACATTCTGTGCCCGGACTTTTCAAGCAAAAACCAAACAAACATCAAGCGCCGCCCGAGTGCGGCGCTTGTCTCAACAGGCGCCGGTCGTGCGGCCAGCCGCACGACCGGCGGTCTCAACATGGGACCGTGGCCCGTCTCAACTGTGTCACTGGCTGTCGCGTGACCGCCGCCATGCAAAATACTTCTGGATGCAATTTCATTCGCCGGCGCTGTAAAATCAACATATTACCTGTCGTTGTCACGCGTCACGTGTCACGCGTCACGTGTCACGCGTCACGTGTCACGTATTTTTTTCAGTGCGCTCAATCCTCCCTCCTTCCCTCACTCCT
>WFYJ01000241.1 GCA_015490175.1 Saprospiraceae bacterium | reverse complement strand
CTGCTCTACACGCATGCCACGCCCGAGTGGGGGCGGGTGCTGGGCTGGCTTATCTGGAGCTTCGTGGCGACCAGCGGCATGTACATCTACGGCACGGTGCTCACGGCGGCGGGGCGCCTGCGCGTGCTCAACAGCCTGTTTGCGCTCAGTATCGCGCTCAATTTCCTTTGCAACTTGCTGCTCATTCCGCGCTATGGGCCCACAGGAGCGGCGCTGGCCACCGTGGGCACGCAGACGTTCGTCTGGGTGGGCGAGATGTGGCTGGCGCAGCGCCTCGAAAATGGGGGCCCTTATCTGCTCACCCTCTGGCGGCTGGCCGGCCTGGGACTGCTGCTGGGAGGTAGCGGACTGGCAGCAGGCCTGACCATGCCTTCTTGGACCGGTGCTTTCCTGTGCACCCTGCTCGCCGCTCCCCTCTGGGCAGCCGTGCTCGGCCTGTGGCGCCCCGCAATGCTGCGCAAGCTCGCCAGCCTGAATGCCCGCAGGTGATACTCAGCGCAAAGCAGTTCGGGAATTTGAAATGGAGTGAAGGAGCGACTGAGCGAAGGAGAGATGGAGTGGCGGAGTGCGCATAAGTGGTGCCGAAACGCTCAACGTCCATGGACGATGGACTATGGACTATGGACATTTTTGATTGAGGAAGCGAGAAACCGAGGAACCGAGGATTCGATTCAAGAGCCTGCTGAAAAATTCGAAAAATCATTTCAGTTACACAGAGATGCACTGAGAGTACACTGATTTTTACAAACTTGTAAACCCTCAACCCTACACGCTCAACCCTCAACTAGGTCGAAACTGCGCTCAAACTGCGGCGCTCTGCGACCGAAGGCTGCGGTTTCAATGGATGAGGAACCGAGGAACCGAGGAACCGATGATTTGACAAGTAACTGATAGTCAACAAGAAAAACTTTAAACTTTAAACCCTAAACCCTAAACTCTAAACACTACACCCTCAACCATTGCAACAGGATTTCCCGAACCACCTTGATTTTGAGTAGGACATGGGGTCAAATCGGTGGAATCGGTGCCACTTTTACGCGCTCTTTCGCACCCTCGCATGGTCACCCCATCACCCCATCACTCCGTCACTCCATCACAAATTCACCCCCACAGCAGGCCCATGCCCAGATAGGCCAGTGCGGTGAGGCCACCGGCCAAGAGTGCGTAAGGCAATTGGGTGCGCACGTGGTCGATGTGGTCGCATGCCGAGGCCATGGACGACAGGATGGTCGTGTCGGAGATGGGCGAGCAGTGGTCGCCGAAGACGCCGCCGCCCATCACTGCGGCGATGGCCATATAGACGTTGGCGTCGAGCTGGCGCGCCATGGGGATGGCGATGGCCATCATGATGGCGAAGGTGCCCCACGAGGTGCCCGTCGAGAAGGCAATGAAGCTGCTGACAACGAACAGGATGAAGGGCACCAGCCTGGGCGACAGCCAGGCTTCGGCCACCGAGGCCACCCAGGGACCCGTGCCCAGTGCCTTGCATACGGCGCTGATGGCAAAGGCCAGCATCATGAGCAGCGCCAGCGGCATGAGGCCCGCGATGCCCTTGAGGGTCAGCTCCGTCATTTCGCGAAAGCGCATGATGCCCTGCACCCGGTACAGCAGCATGCTGAACAGCAGCGAGCCCAGCACCGCGATGAGCACGGCCGTGGATCCGGAGCCCTGCCCCAAGGCAAAGAGCACCTGATCGAGCCAGGACGCTTCGGGGCGCTGGGCCACGGCCGTTTCCCAGCCCGTCACGGCCAGCATGACGGGCATCAGGCCTACCATGACGGCAATGGGCAGAATCATGTTGCGGGCGCGCGGCGCCACGCCTTCCTTGACCGGCACTTCGGTCAGCTCTTCCGACACCATGGGCGTGGCGTCGTCGGGCAGCAGCTTGCCCTCTTCGCGCACGCGCCGTTCGGCCTCTCGCATCGGGCCGATGTCTTTGCCCCACAGCACGAACAACACGACGAGCAGCAGCGCCAGCATGGGATAGAAGTTCCAGGACATGGCCCGAAACATGGTGGCAAAGGGATGCGCAAAGTCGGCGGCCAGCAGCCCCATGATGAAAGCGCCCCAGCCGTTGAAGGGGATGAGAATGGAGGAGGGGGCCGAGCTGCTGTCGGCAATCCAGGCCAGCTTCTCGCGCGAGATGCCGAGCCGGTCGAAGATGGGGCGATACAGCGTGCCCACCGTCAGTACCGAAATGCTCGACTCGACGAAGATGAGCAGGCCGGTGAGCCAGGCCAGCAGTTGCACGACCACGCGGTTGCGGCCGGCCTGCTGCCGCTCGAAGTGGGCCAGCAGGCGGTTGACCTTGCGGATGAAGCCCTCCACGCCGCCCGACCGCTGAATGAAGATGATGAGGCCGCCGACAAGTGCGCAGAACATGATGGTGCGCGTGTTGCCGGCATCGGCAAACACCTCCACCAGTGCCTCCACCGTGCGGAACGTGCCGGCCCACAGGTGGCCGCCTTCGATGACGAGCCAGCCCAGCCAGATGCCCAGCAAGAGCGACACGTGTACCTGTTTGGTGCGTATGGCCAGCACGATGGCTACCAGCGGCGGAACGAGCGAGAGGATGCCGTAGTCCATGAGCAAGTCGTTGTTTGCGTGGTGGTCTGAATGCGGTTACGGGTTTGTTGGATGAGTGACGTGCCAAGATAGCCATCAGGAGGGGCCATGCCAAGTGCGGCAGGCGGAGCGGCATCTCACGATCACGAGTGTGTATCTTTGCCCGACTTTTTTGAGCACGGTTTTTTCATTTGGCGAAAGCCTGAACACACAAACAGAACCAACCATGTATCGGACACATACCTGCGGCGAGCTGCGCATCGGCGATGTGGGCAAGACGGTCACCCTCAGCGGATGGGTGCAGGCCACGCGCGACCTGGGCGGCATGACGTTCATTGATTTGCGCGACCGCTATGGCATCACCCAGCTCGTCTTCGACATGGATACACATGCCGAGCTGTGCCGGCGGGCCCGCAAGCTGGGGCGCGAGTGGGTCATCAAGGCTACGGGCAGGGTGCGCGAGCGCGCCAGCAAGAACCCCAACCGCCCCACCGGCGACATCGAGATCGAGGTGCAGGAGCTGGAGGTGCTCAACCCCAGCAAGGTGCCGCCCTTCACCATCGAAGAAGAGACCGACGGCGGCGACGACCTGCGCATGAAGTACCGCTACCTCGACCTGCGCCGCCCGCCCCTGCAGCGCAACATCATCTTCCGCGCGCAGTTGGCCCTCGAGACGCGCCGCTATCTGTACGAGCAGGGCTTCCTCGAAATCGAGACGCCCTTCCTCATCAAGAGTACGCCCGAGGGCGCGCGCGACTTTGTGGTGCCCAGCCGCCTCAATCCGGGTCAGTTCTACGCCCTGCCCCAGTCGCCGCAGACGTTCAAGCAGATCCTGATGGTGGCCGGCTACGACAAGTACTTCCAGATCGTGCGCTGCTTCCGCGACGAAGACCTGCGCGCCGACCGCCAGCCCGAGTTTACGCAGATCGACTGCGAGATGTCGTTCGTCACGCGCGAAGACGTGCTGCAGACCTTCGAAGGGCTGACGCGCCACCTGTTTCGCACCACGCTGGGCGTGGAGCTGCCCGAGTTTCCGCGCATGAGCTACGACGAGGCCATCCGCCGCTACGGCTCCGACAAGCCCGATCTGCGCTTCGGCATGGAGTTCGTCGAGCTCGATGAGCTGGTCAAGGGGCAGGGTTTCAGCGTCTTCGACCAAGCCGAGCTGGTGGTGGGTATCTGCGCCGAAGGCCAGGCGCCCCACTACTCGAACAAAGACCTCAAGAAGCTGACCGAATGGGTGCAGCGCCCCCAGATCGGTGCCAGGGGCTTGGTGTACGTCAAGATCAACGAAGACGGCAGCTTCAAATCGAGCGTGGGCAAGTTCTTCAGCGACGAGCACTTGCAGCGCTGGGCCGACGCCTTCGGCGCCAAAAAGGGCGACCTGCTGCTCATCCTGGCCGGCGAAGCCGACAAGACGCGCAAGCAGCTCGCCGAGCTGCGCCTCGAGATGGGGCGCCGCATGGGCCTGATGCAGCCCGGCGACTTCAAGCCGCTGTGGGTGGTGGATTTCCCCCTGCTCGAGTGGGACGAGGAGGAGCAGCGCTTCTTCGCCATGCACCATCCCTTCACGGCGCCGCGCCAGAGCGACATTCCCCGCATGCTCGACGGCGACTTCGAGACGATGAAGAGCCTGCGCGCCGACGCTTACGACCTTGTCATCAACGGTGCCGAGATCGGCGGCGGCTCCATCCGTATCCACAACCGCGAGTTGCAGGAGAAAAACTTCAGGCTGCTGGGCTTCACGCCCGAGGAGGCCGAGCGCCAGTTCGGCTTCCTGATGGGCGCTTTCGAGTACGGCGCACCGCCGCACGGAGGCATCGCCTTCGGCTTCGACCGCCTGTGCGCCGTGATGCAGGGACAGACCAGCATCCGCGACTTCATCGCGTTTCCGAAAAACAACATGGGCCGCGACATGATGATCGACGCGCCCTCGCCCATCAGCGAGGAACAGCTCGCGGAGCTGCACCTGCGCCTGGTGGACCTGCCGCAAAAGGACTGAGCCGATGGATGCGTCCCCTGACGGCCGTTTGCCGAAAGGCTGGACATGGCTGGCGCTGGCTGCCTGGCTGGCCCTGCTGGTGCTGGCCGTGGTGGCCTGGCGCGAGCGGGCGCTGTTCATGGATGCCTCGTTCCAGGCGTTTCACATGCTGCTCGAGGGGCGGCCGCTGGTGTATCACTATCGCTTCTGCAATGCGCTTTCGCAAATACTGCCCGTGTTGGCCATCCACTTCGGGTTGCCGCTGAAAGCGGTGCTGTTCAGCTATTCGCTCAATGCGTGGTTGCTCTGGTTCGGCATCTGGCTGGCGCTGCACTACGGCTTGCGCCACGAGCGGCTGGCGTGGGTATGGCTGCTGTTCCTGACGCTCATCTCGCTCGACAGCTTCTATTTCATTCCGCCCGAGCTGTTCCAGGGTGTGGGCTGGATGCTGCTGCTGTGGGCCTGGGTGGCGCGCTACCCCGACATGGCGGGCGCGCGCTTCTGGCTGGTGGCGCTTGTGCTCGTGGCCACCTTCACCTTTGCGCACAGCCTCGTGCCGCTGGTGTTTTTCTACTGCTTCGGCTGGTTCTGGCTCGACCGTCCCGACTGGCGGCACGGCCGCATGGTGACGCTGGCGGCGCTGGTAGTGGGCATGATGGCCGTGCACGAGCTGTGGTTCACCGACTGGTACGATGCCATGAAGAAAGAGGAATTCTGGAGGCATGCGCGTGAGTACTGGCCCCGTTACCACGAGCTGCCCGCCCACGGGCGTTTTTTGGCGAAAGCCGTCAAGTTCTACTATCTGCTGCCGGCGCTGGCCCTACTGATGAGTGCGGTGTACCTGTGGCGACGGAGCCGGCTCAAGCTGGCGTGGATGTGGTGCTTCGGGCTGGCCTTCGTGCTGTTGCTCCATATCGGCTCGCCGGCTACGGCCTACCGCTTCTACTCGGAAGCCAATTACATGCCGCTGAGCGTGGTGGTGGCCCTGCCTTTCGTCTTTGACGGATGGGCCGCCTTTCGGCAAATGGCGCAGCGGCGCGCCAGGCAGTGGCTGTGGCCCGGCGGTGCCCTGGCGCTGGTGGCCCTCATGCTGGCCGTGCGCATCAACACCCTCTGGCACAACCACGACCACTTCGTGCGGCGCCTCGAATGGATGGTGCGCACCGTGCAACAAGCCCGCACGCAATGGCAGACCAACCGCGTGCTGGTGCCCTCAGCGCGCGCCCCCATGGATCTGATCGTCATGGAATGGAGCGTGCCCTACGAGAGCGTGCTGGCCACGGCCCTCGTCCATCCCGACTCGGCGGGCGAGGTCTTCGTGCGCCGCGACTTCGAGCGCTTCCGCAAATGGCTCGACGACGACCGCCGCGGCTGGTTCCTCAGCGAATTCGACCAGCTGCCGGCCGATACCCTGCCGCCGCAATACATCCGGCTGGGGCATCGGCCGTTCCGGCTGGCGGAGTAGCAGGGTCAGGCGGCTTGTTCCTTGTCGCCTTTGTTGCCTTTGCCGGTCAGCGTGATGAACAGGATGACGGCGGCTACGCCGAAGATGACGACGAACGTGAAGAACACCATCAGGTTGGCTGCAGTCCAGTCAACGAGGAACATGGGTCGGGGTTTGTTTGTGAGTAAATGAAACCACAGGATGAAATTTGGCGAAAGCCGTGAAATGACGGGTGACAATGGTCATTGCGGCGCATGATGATTGACAGCCTGAAGTTTGTGTCCGGACGATGGCTGCGGTTGCAATGGCTGAGGAATCGAGGAACCGACGAATCGAGGATTTGAGTGAGGTTGAGACCGCTGCGCGGATGTTGATTCCGACAGGTCGGATCCTGTCCCGGATACGGGAACAGGTGCCCGGCTGCGCCGGCTTGTTGATACGCTGGCTCTGCCAGCGATGTTGAGATGGCCTCATGATGAATGAGAAATCGAGGAACCGAGGAATCAAGTATTTTTGCAAGAACCTGATAGCCAACAATAAATACTTTAAACTCTGAACTCTAAACCCTCAACGCTACACCCTCAACCCTCAACCCAACCTGCACGACCGGCTTTCCCGAACCACTTTGATTTGAGTATCAAACTGCATTGCACTGAGCATACCATGCACCAACGCACATCGAAAGACATCCGCTGGCACGACGTGCTCGCTTACTGCCAGGCACACAGCACGCCGCAGTGCGAGTTGCTGTACCGCCTCGAGCGCGAAACGCACCTGAAGACCATGGCCCCCCGGATGATGGCCGGCCCGTACCAGGGGCAGTTGCTGCGCTTCATCAGTTGGATGGTGCGACCGCGACAGGCGCTCGAGGTGGGCACCTTCACCGGTTATGGTGCGCTCTGCCTGGCCGAGGGGCTGGCCGAAGGGGGCGTACTGCACACCATCGAAGTCAATCCCGAGGTGGTGTGGCTGGCCAGAAAGTATTTTGCGGAAGCAGGCATGAACGATCGCATCCGTCTGCACGTGGGCGATGCCTTCGACGTGGTGCCTGCCCTCGAGGGCGACTTCGACCTGGTGTTCCTCGACGCGGGCAAGCGCCAGTACGAAGCCATGTACGAGCTGGTGCTGCCCCGCGTGCGGCCCGGCGGCTTCGTGCTGGCCGACAACGTACTGTGGTCGGGCAAGGTCGTCGGCGGCCACGACGATGCCGATACCCGCGCCCTCGATGCCTTCAACAAAAAGGTGGTTGCCGACCCGCGCGTCGAGTGCCTGATGCTGCCCGTGCGCGACGGCCTGACCATCGTGCGGAAAAAGGAAAGTTGAGACCGCGGTGTGGGTGTGGCTACACCGCTGTTCCGGGTTTTCCGGAACGAGCCGCGGTGGTGTGGTGCCATAAAAAAGAGACGTTTTACGAACCTTTCAAAGGTTCGCAAACGGTCGGTCGGGCCAAGCTGAAGCGTGCAAAAAAACGTTTGCGAGCCTTTGAGAAGGCTCGCAAACGTCGTTCGGTTGGCCGATTCCGCCCTTGTCGTCATCCATTCATCGAGGCGAGGAACTCGGCATTGCTGGAGGTGTTGCGCATGTGCTTGAGGATGAACTCCATGGCTTCCTCGGGCTTCATGTCGGCCAGGTGGTTGCGCAGGATGAACATGCGCTGCAGCGTCTCGCGGTCGAGCAGCAGGTCTTCGCGGCGCGTGCTCGAGCGCGTCAGGTCAATGGCCGGGTAGATGCGCTTGTTGGCCAGTGAGCGGTTGAGCTGCAGCTCCATGTTGCCCGTACCCTTGAACTCTTCAAAGATCACCTCGTCCATTTTCGAGCCCGTGTCGATGAGGGCGGTGGCGAGGATGGTGAGCGAGCCGCCGTGTTCGATGTTTCGGGCGGCACCGAAGAACTTTTTGGGTTTGTGCAGGGCGTTGGCTTCCACCCCTCCCGACAGCACCTTGCCGCTGGCCGGCGCCACCGTGTTGTAGGCGCGCGCCAGGCGCGTGATGGAGTCGAGGAGGATGACCACGTCGTGGCCGCACTCGACGAGGCGCTTGGCTTTTTCGAGCACGATGCCGGCCACGCGCACGTGGTTCTCGGCGGGCTCGTCGAAGGTCGAAGAAACGACCTCTGCCTTCACGCTGCGCTTCATGTCGGTCACCTCTTCGGGGCGCTCGTCGATGAGCAGCACCAGCAGGTAGCACTCGGGGTGGTTCGTGGCGATGGCGTTGGCCACGTCTTTGAGCAGCCACGTCTTGCCGGTCTTGGGCTGGGCCACGATGAGGCCGCGCTGCCCCTTGCCGATGGGTGTGAACAGGTCAATGATGCGGGTGCTCAGGTCGCGGCCCATGGGCGAGGTGGTCAGGTTGAACTTCTCTTGGGGGAACAGGGGCGTCAGATAGTCGAAGGGCACGCGGTCGCGCACCTGTTTGGGGTCGAGGCCGTTGATGGCCGACACGCGCAGCAGTGCGAAGTACTTCTCGCCTTCCTTGGGCGGGCGGATGGCGCCGCGCACGGTGTCGCCGGTGCGCAGGCCGAACAGCTTGATCTGCGAGGGCGACACGTAGATGTCGTCGGGCGAGGTGAGGTAGTTGTAGTCGGCCGAGCGCAGGAAGCCGTAGCCGTCGGGCATCATCTCGAGCACGCCTTCGCCTTCGATGACGCCGTCGAGCTCGATGTTGAAGCGCGGGCGCGCCGGCTGGGATGGCTGCGCGGGCTCTTCAGCCACGGCCACTTCGGTTTCAGCCGGCTCGGTTTCGTCCTCGCTTGCGGCTCCGGCACGCGCCTTGCGGCGGCGACTGTTCTTCTGGCGCGTTCGGCTTTCTTCCTGAGCCTCTTCCTCGTCGGCCGGTGCCTCGGCGGTTTCTTCTGCGGGTGCTTCGACCGCCTCGGCAGCTTCTTCGTCTTTCTTGCGGCGGCGGCGCCGACGGCGCGACTTCTGCTCCTCCTTCCGGGCTTCGCCTTCGCCTTCTTCCGGGGATGCTTCAGCCTGCTCTGGATGCTCGGCAGCTTCTTCTTTCTTCTTGCGCGCCGCCTCTTCGCGGCGCACGTCCTCCTCGGTCTCTACTTCTTCGAACGGCACCACGCCACTGACGCGCATGCGGCGCTTGCGCGTGCTGCGCCCGGTGTCGGCCGCTTCTTCGGCCGGCGCCTCGGCGCTGTCGGCGTCCGTGCTGTCGGTCAGTGCCTGGTGGTCGAGTATCTTGTAGATGAGCTCTTGCTTGGTAAGCTTCTGAATGCCTTTGATGCCCAGTTGTTTGGCGAGGTCTCTCAGCTCGGGCACCAGCATGTCGTTTAGCTGGATGATGTCGTACATAACCTTTTTGATGTGTGTACTTGCTTTTACAAAAACAGAATCGGGTCAGGTGCAGCAAACGTCCCAAAGTCCTCTGGTGATGGAGCGCTGTGCGGCTTCTCCTGCATGGCAGGACTGCGTCATGTCCCAGAGGCATGAACAGATGCGCTTCACTCTCGGTGATGTCCCGCCCACAATGAGCCCGGGGGCTGAATGCAAGGATGTTGCGTGCTGTCGTGTGAAAATCAGTACGAAGATGCGGGAAACATTACAGAGAGTTGAAAGCCTTCGAGCACAGAGGAATGAACCGGGTCTGAAATCAGAAATGTGCTTGAATTGCTTTCGCAAAAATACGCCTAAATCCGGATTTTCAAACTCTGGCGTAGCAAAAACTTAACCAACACGCTCTCGGAAAGTTCACTGTGCGGCTGCTGTGCGGTACTGCAATGGCGGTGGGCTGCCCGCACATATGGCCAACTATCGCCATCTTCGCAGCCTCTATGCTGGTGGGCGTCATTTGCCGAAAGGCGGATGGCGGCCCGCGGCCAAAAGAACCAGGCTATGCAACCGAACCCGATCGTGCGTTTTGCAGGGCTGCTGGCCCTGGCGTGGTGCTGTGGGCGCTGTGCCAATCCCGTGTCGCCCACCGGCGGCCCGCGCGACGAGCAGCCGCCTCGCCTCGATACGCTGGCCTCGACGCCCAACTACCAGACGCGCTTTCGCAAACAGCCCATCGAGCTGACCTTCGACGAGTGGATCAAGCTCAACGATCCGGCCAACCAGATCGTGGTGTCGCCGCCGCTGCAGTACCGCCCCGAGGTGAAGCTGCGCAAAAAGACGGTCGTCTTCCGCTTCGACGAGCGCGAGGTGCTCAAGGACAACGCCACCTACACCATCAACTTCGGCGAGGCCATACAGGACCTTACCGAAGGCAACGTGGCGCCCGTGCGCTTTCTCTTTTCCACAGGCCCCTTCATCGACTCGCTCGTGGTGACGGGCCGCGTGGTCGATGCCTTCACGGGCGAGCCGGCCGAGGGGGTGCGCTTCATGCTCTACGACAACCTGGCCGACAGCGTCGTGCATGCCGAGCGGCCTTTCTACTTCGGCACCACCGATGCCGAGGGGCGCGTGCGCATCGAGAACGTGCGGGCCGACACCTTCCGCGTGGTGGCCCTGGCCGACGCCAACCGCAACTACTTCTTCGACGCGGGCGAGCGCATCGCCTTCCCCGACACTTTCGTCGTGGTGCGCGACAGCCTCACCGAGGTGCCCGCCCTGCGCCTCTTCGCCGAAGAGCCGCCCCTGCGCCTGCTCGACGCCGAAGAGCCCCACTACGGCCTGCTGCGCCTGTGGTACAACCGCGAGCCGTGGGACGCCCGCCTCTGGTGGGACCGCACCGCAGTGCAGGGCTGGCCCGAGCCCGTGGGCGACAGTATCTACTTCTGGTATGCCGGCGCCGAGGCGCCGTTCCGCGTCGTGGTGCCGCTGCCCGACGGCCCCGACACGCTGGAGGTGCAGGCCGCCAACCGGCAGCGGCTGGCCGAAGTGTCGCCACTGCGGGTCGTGGGACGCCGCCCCGCCGTGATGGCGCTGCCGCCGGCGCCCCCCTTCCGGCTGGAGTGGAACCACCCGCTGGCCGCCCTCGACACGGCGCGCGTGCTGCTGCTGGCCGACACCACGCGCACCCCCCAACGCCTGCAATACCGCTTCGAGGGAGCGGCCCGCCGCACGCTGGCCCTCCGCCCCGAAGGGGGCTGGCGCGAAGGTGCTACCTACGAGCTGGTGCTGCTGCCCGGCGCCCTGACCGACGTGTGGGGGCTGACCCGGCAAGACACCCTCCGCCAATCGCTGCGCATCCGGCCACGCGACGAGTTCGGCGCGCTCACCCTCACCGTGGCGCCCCTCGACACGGCCATGCATTACGTGCTGCAACTGTGGCAGGGCGAAGACCGCCTCGCGGACACCCACATCATCCACGCCGACAGCACCTGGACGCACCGCTGGCCTCTGCTCGAACCCGGCACCTGGCGCGCCATCCTCATCGAAGACCGCAACGCCGACGGCCGATACACGCCCGGACACTACGCCTCGCGCCGCCAGCCCGAACGCGTCCTCATCCGCCCCCTCGAAGAGGTGCGCGCCAACTGGGAAGTGGAAGCTGACATGCGGGTGGAGTGGTGAG
>WFYJ01000240.1 GCA_015490175.1 Saprospiraceae bacterium | reverse complement strand
CGGAAAACGTTTGAAAACGGGATCGGTTATCACAACCGTTCTCGAAGCGCGGGAAAATTGCAAAATTTTAACCGAATGCGAAAAACTGTTTGGGCAAAAGGGACGAAATTCAACCGCAAAGGGCATCTTTCCCCGATGAGCTGTCCGATTGCGGCCCATCCGTATCGCTATCCGCTCGCACGGAACGCGCTGATCATCAAGCTCTGATCATTCCAAAATCGACTCCCATGAAGCTGAAAAGGACCGACCTGCTGCAACGCCACGCCTGGATCAATGGACAATGGACGCTGGCCCAGGGCGGCAAGACCTTCGCCGTGCGCAACCCGGCCGACGGCAGCGTCATTGCCGAAGTGGCCGACTGCGGTCCGGAAGACGCACACAAGGCCATCGAGGCGGCGCATCGCGCCTTTGCGGCCTGGGCGGCCATGCTGCCGGCCCGGCGGGCGCGCCTGCTGCGCCGCTGGTTCGAGCTCATCCGCGCCCATACCGACGACCTGGCGCTGCTGCTCACGGCCGAGCAGGGCAAGCCACTGGCTGAAGCCAGAGGCGAGATCAAGTACGGTGCCTCCTTCGTCGAGTGGTTTGCCGAGGAGACACGCCGCATCTATGGCGACATCATCCCTCCACATGCCGCCGGTGTGCGGCTGGCCGTCATCAAGCAGCCGGTGGGCGTGGTGGCGGCCATCACGCCCTGGAACTTCCCCAACGCCATGATCACGCGCAAGGTGGCGCCGGCGCTCGCCGCAGGCTGTACCGTAGTGGTCAAGCCCGCCGAAGACACGCCCCTGTCGGCACTGGCACTGGCCGTGCTGGCCCACGAGGCCGGCTTCCCGCCCGGGGTGTTCAACGTCGTGCCCACGAGCGATCCCGCCCCCGTGGGTGAGGTGCTCACGGCCAGCCCCCTGGTGCGCAAGCTGTCGTTTACGGGCTCGACCGAGGTGGGCAAGCTGCTCATGCGCCAGTGCGCCGACACGGTGAAGAAGGTGTCGCTCGAGCTGGGCGGCAACGCCCCCTTCATCGTCTTCGACGATGCCGACCTGGACGCCGCCGTCGAGGGGGCCATGGCATCGAAGTACCGCAATACGGGCCAGACCTGTATCTGTGCCAACCGCATCTTCGTACAGGACGGCGTGTACGAGGCTTTCGCCAAAAAATTTGCGGAAGCGGTGCAGCAACTGCGCGTGGGCGTGGGCACCGAAAAAGACGTGCAGGTAGGCCCCCTCATCAACGAAGCCGCACTCGAAAAGGTGGAGCGCCTCGTGGCCGACGCCACGGCGCGCGGAGCATGTGCCCTTACCGGCGGGCGCCGCCACGAGCGCGGCGGCACGTTTTACACGCCCACGGTGCTGACCGACGTCACGCCCGACATGGCCATCGCGCAGGAAGAAATTTTCGGGCCGGTGGCTCCTCTCTACCGCTTCCACACCGAAGAGGAGGTCATCCGCCTGGCCAACGACACGCGATACGGCCTGGCCGCCTACTTCTACGGTCGCGACGTCGGGCGCGTGTGGCGCGTGGCCGAAGCGCTCGAATACGGCATGGTCGGCATCAACACGGGCATGATCTCCACGGCCGTGGCGCCCTTCGGCGGCGTCAAGGAATCGGGCATCGGCCGCGAAGGGTCGAAGTACGGCATCGACGAGTTCGTCGAGATCAAGTACCTGTGCTTTGGCGGCATCGGGCAGTGAAGCTCGTGGGGCGTGGCTGGTGGCTCGCAGCGCGCGGGTTACTCCTCACTCTTCTCTCCTCTCTTCTCTCCACCCACCACCTCGAGGCTTTCACGCACGAACTGCGTGAGCGCTTCGCCTTTCAGCATGCCGTTTTGCAGCAGTGCCAGGTGATAGAGGTAGCGGGCCAGCTCCTGCTTGCGGGTTTCGTCGGTCTCGTGCAGCAGCTTTGAGGCGATGAGCGGGTGGTTGGTATTGACCACCACGTTGAAGAAGTCAGGCATGTCATTTTGCTTCATGCCGCTGACCATCTGCATCTCGCGCATGCGGCGCAAAAACTCGGGCCGCGTGATCTGCACGGGCATGGCTTCGGGCGACAGCGCCTTGAGCAACACGGTGGCGCCGTCGCGCTCTTTGGCCACCTCCTTGAAGAGGGCCTCTACCTGCTTCTGCTCCTCTTCGCTCAACACGGCATCGCGCGTCTCGCCCTTGTCGATCAGATGGTCGAGCGTGTCGGCATCGATACGGGCGAAGACGATGTCGTCCATCTTGTACTCGAGGTGCTGCATGAAGTGGTTGTCGATCACCATGTCCATCAGCAGCACGTCGTAGCCGCGCGCGCGGGCCTCCCGGATATAGACGTCGTGGGCTTCGGGATCGTGGGTGTAGAGGAAGACGACCTTTTTGTCCTTGTTGGTCTGGTTGGCCTTGACCTTTTCCCTGTACTCGTCAATGGTGTAGTATTCGCCGTCCACGTTCTTGAGCAGGGCGAACCTGAGCGCCTTTTCATAGAACTTCTCGTCGGAAATCATGCCGTACTTGATGAAGATGCCCAGGTCGTCCCACTTCTGCTCGTAGTCCTTGCGGTCTTTTTTGAACAGCTCGTTGAGGCGCTCGGCCACCTTGCGCGTGATGTAGGAAGCGATCTTGCGCACGTTGCTGTCGCTCTGCAGGTAGCTGCGCGACACGTTGAGCGGGATGTCGGGCGAGTCAATGACGCCGTGCAGCAGCGTCAGAAACTCGGGCACGATCTCCTTGACGTCGTCGGTGACGAACATGTAGTTGCTGTAGAGCCGGATCTTGTTGCGCTGGATCTCCAGCACGTTGCCCAGCCTGGGGAAGTAGAGGATGCCCGTCAGGTGGAACGGATAGTCGATGTTGAGGTGGACCCAGAACATGGGCTTTTCGCTGTACGGGTACAGCGTCTCGTACAGATCGAGGTAGTCTTCGTCCTTCAGCTCGGCGGGCGGCTTGCGCCAGATGGCCGGCTTGTTGATGATGTTGTCCACCTCGACCACCCGGGTCTTTTTCTTTCCGTCCTTGCCCTCCTCGGTGATGGTCTCCTTGCGCTTGCCAAACTTGATGGGCACGGGCAGGAAACGGCAATACTTCTCCAGCAGGGCCTGGATGCGCGACTCTTCCAGAAACTCGGTACTGTCCTTGCTGAGGTGCAGCACCACGTCGGTGCCGCGCTCGGTGCGCCTGTCGGTGTAGGCGATGGTGTATTCAGGATTGCCCTCACAAGTCCAGATGACGGCCTTGGCGTCGGGCTGCCACGATTTGGTGACTACCTCCACCTTGTCGGCCACCATAAAAGCCGAATAGAAGCCCAGCCCAAAGTGACCGATGATCTGCGCGTCGTCTTTGTACTTTTCGAGAAACTCCTGCGCACTCGAGAACGCCACCTGATTGAGGTACTTCTCCACTTCCTCGCGCGTCATGCCGATACCACGGTCGCGAATGGTCAGCGTCTTTTTCTTTTTGTCCACGATCAGCTCGATGGTCAGGTCGCCCAGCTCCTCCCTGATTTCCCCCTTGCGGGCCAGCGTCTGGAGCTTGGTGGTGGCATCCACGGCATTGGCTACCAGCTCGCGCAGGAACACTTCGCGATCCGAATACAGGAATTGCTTGATGATGGGAAAGATGTTCTCGCTCTGTACGCTGATGAATCCCTTTTCCATTGCCTCCAATTTTTTTGATGTGCAGTGTTTTTTGCCTTTCGGCAAATGAAACCCGGGACAAACTGGCATGAAATGCCCCGCAGCTTTTCGCTCCGGGCAGCGCTCAAAGCACATGCCACCCGCCGGCCAATGACAAAATGACGCGCTGCGGGCCCAAAGGCCGATCGCCGGCGCTTTCGGCCCGTCACCGGAATTGCGTCATCCAACCAGACCCGGCAAACGACAAAAACCACTGAAGAACAAACCCAAACAATGCAAAAGCATGCCTCAAAACCCATACATATGCCTCCCTTTCGCGTCACAACAAGCAGTCAAAACACCACCCGGGCCCTCTGCTGCATTGTATCATTGCACACATCAAGCAGAAGGTAATGATGCAGCAAACGCGAATACTGGAGGGCAAACATATCAGAGACGTCGTCACGCGCTTTTTTTACCGCGGCGAAGACCTCTACTTCCAGGTTTCGCTCAGGATAAAAGGGGGAGAAATCATTCCGCTGAAAGAGATCAACGATTACAGCGTATATAAAAAGCTGATAGACACACTTGCCCGGGCACGCATGCAACGCGTGCAGGTACGGTTGAACCCCGAAGCCCCCTCGCTGGCCATGGCCGGCTGAACGGGATGGCACGGTTTTGGCAAGCAAACGGGCCCGACAAAGGCACATCTCAACTACCCCCCACACGCGCATTGCACCCTTTGGTGCCTGTAGAACCTTTTGGAACCGCACAGGGATTTTACAACCCAAAAAGACACGACCGTATCCATCGCGATACGCATGCAGGCCATGCCTGCGGTCAAAGAGGTCTCCGGGGCAGAAGTGCTTCGGGACAGTGAGTGAGACCAGTTCATTTGGGGGGTAGAGCTGGTCTTATACTCACTTTTTGGAAACAAGAGGGTAAAGCCTTCCTTCGGGAAGTGCTTTGCCCTTTTTGTTTTTTGCGAAGCTCCCTGCCGCCTTGTTTCTCCTCACTTCAAATTGGTTTGGGAAATCTGGCGGTAACGGTCAAACGTGGGTGGTGTCCTTGAACAGATGATCGTGCATCCCGAGAATGAACCGGCTGTAAAAAGGTGAAGCGTGGAGGGTTGAGAGTTTAGAGTTGAGCGTTTAAAGTTTTTCTCATTGACTATCATGGCTTTGTCAAATACTCGGTTCCTCCCTCATCAAAAGGCCCTCTCAACACGCCGCTTTGCGGCGTATCAACAAGCCGGCGTAGCCGGGCACCTGTTCCCGTATCCGGGACAGGATCCGACCTGTCGGAATCAACATCCGCGCAGCGGTCTCAACGCGGGGCCAAGGCCCCGCTCAACTGTGTCACTGCCTGTTGGGTGACCGCCGTCATGCAAAACACTTCTGCACGCAACTTCATTCACCGGGGCTGTAATCTGTCGCTCTTTCACTCCTCACTCCTCTCCATCCTCTGCGGGCGGCATTTGTCGAAAGGCGGCAATCAGAAGAATGTTACCGCACCACGGTCACGTCGCCGCGATAGGTGAGGATGGTGCCGTCGAGGAACTCCACCTCGATCATATAGACATAGACGCCCTGCTGCACGGGACGGCCGCGGAAGGTGCCGTCCCATCGCGGTTCGAGCGTGCTGCTCTGATTCATGTCGAAGATGAGGCTGCCCCAGCGGTCGAACACCCGCATGCTGCGTATGCCCAGCACGCCCAGTCCCGTGGCGGGGTAGAAGGTGTCGTTGATGCCGTCGTTGTTGGGCGAGAAGATGTTGGGGATATAGACGTTGCGGTTGAGATCGACGCGCACGTAGGTAGTGGCCGATGCCGAGCAGCCGTTGGCATCGATAACGGTGATGACGTACTGCTGGTCTTCGGTGCCCCGAAAGACGGGATTGGGGCAGGTGCTGCACGACAGGCCGGTGGGCGGCGTCCAGATGATGGTGTCGTAGGGCAGGTTGACGAAGGGCGTGAGCTGCGTGAGCGTGTCGCCCAGCTCTACGACGTATTCCTCGTCGATCTCGACGACGAGCCGGGGCGGCTCGGCGAGGTTGATGGTGGTGTCGGCGGTGCAGTTGCTCGCATCGAATACCTCGACGAGGTGTTCGCCCCCGAAGACGGGAATGACGGCGCCGAGCGGTTCCTTGATGCCGCCGTCCACGCTGAAGCGATAGTCGCCCGGGTTGCCGCCGCTGGCGGCGATGACCGACACGTAGGTCGGATCGCCGAAGCAGGGGATGGGCGGAATGCTGTCGAGCTCGAAGCGGATGGGCTCGGGCTCGTTGAGCGTGACGGTGAGCGTGTCGATACAGCCCTTCACGTCGGTAGCCGTGACGCTGTAGGTGCCGGCGCCGAGGTTGCTCACCACGCTCTGAGCAGGCAGGCCGTTGTCCCAGGTATAGCTGACGGTGCCGATATCGGTATTGCCGCCCGTGGTGAAGACGCCGATGCGGCCGTCCATGCCGCCGGCGCAGGTGACGTCATGCGTATTGGCCGGATCGAGTGCGATCTGGAGGGGTGGCGGCTCATCTACCGGCACGCTGACAGTGGTCGTACAGCCCTTGGCATCGGTGATGGTGGCCATGTAGGTGCCTGCCGGCAAACCCGTGATGGGCGAGCCGCTCATGGCATTGTCCCAATTGATGGTGTAGGGCGGCGTGCCGCCTTTGGGCGTCAGGGTGATACTGCCGTCGCTGGCGCCAAAGCAACTGACGCGCTCGCTGAAGGTGGGCTGACCGGTGGTCAGCGTGTCGGGTGCGGGGATGAAGACCGAATCAATGACGAAGCACACGCCATCGGACACGGTCACGGGCTGCATGCCCTGGCACAACTGGGTGGCCGTGCTGCTCGCCACGCCCGATACGGTGCCGTCGGGCGAGTTCCACGTGAAGGTGAAGGTGCCGCTGCTGCCGTCGCTGTACATGGCCGTGGCCGTGGCCTGGCCGTCGCAGGGCACGCCCATGGCGTTGAAGCAGCTCACCGAGTCAATATTGCTGAAAGCAACCACGATGGCGGGCGGGTCTTCGAGGGTGACGTCGGCCGTGACGGGCGCGCAGCCCGAAGCGTCGGTGATGGTCACCGAATAGTCGCCGGCCGTGATGTTGCCACCGCTGAGCACGGCAAAGCCCTGCCCCTGCAGGCCCGTGGACCACTCGAAGTAGTAGGGCGGTGTGCCGCCGCTGGCAAAGACGGTGATGGTGCCGCCGCCATCTCCCGGGCAGAGCGGCGACTCGGTGCCGATGCTGTCGATGACCAGCGGGTCGGGCACGACGACATAGCCCGTGTCTACCGTCACACAGCCATCAGCAGCCGTGATGCTCACCACGTAAGCGCCCGGCGCCAAGTCGGTGATGGTCGGTCCGCTGCCGCCGTTGGACCACGTGTAGCTCGTGATGGGCGCATTACCCGCCGAGGCAAAGACGGTCAGCGTGCCGTCGGTGCTGGTGGGGCAACTGACGGTATCGGTGGGAATCGAGTCCACTACGGGCGGCACAGGGGTGGTGATGAACGTATCGATGACGGCCTGGCAGCCGTTGTCGTCGGTGACGGTCAGCTCGTAGGTGCCGCCGCTCAGGTTGGTCGCTACCGAGTCGGTGAATGTGGAGTCGAAGCTCCACATATAGCTGTACGGATAGACGCCGCCGCTGACGCCCACGGTGAGCGCGCCGTCGCCGCCGGGCTGGCACGACTCGGGCACTACCTCGACGAATTGGGCCTCGAGCAGGGGCGGTTCGTCCAGCGTGATGGTGGTGTCGACATTGCAGCCGCGCGTGTCGTCCATGCGCACGATGTAGTCGCCTGCCGGCAAACCCGAAGCCGTACTGGTAGTGGCCGTCGAGCTGGCATTGACCGTGGCCGGGAACCAGGTGAAGGTATAGGGCGTGGCCCCCGGCGGCGGGTTGGTGGTGCCGGTGACGAAGATGCTGCCATCGCTGCTGCCATTGCAGGTGACCGGCGTGATCACCGCATTGATGCTCAGCACCGTATCGGCAGGAATGACGACGACGGCCGAGTCAATGCAGCCGTTGTCGTCGGTCACGTAGAGGCGATAGGTACCACTCTCGATGTCGTTGATGTTCGACATGGGCGCATTGACCACCAGCGGGATGTCTGGCCAGTTGAAGGTGTAGGTGCCGGTAGCCGTGGTGCCGCCGCTCACCGACACCATGACACTGCCGTCGGGCTTGCCCGTACAGGAAGCATTGCTCACGGTGGAGGAGATGGCCAGCGGTGCGGGCTGCGGCAGGAAGGTTTGTCCGGTCACTACGCAGCCGGTGCTGCGCTCGGTCACGGTCAGATCGTAAATGCCCGACAGCACGTCGGTGATGACCGTAGAGGTATCGCCCGTGTTCCACTCGAAGTGGAACTGGCTGATCGGGTTGGTGATGATGACGCTGTCGCGAATGAGGATGGCCTCCACGCTGCCGGGCTGGCCGTTGCAGTCGGGCTGGTTTTCGTTGAAGATGACGTTGACCTGGGGCGGCTCGACGATCTCGATGGTGTCGGTCAGGGTGTTGGGCGGGTTGGCCGCATCGGTCAGGTTGAGGGCATACAGGCCGGGTGGCAGGTTCATGGCCGTAAACGAACCGCCGTTGGTGTTGATGACCGCCGGCCCCTGGGTGCTGCCGCTGCCGATGAGCTCCCAGGTCAGATTGTAGGGCGGGGTACCGCCATAGGCCGTGGCCGTAAAGCTGCCGTCGGTATCGCCGAAGCAGGTGACGCCCACGGCATCAACCACCAGGCCCACGGGCGTGCTCGAAAGGAAGATCACGCCGTTCTGCGAATTGAAGTTGAGCAGGTTGCCGCTGATGTCGGTCACCTCGGGCGGCGTGGGCTGATCGGTGAAATCCACCGGCGAGGCCTCCCCTTCCATGCCGACCGCCTGGAAACACAGCTCGAAAGCCACCGAGCCGTCGGGCAGCGTCACACCATTGAGCGACAGATCGTTCCACGAAAAGGCAATGCCGTTGCCCGTGTCGTTGAAGTTGGCATCGGACAGCCAGGGCATGTTGGGATTGAAATTCTGTGCGTAGAGGAACTGCACGACCGAGGGATCGTAACTGAGCGAAAACTGCACCGAAAGGATGTCGGTGAAGTTGTTCACCGTGAGCGGCACACAGACGATGTCGCCGGGTTGTACGCCCACGATGGGCAGGGCGAAGGTGACGCCCGTGCAGGCGCTCATGTCCACCGTGAAGACGGCCTCGCAACTCTTGCCGTCGGTCACGGTCACTTCGTAGGTGCCCGGTGCCGGCACGCTGAAGGCCACGTTGTCGCCGTGGTTGGGGGTGCCGTTGGTGATGGTGCCCATCAGGGTCGGGTCGGTGGTATGGACGATGCTGATGCTGTAGGCCGAGCCGTCCCATTCGGGCAGACCGCCGCGCACCTGGAACGAACCCGAGCAGCCACTGAGGTTGATGTTCGTGGCCTCGATGGCATTCAGATACACGACCGAAAACGCGGCGGCCACGTTGGCGTTGACGCAGGGGCCGGCCGGGCCGCCGCCGCTGTCCTGCTCATAGCCCAGCGTGGCGAAGTCGTCGATGGTGATGGGCGCAAACCAGAACTGTATGGGGGCCGGCGTACCGCCGTTGAAGGCTTCCTGCAAGGTGCCGTCGTTGACGACGGTCAGGTTGCCGTTGGGCTGGTCGGCCGCCACCCAGATGCCCTGGGTCTGCGGCACCGGCACCCCGCCCAGGATGATGGGGCTGGTCTGGTTGACGCAGGGGTCGGCCACGATGGAAGCAAGGTCGGGACCGCTCACCGTGGGCGGGCAGTCGTAGAACGCATAGCCGATGCCGGGCGGCGTGGCAGGCTGCGGGTCGCCCGTCAGGTCGGCATCGCCGTTGTGAACGATGTCGAACTGGTCGCCAAAGCACAGATAGAGGGTATTCGGCGGGTTGAAGTCGTTGCTCTGACCCTGAAAGTTGGTCAGCGTCACGGTGCCTGCATACTGGTCGTTGCAGGCTGCCTCGCTGCCACCATTTTGCGGAAGCGGAGCATGAAGGCGGATGTTGGCGGGTGTCTGGGCGTGTAGCGCGATACCGGCCATCAGGGCCAGCACGCCGGGCAGTAATCGTTTTGCCATTGTTTGCATCGTGGTTGATGGTCGTATGGGGGTTGAAGAAATAGCAGAACGCAACATGGCCTCTGTCCAAACGCCGGCACAGGGGCCATATTGCCGAAGTCAAAAGCTTCGCAAATGTAGGCTTTGCCCCTGTATCCGGGGCAGACAAACCATCCCGAATGTCAATAAGTGTACCGCTCTGTACGAGCCCGTGGAACAAGCCGGCATCCAATTTTTGGCGAAAGCCGAAGCGGGCTATCCGGGAAGAGGTGCTCAGGCGGCGTCGTGTTCGTCCACCGGGTTTTTGCTTTCGCAAAAATGCAGTTCTTTGCTGTCAGGCGACAAAACGAACGAACATGAAACGCAAAGCGTGGCACCTCCAGGCGGGCAACATCAAAAACCTGCGCCTCATCAGCGAACCGATACCCCCACCTGCGCCGGGCGAGGTGACGGTGGCCGTGCACGCCATCGGACTCAACTTTGCCGACACTTTCGCCATCTGGGGGCTGTATTCGGCTACGCCCAAAGGCGACTTCGTACCCGGCCTCGAATATGCCGGCGAGGTGGCAGCGGTGGGCGAAGGGGTGACCACCTTCAAGCCCGGCGACCGCGTCATGGGCGTGACGCGCTTCGGTGCCTACGCCACCCATCTCAACATCGACGCGCGCTACGTGGTGCCGCTGCCCGACGGCTGGACGTTCGCCGAAGGGGCCGGCTACCTCGTACAGGGCCTGACGGCATGGTACGGGCTGGTGACGCTGGGCGCACTCGAACGCGGCCAGACCGTGCTCATCCACAGTGCCGCCGGTGGCGTGGGCATCCTGGCCAACCGCATTGCCAAACACTTTGGCGCGTACACCATCGGCACGGTAGGCCGACCCGAAAAAGTGGAGCTGTGCCGCAAGGAAGGCTACGATGCCGTCATCGTGCGTGGCAAGGCCCGCGACTTCGGCCGCCAGTTGCGCGAGGCGCTGGGCGATCGCGAGCTCAACATCGTCATGGAAACCATTGGCGGGCGCTTCCTCGTCGAAGGCTTCAAGGCGCTGGCCCCCATGGGCCGCATGGTGGTGTACAGCTCGGCGCGCTATGCCCACCGCAGCGACCGCCCCAACTACCTGCGCATCCTGTGGATGTACCTGACGCGCCCGAAGATAGACCCGCAGGCGCTCACGCAGGAAAACAAGGCGCTGATGGGCTTCAATCTCATCTGGTTGTACGAAAAGGCTGACCTGATGCACCACATCCTGGTCGACATGCAGCAGGTAGATATCGGCAAGCCGTTCGTAGGGCATACCTTCCCCTTCGAGCAGGCCCCCGACGCGGTGCGCCTCTTCCAGTCGGGCGCCACCACGGGCAAAGTGGTGCTGTTGGTCGATCAGCGTCGCGAAGATTGAATCGTGCAAGGGTGGTGCTGCTCAGGGCGTGGCGGCCACCCATACCTCTCCGTCTTCGAAGATCTCCTTTTTCCAGATAGGGACCGTTTGCTTGAGCGTGTCGATGGCGAACTGGCAGGCCTCGAAGGCCTCCTTGCGGTGGGGGGCCGCCACGGCAATGACGACGGGCAACTGCCCGATATCGAGCACGCCCATGCGATGATGGATGGCAATGGCCAGCAGCGGCCATCGGTGGCCAGCCTCTTCGGCAATCTTGCGCATCTCCGACACCGCCATGGGCGCATACGCCTCGAACTCGAGGCGCACCACCCGGCGGCCCTGCGTCTGGTTGCGCACGGCACCCACGAACTGTACGATGCCGCCCGCTTCAGGACTTTCCACGAAGCGAAGCGCCTCGGCCGGATCAAGCGGCCGATCGAGCAGCTGCACGTCTATTTTTGTCATGGCGATTCAGGTTGAGCAGCAAAGGAAAAAGGGTTTAGGGTTTAGGGTTTAGGGTTTAGGGTTTAGAGTTTAAAGTTTAATGTTTTTATTGTTGATCTTCATGATTTTGTCAAATTATCGGGTCTTCGGTTCCTCGATTGCTCAGCCAAAAACCGCAGCTTTCAGCCGCAGAGAGACGCAGTTTGTGCAGTCGCTCCGTCACTCCATCACTCCTCTCTCTTCTCTCCTCACTCCATCGCGCCCTCACTCGCTCACTCACACCTGATTGCGCTTTTTCACCATGGTGAGGATGGTGGCCAGCGCCACGGTCTCCCCTTCCTGATCGTACACTTCCACCACCCACTTGACGATGCCTTTGGCGATGTCGTCTTCGCTGCGCTTTTCCTGATCGATCTTTTCCTTCACGGTCAGCTTCACGCCGATGGTCGTGCCCGGATAGACGGGCTTGGTAAAGCGGCATTCGTCGATGCCGTAGTTGAGCAGCACGGGCCCCTTGCGCGGCTCGACGAACAGGCCCGCCGCCTTGGAGAGGATGTAGTAGCCATGGGCCACGCGCCGCTCGAAGATGGTGCCCTCGAGCGAAGTCTCATCGACGTGGGCGTAGAAGTGGTCGCCGCTGACGTTGGCAAAGTTGACGATATCGGCTTCGGTGACGGTGTGCCGGGCCGTGACGTAAGTCTCGCCCACCTGCAGGTCTTCAAAGTACTTGCGGAAGGGGTGCACCACGTCTTCGAAGGTGCGGGCTCCCGGCTGGTACTGGCGGGTGATGGCCGTGATCATGGTGGGATGGCCCTGGATGGCCGTGCGTTGCATGTAGTGGAACACGCCGCGCATGCCGCCCAGCTCTTCGCCGCCGCCGGCGCGCCCCGGGCCGCCGTGCACCAGGTAAGGCAGGGGCGAGCCGTGGCCCGTGCTCTCTTTGGCGCAAGCCTCGTTGAGCACCAGGATGCGGCCGTTGTAAGGGGCCACGCCCAGGGCGAAGGTGGCCGCTACCTGCTCGTCGTTGGTGGCGATGGTGGACACCAGCGATCCCTTGCCCATGTTGGCCAAGGCGATGGCCTCGTCGAGCGTGTCGTAGGGGATGATGGTGCTCACCGGCCCGAAAGCTTCGACGGTGTGGGTAGCTGTTTTCCGGAAGGGATCGTCATTGCGCAGCAGCAAGGGCGGGAAGAAGGCGCCTCGTTCTTTGTCGGCACCCACGACCTCGTACTGCTCCAGGTCGCCATACACCACCTCGGATGCCGTGATCAGCTCGGCCACGCGGCGCCGCACCTCCTCCACCTGTGTGCGCGACACGAGCGACCCCATGCGCACGCCCTCTGCCTGCGGGTCGCCGATAGTGGTCTTGCGCAGCTCGGCGGCCAGCGCTTCCTGCACGGCTTCCACCATGGGGCGGGGCACCATGATGCGGCGGATGGCCGTGCACTTCTGGCCGGCCTTGACCGTCATCTCGCGACGCACTTCCCTGACGAACAGCCCGAACTCGGGCATGTCGGTCGTCACGTCGGGGCCGAGCACGGCCGCGTTGAGGCTGTCGGCCTCCATGTTGAAGGGCACCGAGTTTTCGATGATTGAGGGGTGGGTCTTGAGCTTTTTGCCCGTCTCGGCCGAGCCGGTGAAAGTCACCACGTCCTGCTCGATGAGTGGGTCGAGGATGCCGTGGCCCGGGCCGCACACGAGCTGGATGGCCCCTTCGGGCACGATGCCCGAGTCCACGATGTCCTTGACCATGGCCTGCGTCAGAAAGCTGGTCAGCTCGCTGGGCTTGACGATGGCCGGCATGCCGGCCAGCCAGGTGGGCGCCAGTTTTTCGAGCATGCCCCAGATGGGGAAGTTGAACGCATTGATGTGGATGGCTACGCCATGGCGCGGCACCAGGATGTGGTGACCGATGAAGGTGCCGCCCTTGCTGATCTTTTCCGGATCGCCCTCGACGTGGAAGTATTCGTTGGAAAAGCGACGGCGCAGGCTGGCATAGGAAAACAGCGTGCCGATGCCTCCCTCGATGTCGATCCAGCTATCGGCCTTCGTAGCACCGGTCATGTAGCTGAGCGGATAGTACTTGTCCTTGCGCTCGAACAGATACAAAGCCAACTGCTTCAGCATCCGTCCGCGTTCCTGGAAGGTCATCTTGCGCAGGGCCGGCCCGCCCACCCTGCGGGCATAGTCGGCCATGGCGGCATAGTCCAGCCCTTCGCTGCCCGCCGTGGCGATCAGCTCGCCGGTAATGGCATGGTACTGGGGCACGCCTTCGCCCTCGTGAGGCACCCATTGCCCCATCACGTAGTTCTCGAGCTTTTTCATCGGTCCGTCCGGTTTTCTCTGGTCAAAGCTTTTCGGTTTTGCCTTTCGGCAAATGAGACCCGCGTCTCGGGCACGAAGATAGGCCACAACCAACCGGATCGAAAAACCGCCCTGCCCGAGCGCCACTTCCGGCAATGCAACTGGCGGCAGGCACGTGATCGTCAGAAAAAAACCGACACATATCCGACACAATGGATCCGGAAAAAAGTACCGAGCGGTCGCAACCATCACCCGCACAAAAAGCGCATTACGCATGCTGCACTTCATACATTTGATTATCGGATCCTGTCACATGCATACACATTAAAGTCACACATCAGCCTGCGCATGGACTTTTCTTTGTGGTACAAGCCTGAGGGAAGAAGTCGTGAAAAGACAGAAAGTGAGGCGTCCATTCGGGCTACGCGAAAAAAGACAATAGGGTGAGTGTTTGTTCATAGTTACCGCCTCGGCCACGTGCCGGGGCTTTTTTCATTTTGCTCCGCCGCGACACTGACGAAAGTCACTCCTTTCATTGACTTTCCTCAGCAAAGGCCGGGCTGGAACAGGCCTATTTTTGGCCTGTCAGCCAGAAAAAGACAGCAATTTTCCATAGAGTGTGAGAGGTGTTCATTTCCGCCCTCTTCGCGGATGCGAAGAGGGCTTTTCGTTTTTTGGGCACAAACATGCTGCGAAAGCAGGGGGATGCGTACTTTTGCAACTCAAAACCAACTACGACATGGCTACGAAAAACAAATCGCTGTACTGGTTGCTGTTTCTCGTTTCGTTTGTGGCGTTCTGGGCCATGATTTTCTGGGCACCCCAGTGGTTCTGGCTGGCCCTGCCGTTCTGGACGACTTTCCTCGTCAAGGCAGCCGACCTGATCTGAAACCTTTGCCATAAAGGCGGCAAATGAACGTGGGCCTTGAACAGGGGCGCACCGGGTAGCGTGTCTTCCGGTGCGCCCAGGTGTGTTGCGTTTATTTTTCAAAATTTTCTGATATGAACATGATCGACAAGGTCCACGAATACTTCAAGCGTATTGGCTGGCAATACGAAACGGCCAAGCAGCCGCCACACTACCTCTTCCGGCTGGGCGTCAAAGGCCTCAATGGCAAGCTCGACATCGTTTATTGACGTGCGCCAGAATGAGGGCGTACTCATGGTCTATGCCTTCTGCCCCTTCGTCACGCCCCAGACCAAGCTGCCGGTCATGGCCGAAACGCTCTTGCGCATCAACCAGAAGCTCATCCTCGGCAATTTCGGTGGTGTCCTTGAATAGATGATCGCACATCCCGAAAAGGTGTTTAAAGTTCAGGGTTTAAAGTTTAAAGTTTTTCTTGTTGACTATCAGTTTTTTGTCAAATCCTCGGTTCTTCGGTTCCTCAGCCAGAAACCGCAGCCTGCAGCCGCAGAAAACGCAGTTTGAGCGCAGTTTTTGACCTGTTGTTGAGGGTTGAGCGTGTAGGGTTGAGGGTTTACAACTCTGTGAAAATCAGTGCGTGCTCAGTGGCGCTCTGTGTAACTGGATGATTTTCAGTATTTTTTAGAAGGCTCTTGAATCAAATCCTCGGTTCTTCGGTTCCTCACTCATTGAAACCGCAGCCTTCGGCCGCAGAAAACGCAGTCTAAAATCAGTTGATCGGGGACACTACCAGCATATCCAGCGTTGTGGATGAAAAAATGAGCACCATGAGCAGCAAGCTTCGCCTGTTTTTCGCTACAGGATGGTGGGTTGCCTGCTTTTGGCTGGCAGGGCCGTTGCAGGCCCAGCAGGCCGTCTTCCGCACCGAGCTGAGGCCCGACACCGTGCTGATGGACAACCTGTTCGAACTGCGCTTCGTGCTCGAAGGCGCTGCCGATTGCGGCGCGTTCGTGCCGCCGCCTTTTGCCGATTTCGACATCGTCAACGGGCCCAACCTGGCCACTTCCATCCGCATGGTGAATGGCCGCGTGACCCAGCGCCGGGTGTGGAGCTACATCCTTTCGCCGCGCAGCGAAGGACTCTTCTACATAGGGCCGGCCAGTGTGCGTTGCGCCGAGCAGGTATTCGAGACCGATCCGGTCGAGGTGTGGGTGCTGCCCAACCCCGACGGCATCCGCCAGCCGCTGGCGCCCGATCATCCTTTTGGCGAGTGGTTCGATCAGGGCTTCCGCTTCGACTTCCGCATGCCTGCCGACCCTTTCGAAGAGTTCGAGGAGCTTTTCCGGCAAATGCAACCGCCCGCCCTGGCGCCGACGCCGCGCGATTCGTTGCCGCCGCAGCCCGAAGTGCCGGCACCGCGGCCGCCGCGAAAGAAACGCAAGGTGTATCGCATCTGATTTTCCGAGATGGAGAAGGTAGGGGCGCGCGGCAGTGCGTCTGACCCGGCAGTGCGTCGTCAGCCTGCCAGGGAATTTTTGACGATGGATATTGAGGTGAAGCGTGATGGATTGCGGTGGTGCAGATTGCACCATAAACAAAGCGGCGGCAAAAAGAAAGGCGATGGTGCGTGTCCGAACGCCCATCGCCTTTTCCGTTTTCGGGACACCATCGGGTGTCAGCGTACCATCACTTTTTGGGCCATGCGGCCATTGATCTGCACGAAGTAGATGCCCGGCTGCCAGTGCGAAATATCGAGGTATGTGCGGCCGCCGCCGGCCCGGAAGCGCGTCATTTCGCGGCCCAGCAGGTCGTAGATGGCCACCTCGGCGGGTGCTTCGGTCAGCCATTCGACGATCAGCCGGTCGTCGGCCGGATTGGGGTAGAGCCTTGCCAGCTCGGGCATGGCGGGCTCGACGGTGGGCAGCAACTGATCGCAGAAGGTCGTATCGGGGTTGAGTTCGATATAGCCCTTGGGCGAGAGATCCCTGCCGGCAAAGGCCGGATAGTCGGCCGGATAGCGCGTGATGCGAAAGGTGAGGTTGTCGTTGAGTTCGAGCGTGTCGCCCTGGCTGACGGGCTGCCCGCCGGCCAGCGGTGTGACGTATTCCCACACGATATCGCCTTCGGGCGTCATCTCGAAGGAGTAGCCGTGGCGGCCCGAACAGATGAGCAGGTTGTCGTTGGGCAGCACCTGCACGCTGGAAACGATGCTGGACGCCATGCGGGCCGTATCGGGATGCGTGACTACCAGATCGAAAGCTGCCGGCGCCCACACGCTGTCGGTCAGGGGGTACGACCAGGTGGCCGGGTCGAAGGGAGGAGTCAGGATGTTGGCCGTGGACAACTGCGGCCCGACGCGATTGTTGAACAGGGCGATGCGATCGTACCAGGTGCTGCCCGGATCGAGGAAATCGCGCACCCAGTGCGTGTCGTGCTGGAAGAAGAGCTTCTGGTCGTCGGCCGTGCCGCGGCGGTAGGTGGCGGGGTTGCCCCAGCGGTACAGCAGGTCGCCGCCCCGCCCCGACAGGCCGCCGCTGTGGCCTGCAGCTTCCTCGGTGGTCGTCGAGTGGTCAATGATCCACAGCTCGTTGAAGGTCGGCACGCTGATCATGATCTGATCGAGCTCCGGGTGATAGTCAATGGCGTTGACGTGCATCCAGTCGGCTTTGCCGTTGTTGGTGTCCCAGTTGAGGTCCACCAGCTCGGGGTGGGCCGCCACGTCGCCGTAGTTGGCTTTGGTGCTGTCGAAGTCCTGGATGAGGTGGTCCCACACGTGCCATTCCCACACCACCGAGTCGGTCTGTGGGTCCACTTCGAGGATGTAGTCGGGCCAGAGCTTGCCCTGGCTGAGCAGGGCCGTGTCGCGGCCGGCGGCGATGGCTTCGTCGGCCGTCTTCAGCTCCCAGGAGATCATGAGGATGTGGCCATTGGGCATCACCTCGATGTCGTGATGGAGGCGGCGCAGCGAGTCGTTTTGCGTGAAGCTCCACAACAGATTGTTGTCCCAGTCGCGGATCTCGACGGTGGCGCCGCCGCCGCCGGCCCAAATGGGATCGTTGAGAAAATTGGCGGGGCGCTTGGTTTTGACCAGGTAGCCGTCGGGAGTCAGGTAGGCTACTACCCCCGGCAAGAAAGAGGCATCGTCTTCCCACATGTGTACGATTCGACCGCAGTTGTCGAGCAAATACACGTTGGGCTGGCGCAGCGGGTACAGCAGGTTGTAGCCGTCGTAGGCGCGCGAGGGGTCGTAGCTGAGCAGCCCCACGGTGGGCTGGCCAAAGGCCGGCCCCCAGAGTGCGACGAGCAAAAGGAAGAATGGCAGTTTTTTCATTGGTTCAAAGGTTTGTATTGGAAAATGTACGGGTAGTATTTGGCGCAAGCCGTCAGAAGCGCACGGCCTTGAAGGTGCCCGAGGCGCCGTTGGGCGCAAGTATGTGCACGAAGTACATGCCTTTCGGCAAATCGGCGAGCGGGAACGCGTGGGTGTCTGTACGGATCATGAGGCAAAGGTAATGCCCGGCCTCAAGGGCTTTTTGCCCGTTTCCGTGCACGGGGCGACAAAACGCATGGCGGTGTTTTGCCTTTCGGCAAAAAAATCCCTGTGGGGATAAGCGCAGCGGGGAGCGTTTGGATGGCCACCCGGCGAGTACCCGCGTAGCGGCAGCCGCTTGGAGGAAGCATTTTGCGAAAGCAAAAAGGCAAATAACGGCAAGGGACGTGCGGGCCGAGGCGGCTTTTCCTACTTTTGCCCGGGCCCCGCCTCTGTGGGCCACACTATTGATCGCCAACACAATCATCTTGCTTTCATGGAGCAAAGCTATAGCCTGCTGGATGTATTGAAGACGCTGTACCGCTGGCGCAAATTCGTGATCGGACTGCCGCTGGCTACGGCCGTGCTGACCAGCATCGTGGTGCTGATGGTACCCGTGTATTACAAATCGACCACCACTTTCTACGCCGCCAGCACCGACCTGCAGAAGCCCGAGGCGTTCGGTGCCACCCGGAATGCCGACATCGAATACTACGGCACCAAAGAGGACGTCGATCGGCTCATCTCGATCGCGCAGTCGGGCGAGCTGACCCAGTTCCTCGTCGATTCGTTCGATCTGTACACCCACTATGACATCGACCCGGACGACCCGCTGGCACCCTACTACGTGGCCGAGACGCTGTCGGACCTGTACAAGGTAAAAAAGACAAAGGAAGGGGCGCTGGAAATCAGCGTCGAGGATACCGACAAGCAACTCGCCGCCGACATGGCCAATGCCGCGCGCGACCGCATCAACGCCATCGCCCTGCGCCTCATCAAGCGCAGCCAGCGCCAGCTCATGGACACTTACCGGCAGAGCATTGCCGAAAAAGAGGCGACCTTGCAGGTGCTGGCCGACTCACTGCAGACGCTGCGCGAGCGCTACGGCATCTTCAGCACGCGCTCGCAGGGCGAGATCCTCGCCTCGCTGGCCGCCCGCACCGAGGCGCGCCTCACCATGAATCGCACGCGCCTGGAAGTCTTGCGCCAGAGCCGCAACGTGCCGCGCGACACGATCCTGTTCCTCGACGCCCGTGTGCGCGCCCTCGAAAACGAGCTGAAAAACACGCGTCAGGTGATCGATCGCTTCAACGAGGGACTGGCGCGCGTCGAGGCGCTCGAGCTGCAGTACCGCGAGATCAACGACAAGCTGGCGCAGGACCGTGAGCGCCTCAAGCAGATCGAGGCGGCGTACAGCGCCAACGTGCCGGCGCTCCACCTGCTCGAGCCCGCCGTGCCCGCCGTGGTCAAGTCGCGCCCGCTGCGCACGCTGAGCGTGCTGGCCGCTACGCTGGCCGCCTTCCTGTTCGTGGTGCTGGCGGTGCTGGTGTTCGAGCACTACCGCCAGCTCGACTGGAAACGGATCTGGAAAGACTGAGCCCATGATGCCTGCCTCGTCCAGATTGCCCGGACCGACGCGCTCCATGCTGTGGGGTGCAGTGGGCGTGTGGTTTGCGGCGCTGGTGGCGGCCCTGTGGCAGCAGGAGCCGCTGTTGCTGGCCGTGCCCTTCGGTCTGCTGCTGGCCTGGTGGACAGTGGCCGACCTGCGCACGGTGTTCTATCTGATGTGGGCGGCGATTCCGTTTTCCACCGAGATGGGGTTGCCCGGCGGCTTCAACACCGACATGCCTTCCGAGCCGCTGATGTGGGTGGTGACGGGTGCGGCGGTGCTGTGGGCGCTGCAGCGCAGGCCCGAAAGCTGGCGCATGGATCGGCTGCACCATCCCGTCACTATCCTGTTGCTGGCCCACCTGGGCTGGATTTTGCTGACGGCCCTGACGGCGCAGAACAGGTTTTTCGCCCTCAAGTTTTTTCTGGCCAAGCTGTGGTACGTCATTCCCTTTTACTTCCTCGCGGGCAGTCTGTTGCGCCGGCCACGCCACCTGCGATGGCTCATCTGGGCGGTAGGCATCCCGCTGTCGCTGACGGTCCTTTACGTCGAGATGCGCCATGCCCAGTACGGCTTTTCTTTCAAGGACATCAACAAGGTGGTGCGGCCCTTCTACCGCAACCACGTGGCTTATGCCTGCCTGCCCGCCCTCTTTTTGCCCTTCCTCTGGTACGGCCGCAAGTGGTATCGGCGCCTTTCGGCAAAATGGTGGCTGATGGTGGGCATGAGCGTGCTGGCGCTCGTGGCCGTGCAGTTCTCCTACACGCGTGCGGCCTACGTGGCGCTCTTCGTGGCCGTGCTCGGGTATGGCATCATCCGGTTGCGCCTCATGCGCGTCGTGCTGGCACTGAGCGTGGCCGCCACGGTGGCCGTGCTGGCCGTGCTGGCCCATCAGAACCGTTACCTCGACCTGGCACCCGATTACGAGCGCACCATCACCCACTACGACTTCGACAACCTCGTAGAGGCCACCTTCAAGGGACAGGACATCAGCACCATGGAGCGCGTATATCGCTGGGTGGCCGGCGTCCACATGGTCATCGACCGGCCCTTGCTGGGCTTCGGCCCCGGCAACTTCTTCGAAAGCTACTGGCCCTATACCGTCACCAGCTTCCGCACCTACGTGAGCGACAACAAGGACAGCTCGGGCGTGCACAGCTACTATCTGATGACGGCCATCGAGCAGGGCATACCCGGCTTGTTGCTCTTTCTCGCGCTGGTGTTTTACGCGCTGCTGCGCGGCGAGACCATCTATCACGAGACGCAGGACGAAGTGAAACGCCGCCTCGTCCTCATTGCCCTGCTCTGTCTGCTCGTCATCTGCACGCTGCTGCTCATCAACGACCTCATCGAAACCGACAAGGTGGGCCCCTTCTTCTTCCTCGCGCTGGCCCTGCTTGTCAATGCCGACCTGGATAACAGAGCGGTATCCTTGTTACATCCCGAAAATGCACCGGGGGCAAAAAGGTGAAGCGTGCAGCGTTTAGAGTTTAAGGTTTAGAGTTTAAAGTTTTTCTTATTGATTATCAGCATCTTATCAAATGCTCGATTCTTCGGTTCCTCGAATCCTCGATTCCTCATCCATTGAAACCGCAGCTTTCAGCCGCAGAGGGCCGCAGTTTGAACGCAGTTTTTGACCGGGTTGAGGGTGTAGCGTTGAGGGTTTTACCCTGATTATCAGTTGTTGGGGCAAACCGGTGGAATCGGTCAAATCGGTGGAACCGGTGGAATCGGTGGAATCGGCCCACCCGCACTCCTCTCGCTTCAATATGCATCGTCAAAAATTCCCGGAGAGGCAAGGCGCACCGCCGTGCGTCGCTACACCACCGTCAGGCGCACTGCCGTGTCAGGCGCACTGCCGTGTGCCGCTACCGTCATCTCTCCGTCACTCATTCTCTCCTCTCTCCATCTCTCCATCTCTCCAACTCTCCATCTCTCTTCACTGGTCGTTGGCATACCGCTTCCGCAAAAAGGGATATCCCAGCACTGCCGCCAGGATGATGGCCACGCCCCAATAGAAGCCGCGGTCCAGCTCTTCGTGCTCTTGGAGGATGATCCAGGCCAGGGCAATGCCGTACACCGGTTCGAGGTTGACCGTGAGGTTGGCGGCAAAGGCCGACAGGTGGTTGAGTGCGCGCAGGGCCAGCACGTAGGCAAAGGTGGTACACACCAGCGACAGAATGAGCAGGTACACCCAGTCGCGCGTGGTGGGCCAGAAAGGCGATTCGGGTGTCAACCAGGCATGGAAGGGCAGGATGAGCGACAGAAAGGCCCATGAGGCACCCAACTCGATGAACGTGATGTCGAGCGAGCTTGCGTGGTGGATCAGCTTTTTGTTGAAGGTGCTGAACAGAGCCGCGAGGAAAGCAGAGGCCAGCCCGGCCACGATACCCCACTGCATGTCCCAGGACGTGTGTTGCACCACAAGGGCCATGCCCGGCACGATGGCCAGACCGAGCAGCAGCTCAAAGCCCTTGATGCGCTGCCGCAAAACGGCGGGCTCGAGCAGGGCCGTGAAAAAGGAGGTGGTCGCCATGCACACCAGCGTGATGGAGGCGTTCGACAGCTTGATGGCCCCGTAGAAGGTGAGCCAGTGTAGCGCTACGAGCACGCCGATGCCGGCATACTGCCAGAACAGTCGTCGGGGCAGCGTGCGCCACAGCTTGCCGGCCCGCACCAGAAACAGCAGGCTGAGCGTCGTCAGCCCTACCCGCCACCACACCAGCGTCAGTGCCGAGAGCGTGATGAGGTCGCCCAGGATGGCTGTGAAGCCGAACAGCAAGACGGCGAGGTGTAGCTCGAGGTATGCCTTTGTTTCCGGATTCATGGGCAGGACGATTCAGCCCGCAAAGCAACGAAAAGTTGGGGGAACGAGGACGGACGGCGGCTTTTTGCAGCAGACTCAGGTTTGCGGACTTCAGCCACTTTCGCCGTAACTTTGTGGTCCAATCGTTTCACCCTCACAAACGGCATTTCCATGGCACTCAAACCAGGCGACAAGGCACCGGCATTCACCCTGCCCGACACCGAAAAGAACATGGTTTCGCTCGACGACTTCAAAGGCCAGAACGTCGTCTTGCTCTTCTTCCCTTTTGCCTTTACCAGCGTGTGCACTACCGAGCTGTGCACCATGCGCGATGACATTGCCACCTATCAGGGCCTCAACGCGCAGGTGCTGGCTGCTTCGGTAGATTCGCCCTTCTGTCTGGCCCGCTTCAAGGAAGACCAGAAGCTCAACTTTCCGCTCCTGTCCGACTTCAACAAGGAGGCTGCCCGCGCCTATGGCGCACTGTACGAAGAGTTCGTCCTTGGACTCAAGGGCGTGGCCAAGCGCTCGGCTTTCGTCATTGACGGAGCAGGCATCATTCGCTATGCCGAGGTATTGGACAATGCCGGCGACCTGCCGAATTTCGAGGCGGTGAAGCAAACGCTCGCTTCGCTCCAATAAGGACGCCTGCCTTGGCCCTCTGTCTTCCATCAACAAACTGCAATGACGCCATGACGACGATGCATTCCTGCGATCTGCTGCCTCGGTGCGCTCCGGGCTGGCGTTTTGGCGAAAGCCGGCCCGACGAGGAGGAGACCGTCGTCGAGGAGGTGGACGAAGATATCGGGCATGAGGCGCGCCTCGTGGTGTACAACGACGACTTCAACACCTTCGACTGGGTCATCCAGTGCTTCGTGGAGATCCTCGGACATACCGTCGAGCAGGCCGAGCAACTGGCCATGCTCATCCATTTCAAGGGCAAGGCCACGGTGAAAACCGACAGCTTCGAGGTATTGCGCCCGCTCAAGGATGCCCTCGTCGAACGTGGCCTCTCGGCCGTGATCGAGCAATAGGTGGGGTTCATCGTTGGCCGATATCGGGATCGATGGCGCGTGCGCGGGCCATCCACTCGTCGGCTTGGGCCTTGTCGCCGGCGTGGTACCATGCGGTGGCCAGGTCGCGCATGATGGCCGCCGATTGTGGCTGGAGGGAAAGTGCCTTTTCGAACCATTCGATGGCTTTGTCGTTCTGTCCGGCCACGCCATAGGCTACGCCCAGCAGGCGCGCCGTTTCGGCATCGGTGGAATCGAGCTGCCACGAGCGCCTCAGGTATTCGATGGCGCGCTGCAGGTCGCCTTTCTTTTCGCCGTAGTATTTGCCGGCGTCGCGCAGGGCCCGCGCCAGGTTGTTTTTGGCGTCGGCATAGTCGGGATACAGCTTCAGGGCGGCCTCGTACTGCTCGATGGCTTTGTCGTACTCGCCCAGATAGTAGTACGCGTTGCCCAGGAGCAGGTAGGCATTGTGATAGTAGGGGTAAATGGCGATGGCGGCCTGCAGGTGGCTGATGGCTTCGCGCAGCATCTGCTCGCGGCGCGCTTCGTTTTCGGGCTTGATGGCCTCGTCGATGAGGGCGCCGCCGGCTGCATTGCGCACCTTGGCGCTGTTGGGCGAGACGGCCACGTCGTGGGTGAACAGGGTGAAATTGTCTTTCCAGACGGTGTTGCGCGTCACGGTGCGCAGGCTGTACAGCAGCACCACGGCCAGCACCACGCCCCACACGCGGTAGAGCCGGCGGTATTCGGTCGGGCGATCGCCAGCCTGATAGTGCGCCCCTTTCCATGCCAGCCAGCCCGCCACCCAGGCGAAGCCCACCGACGGCATGAAGAGAAAGCGCTCCGACATGTTGGTGCCCACGGGAAAGACGATGTTCGACACGATGCTGAGGGTGAGGAGGTAGTACCACAGGCCGAAGCTCATCGGTTCCTTGCGGCGCAGGCCGCGCAGGCCCCACCACAGCAGCGCCAGGTAGAGCACCAGGCTGGCAATGACGCGGCTGTCGCCAAACGTCAGGACCGGGATGTGGCGCGGATAGTAGTCGTGCGTCAGCGGGTGCGGAAAGACGAGCAGCCGCACGTATTCGCCCAGCGTGTAGAGGATGGTGGCCCAGCGTTCTGCTGTGCTGAAGGGCACGACCGCGCCGTCTTCGAGGATTTTCAGAAAGGGGTTGTTCATCAGGTCCTTCGGCGGTTCGCCCAGCGACCAGCCCAGCACCTGCCCGCGCAGCCACAGGAAGAGGGCAGCGGACAGGAAGAGGGGCGCCGTATGACGCAGCGCGTGGAGGGGGCGTGCGCCACCGAAGTACCACAGCATGAGCGGAACGACGGCCAGGAAGGTGATGGCATTTTCCTTCGAGAGCAGGCCCAGGAAAAAGGTCAGGGCGGCCAGTGTTGGCCAGCGCCAGCCTTTTTGGCGGAAGCCGCGCCACACGCACAGGGCTGCCACCGTGGCGCCCAGCAGACTCATGATCTCGTCGCGCCCCTTGATGTTGGCCACCACCTCGGTATGGACGGGGTGAGCCGTGAAGATGAGCGCACCCACGAGCGCGATGAAGCGGGCGCGCGCGTCGCTGCGCCGCGGGTCGTTGCCGGGCGACAGCAGGGTGAGCAGCAGCCACCACACGGCTACGCACGTCAGGCCGTACCAGATGAGGTTGCCCAGATGGCCGACCCACGGCCTGGCGCCAAACAGCTCGATGCCGATGGCAAACATGACGGGCGTGAGCGGGCGATAGCGGCCGCCGGCCACGAGCCGCTCCTTGCCTTCCACCTTGAAAAAGCCGCGGAAGGTGTCGTAGCGCAGCAGCTCGTCGATGCCTTCCACGCCCTGCATCGTGAACGCATTGTCGTAGATCACGATCGCGTCGTCCTGGGTGTAGCCGTGCGTCAGCGTGTTGGCGTACAGCAGAAACGCAAAGGCAAAGAGCAGCAGCGCCACCACCAGTGGGCGTTGCATCCATCGAGGTTCGCCGGCCAGCGTCAGGCCGGCAGGGCGCTTGTGTTTCTTCGTGCTTTTCTTTTTTGCCATGAGCAACAGGGATGTGCGGCAACGAACATACGAAACGCCGATCAATCGGTTGGTGTTCCGGCCTTTTGCGAAAAATGCATGATTGGGCCTGCTGCAGAAAGGTGTTGCGGGTAGGGTTTAGGGTTTAAAGTTTTTCTTGTTGATTATCAGTTCTTTTGTTAAATCCTCGGTCCTTCGGTTCCTCGGTTCCTCATCCATTGCAACCGCAGCCTGCGGCCGCAGAGCGCCGCAGTTTGTACGCAGTTTTGACCTGGTTGAGGGTTGAGCGTGTAGGGTTGAGGGTTTACAACTCTGTGAAAATCAGTGTATTCTCAGTGCATCTCTGTGTAACTGAAATGATTTTTCGACTTTTTTCAGCAGGCCTCTTTGCTCAAATCCTCGATTCCTCAAATCCACTCCATTGAAGCGGCATTGACAATCCAGTGACAAACGGCCGAAAAGGTGCTTCTACTTTTGCACCTGTCAACACTTGGTTCATGCTCGAAGGGTTCCACATACTCACCGTCACACATCGCGACACGGAGCTGTCGCGCATCCGGCACTACATTGTGCCGGCCGATGGCGACGCCCTGCGTGCCCGGCTCGAGTCCCTGAAAACCGATCTTGCGCTCGACGAGCTGATGTATGTGGCTACCTGCAACCGCGTGATGTACGTGTTCCACACCCGTCATGCGGTAGATGCCGCTTTCCGCAAACGCTTTTTCGCCCACGTCAATCCCGAGCTCGATGCAGCGGCCCTCGAGGTGGTGCGCCACCATGCCGGTCTGGAAGCGGTGCGCCACTTTTTCCGCGTAGCGGCCTCCATAGAGTCGCTGGTGGTGGGCGAGCGCGAGATCCTGCGCCAGTTGCGCGAGGCCTACGACCGCTGCAAGCGCTGGGGTCTGACGGGTGACGCCTTGCGCCTGCTCGAGCGCTTCGGCGTGGTGGCCGCCAAGGACGTATATGCCCGCACCCGCATCGGCGAGAAGCCGGTGTCGGTCGTATCGCTGGCCGTGCAGGAGATGCGGCGGCACCACCTGGCGCCGGATGCTCGCATCCTGATGATCGGTGCCGGCCAGACGAACACGCTCGTGGGCAAATTCCTGAAAAAGTACGGCTACACGCGCGTCACTGTCGCCAACCGCACGCTGGCCCGCGCCGAAGAGCTGGCCGGCAAGGTGGGTGGAAAAGCACTTGCCCTCGACGCCCTGGCCGAATACGACGAGGGCTTCGATTGCCTGATCGTGTGCACGGGCGCCACCGAACCCGTCGTCACGCCCGAGCTGTACGAGCGCCTGCTGCGCGGCGACACCGACCGCAAGCTCGTCGTCGATCTGTCGATTCCCCACAACGTGGCGCCCGAGGTGGGCAGCCGTCCCGACGTGGCCTGGATCGAGATCGAAGGACTGCGCCGCCTGGCCGCCGAAAACCTGGCCTTCCGCGAGCAGGAGGTACAGCGCGCCGAAGCCCTGCTCGACACGCACATCGCCGACTTTCCGCAAGTGTGCCGCCAGCGCGAGCTGGAGCGCGCCATGAGCCGCATCCCCGAAGAGGTGCGTGCCGTCAAGCGAAAGGCGCTCGAAGAAGTGTTCCGAAAAGATCTCGCCCGCCTCGACGACGAAGAGCGCGCCCTCGTCCAGCGCATGCTCGACTACATGGAGAAAAAGTGCATCGGCATCCCGATGCGGGTGGCGCGCGAGACGCTCGCCTCGATTTGATCCCTCGCCCCTTTCCCGGTGTTTTTTGCAGGCAACGCTTGCCGGCGCACGTGGCGCCGGCGCGTACGCCCTAACTTTGCCGCGATTATGCTTACTTCAAAGTGGTTTGGGAAATGCTGTTGCATTGGTTGAGGGTTCAGAGTTCAGAGTTTAGAGTTTAAAGTTTTTCTTATTGACTATCAATATATTGTGAAGGGTTCTCGATTCCTCGATTGCTCGGTTCTTCGATTGCTCATTCATTGAAACCGCAGCCTTTGGTCGCAGAAAGCGCAGTTTTACGCAGTTTGCACAGGGGCACTCTCCCCCTCACTCACTCACTCACTCACTCACTCCATCGCTCCATCCCAAAATGACTATCGTCAAAAATTCCCGAACCGAATTGCACTGAGTATATGTACACCAGACACGACTTGCAGGATACCATCGTAGCCGTGGCCACGCCCCCGGGCGAGGGCGCCATTGGCGTGGTGCGCCTGTCGGGCCCGAAGGCCGTGCCCATTGCCGATGCGCTGTTTCGCGGCAAGCGGCTGGCCGACCAGCCTTCCCACACCTTGCACTACGGCACCCTCCGCGAGGGCGACCGCATCGTCGATGAGGTGGTGGTGAGCCTGTTCCGCGCCCCCCGATCCTATACCGGCGAAGACGTGGTGGAGTTTTCGTGCCATGGTTCGCCCTGGATCCTGCAGCGCGTCGTGGAGCTGTGCGTGGCTCGCGGGGCGCGTCTGGCGCGGCCGGGCGAGTTCACCCTGCGCGCCTTCCTCAACGGCCGCATGGACCTGAGCCAGGCCGAGGCCGTGGCCGACCTCATCGCGGCCCGGAGCGAGCAGGCTCACGAGCTGGCCATCAAGCAGATGCGGGGCGGCTTCAGCAAGGAGATCCGCGCCCTGCGCGAGGAGCTGATCCACTTTGCCAGCCTCATCGAGCTGGAGCTCGACTTCGGCGAGGAGGATGTAGAATTTGCCGACAGGCAAAAACTGCAAGAGCTGGTGGGCCGCATCCGGCGGCTGGTGCAGCGGCTGATGGACTCGTTTCGCCTGGGCAATGCCATCCGGCGCGGTGTGCCCACCGTGCTGGCCGGCCGGCCCAATGCGGGCAAGTCCACCCTGCTCAACGCCCTGCTGCGCGACGAGCGCGCCATTGTCAGCGACATTGCCGGCACCACGCGCGACACCATCGAAGAGGTGCACAACATTCGCGGCATCGCCTTCCGCCTCATCGATACGGCCGGTATCCGCGAGGCGCGCGACCAGATCGAAGCCATCGGCGTGCAGAAGACGCTCGAGAAAATCCGCCAATCGAACGTGCTGGTCTATGTGTTCGATGCTTCCAGCCTTTCGGCAAAGGAAGTGGCGGCCGACATCGAACGCCTCCGGACCGACGGCCTCGAGCTCGTCGCCGTGATGAACAAAACCGACCTGGTGCCCGAGCGCACGCCCGAAGACTATGCCACGCCCCTGCTGCCGCCCGACTGCATCGTGCCCGTGTCGGCAAAAGCCGGCGCCGGTATCGACCAGCTCGAAGCCAAGCTGTTCGAACTGGTGACGGGCGGCCGCCTCCGCCTCGAAGACACCGTGGTCACCAACGCCCGCCACTACGAAGCGCTGCGCCGCACCGACGAGGCGCTGGCCGCCGTCGCGCGCGGCATGGCCGAAGGGATTCCTTCCGACCTCGTGGCACTCGACATCCGCCAGGCCGTCATGCACCTGGGCGAGATCACGGGCGAAGTGACGGTGGACGACCTGCTCGACAATATTTTCTCCAACTTCTGTATCGGGAAATGAGCGACTGAATTATTTCCGCCGCGGATTTTGCCGATCCAGATGCCAGCGCATGGGGTTTTCGGCAATGTATCGGCGGATGCGATGCAGGGCCCGTTCGTTGCGGATGATGTGTTCGTAATAATTGCGTTGCCATAACCGTTTTTGGAATG
>WFYJ01000239.1 GCA_015490175.1 Saprospiraceae bacterium | reverse complement strand
CGACAAGTCGGGAACCTGCCCCGACCAAAGTCGGGGTTGTTACGGACTTTTTTCAGTGCGCTCATTATACTCAAATCAAAATGGTTTGGGAAATCCTCTTGCAGGAGTTGAGGGTGTAGTGTTGAAGGTTTACAGCGCCGGCGAATGAAGTTGCGTGCAGAAGTGTTTTGCATGGCGGTGATCACGAGACAGGCAGTGGCACAGTTGAGAGGGGCCATGGCCCCACGTTGAGAGCGCCGGTCGTGCGCTTGGCCGCACGACCGGCGCCTGTTGAGACAAACGCCGCCATGGGCGACGCTTGATGTTTGTTTTTTGCTTGAAAAGTCCGGGAACAGAATGTCATGCAACCCCAATCGCCGGAGGTGTAAGGTTCAAGATTTAAGTTTTTCCTTTTGATTATCAGGATTTTGTCAAAACCTCGGTTCCTCGGTTTCTCGGTTCCTCACTCATTCTAACCACAGCCTTCGGCCGCAGAAAGCGCAGTTTACGCGGTCGGTCACTCCCTCTCTCACTCCATCTCGGAAAAAATCGTCCATTGACTCTTGTCAATAATTCCCAAACCGAATTGCGTTGAGTATTACACCGATTTGACCAATCGCCTGATAATCGATAAAAAACACGCCACCCGCTTCCGGTGCGCACACCAGCACACACGAAACGGGCCCTGCACGCAAGTGGTGCAAGGCCCGTTTTCTTTTTGCCGAAAGGCAAAAACCGGTAATTACTGGTTGTGATAGGCCTGGTTGTGGGCCAGAGGCGCGCCACAGCTCGGACACGTGCCCTGAGCACCGGCGCCGCCGCCACAACCCGCACTGCAAATGTAGTGATACACGCCGGCCGCATTCTGAGCAGGTGCTTGCTGCTGAGACTGCGCATGGTAAGCCTGGTTGTGCACATAAGCCGTACCGCACACCGGACAGGTGCCCTGGGCATCGCCTCCACTGCCTTCGCAGTTGTTGGGACAGATGTAATGCTTTACTCCAGAGGCCGAAGCATTCGCATTATTGGCCGCAGGCTGGGTAGCATCGACAGGGGGCGGCACGGGACTCTGGGTCCGGGCAGGCTGCATGGCCTCCACGGCTTCGCGTGCCTGCTCTCTTACGGCCTCGTTACCACCCGAACAGGCGGACAGCAACATCACCGTGCAGGCGAGGAGAAACAATTGAATTTTCATAAAATACGCAATTAAGCATTGAACGAATGCTGCAAGATGGGAAAATTGGCGGAATTGGCGGAATCATTTACTCCCATGGTGACAGCGTTTGCCTTCCGCCGCCCTCCGCCCCCCTCAAAAATAGCGCGGCGAGAGGGTCCGATCGACGCGGTAGTGAAAATCGTAACCCACCATCAGCTCGAAGCTGCCGAAGGTATAGGGCCTGATGGCAGTCAGCGGAAAGTCGTAGGCCATGCCCAGACGCAGGCCGTTGCGCAGTTGGAGGGCCATCCACAGATCGGCACTGTCCATGGAGCTGGTGCGGCCCCACCACGCTTCGAGGGCCGTGCGCCACGACAGGCCCACCCACAGCGTTTGCCTCAAGAGCAGGGCTGCATCCAGATCCAGCTCGGTGGGGGCACCCGTGCGATACACCTGGTCGCCCGAGACGAAAAAGTCGGAAAACGGGCTGACGCTCTTGATCAGCATGGAAGGCTTGAACACCAGATCGGGGTTGCCGCCGACGGGAATGGCGCCACCGGCAAGGAGGTAGAAGTGCGGGTACAGTTTGGCGAAAGCCACAATACCCTCGTCGTCGGAAGTGTCTTCGAACCGCAAGGGATACTGCCAGATGCGCGGCACCGACAAGCCCAGATAAAAGTGGTCGTTGAAGTAGTAGATACCCGCCCCAAACTCGGGCAGCCAGCGATCCGGATCGCCCTCATTGAACGACCGATCAAGCGCCTGCGGATCCTTGTACAGCAGCTCGGACCAGCGCGCCCGCCAGTGCGTCGCGCCGCCGCTCAGGCCCAACGACAGGGTGCCGCGCACAAACTCGATGCGGTAGGCATAAAACAACCGAAGCGAAGTGGACGTATGCACCCCGATGCGGTCGCGCAGCAGCGCCATGCCCAGCCCCACGCGATCCTTGAAAGGGGCATGCAGGCTGAACGTCTGCGTCAGGGGCCGGCCATCGTAACTGCCGCCCCACTGCTGTGCGCCACTACCCCACCCGGCCCACTGGTCGCGGTGCAATGCCGTGACTGAAAGCCATCCCCTGGTGCCCGCATAGGCCGGATTGTAGGCAAGCTGGTTGAACATGTACTGGGTGTACATCGCCTCCTGCTGGGCCACGGCCGGCCGGGCCGCCAGCAGCAAGCCCCATACCGCCAACGCACACGCGAGCCCGGCACGCAACCGGTATCCGCCCCACCCAACGGCTCCAAAAACAGCCTTTCGGCAAATGGAAAAAACGGCTTGCAGCATGGATCATCGTGTTATTCGCGCCTCAAAGGGGGGATGGTGCAAACGGTCCAACGCATTCTGCGCTCTTTATCCATCACTCCATCTCTCCTCACTACAATCCCGAACCACTTTTTGCGTCTGGAATACACTTGAATCAGAGCAGGAAGCACTGATCACGAGGGGGGATTTTTCTCCTTCAAAAATAGGGCCTTTCTGCAGATGGCCCGGTTGGCGCCATGCCCGATCGAACATCTGCGAGGTTCCGCCACATCATACATTCACAAAAGCACCATTTGATAAACACTTGAAATGACGCAATTATGCCAAACCTGCCCGCAGCCCGAAATCACCTTTCACGTTATCGAAATGAAAAAATTTTGTGCAATTGTCCGGCCTTGGCGCTCAATAAATGCGAATTGGCCGACGTTTCAACGGCATCACCCCACACCCATCCATAACGCCCGCCCCGGTTGATTCCGAATGCGTACTCCATTTCATGAAAACCAAAAAACCACAAGCCATGGTCGCAATTGACGTGGGCCAGCACCTCTGGCAACATCCCCTTTTCGAAGGTCTCGCGGACGAGCAGCGGGCAATACTCAGGCGTCGGGTCAGTTTGCACACCTTCAAGCGCAACGAGCCCCTCTTTGAAGCCCACACCTCTGCAAGACACTGGTTCCTCATCGAGCAGGGCCTGGTCAAAGTGCACGGCAGGCAGCAAAAGCCACCGCGCGACGTGGTGAAAGGGCTCTTCGGCCCCGGCGAGCTCATTGGCGAGGAAGCGCTCATCTTCCAGAAGCACTACCTGTACGACGCCCATGCCCTGTGCGACACCGTGGCGCTGGCCGTGCCCCGCAAGCTCACCCGAACCCTCGCCCACAACAATCCCGATTGGATGTGGTCGCTCTTGCAACTCATCGGCAGTCGCCTCCAGCTTGCCGAGCGCCAGGTACAGGCCCTGTCGAGCAGCGACGCGCGCGGAAGGGTCGTCTTCTTCCTGAAAGATCTGGCTCAACGCCACGGACGCAAAATCGGGCACGAGGTGTTGGTCAAGCACTACCTCACCCAGCAGGAGATCGCCGAAGCCACCGGCACCAGCCGCCAGACCGTGACCTCCCTGCTCAACGAATGGAAGAAGAAAAACGTCATCTACTTCAGCCGGTACTCGGTACTGATTCGCGACCTGGACCGCTTACAGTAAGCGCCTTGTCGCGATAGGCCAACGAGAAAGTGGTGCCGTCCAGGCCGGCCCAACAGCGCGGAAACACGGCACGGGCCTCGGCGAGCAGCGGGCCCACGTCGGGATAGCGCGCAGAAAAATGACCGAGGATCAGGTCGCGCGCACCGGCCCGCAACGCAATGTCGGCAGCCTGCCGCGCCGTGCTGTGCTGCGTGCGCTCGGCCTGCTCGACATGCGCTTCCGCAAAGGTGGCGTCGTGGTAAAGGAGGTCCACCCCCTGCACGGCTTCCGCCACGGCCGGGTCCCAGGCCGTATCGCAGCAATAGGCATACGAACGTGGCGGAGGCGGCGGCTCAGTCAGCAGCTCGTTGGGTATCCGACGGCCATCGGGGGCCACCCAGTCCGCACCTTCCTTGATCGCCGGAATGGCCGTGTAGGGAATGTCATACTGCGCGATCAGCTCGCTCCGCATGCGACGCGGTCGGGGCCGTTCCCGAAAGCGATAGCCCACCGCCATGCCGTGGTGTTTCAGCGGAAACGCATGCACCTCCACCAGGTGGTCTTCAAATACCTTTTGCCGACGATCGACGGGCAGCTCGACGAACACCAGCTCGAAAAGCAATTTGCCCGAAAGGGCCGACTGAAAAGCCTCGATCATCTGCCGCAGCCCGGCCGGAGAAAAGACGGTCAGCGGCTCGCTGCGCCCCATCAACGACATGCTTTGCAGCAGTCCCATCAGGCCGAGAATGTGGTCGCCGTGGAGATGGCTGATAAAGATCTGCCGGATGCGGCCACTGCCAATGCCGTGTTCCTGCATGCGCATCTGGGCGCCCTCGCCACAGTCGATCAGATACACCCTGTCTTTGACGAACAGTGCCTGCGCCGACGGAAACCGTCCCCACGCAGGCACTGCCCCGCTCGATCCCAGAATGGTCAGCCGGAAATCCATGTACGATCGTCAGTCCTCCTCTTTCTTGAGCTGCCGCTCGATTTCTTCCATGAAAATGTAATCGACAGACTCCTCGACGGTGGGAATGATGTTGAGCACCGTGTCGAGGCGCGAAATCTCGATGAGCTTGCGCACGGCATCGGACTGCACTCCTGTGAGCACGAACGTGCCGCTCTTCCACAGGCGGTCGGCAGTGAGGATGGCGCTCAGCCCCGACGAGTCAACGTACTTGACCTCGGAAAGGTCAATGATGAGGTTGGGCACTCCCTCGTTGTGCAGCACTACCAGCTCCGACTTGAGTTGGGGCGCCAGCGCAGCATTGAGGTTTTCCTCTTGTATTTTCATGAGTGTGTAGCGCTCCTGCTTGTCGAGAAAGAATTTCATGATTGCGAAGTTTGATTCGGGTATTCGGGTGCACAAAGGTAGCATTATACTCAAATCGGTAGTGTCCCCGATCAACTGATTTCAGACTGCGTTTTCTGCGCCCGAAGGCTGCGGTTTCAATGGATGAGGAACCGAGGAATCGAGGAACCGAAGAACCGAGGATTTGACAAAAAACTGATATTCAATCAGAAAAACCCTCAACTCTCAACCCTGCACGCAGCACCTTTCTGCAGCCGGTCCATTTTTGGGATGGGCGATCATCTGTTTAAGGACACCACCCTCAAATCAAAGTGGTTTGGGAAGATCTGGTGGCGCGGGTCAAATCGGTGAAACGGAGGCAACTCAGGTGAAATTCGTGCGTGCAGTCGGTCACTCCTTCACTCAGTCACGCTCTCACTCCATCTCCTCCAAACCGGATTGCGCCGGGCATAAAGCCGGGATGGAACGGGGTGCAGGCCACCCGCTCCGCCTTCTGATCCCGCTACAGCGACAGCTTTTCCCTCAGCTCCGGCGGCACGCCATCGCGGTGCAGGAAGATACTCACCGTCTTTAGGCGGAAGTAGGGTTCCGACATGTAGAGGTAGCCCTCATAGGGGCCAATGGGGCCCCACGAGTTTTTGATGATGTAGTACTTTTTCCCGTTCTGGTCTCTGGCGATGCCCACCAGGTGCATCAGGTGGTCGTCGGTGGTCTGATAACTTTCGAAGGTCTGCTGGCGCATGGCCTGGGTCACTGCCACTTCCTTCACCGGATGCGTCCACATCTCATCGGAAGGCGACTCGGGCACAATGGCCAGCCCGTGTTTCTGCGAAAAGCCCGGCTCGCTCACGTCGCCGTCCCAGGCCACGCTGAAGCCGTGTTCGATGGCGTAATCCACTACCTGCTCCAGCTCGTCGATCGGCACGTTGAGGTAGGCGCCGTTGGAGTAGTTGTCCGGAATTTCGAGGACGAACGAGCGGTACCACGGATGGTGGGTGAACGACGTCAGCCCCACGTAGTCATCAGCCCTGATCTCCAGCCTTTCGGCAAATGTTTTCGGGGAATAAGTCACGCCGTCCACCACGAAGGTCTCGGGCACGGGCCCCATGTAGGCGTCGAGGGTGGCGTCGAAAGCGGCCCACCAGCGCTGCGTGGGCTTTTTCTGGCGAATGACTGCATCGAGGATGGCTTTGAGGACGGCTTCCATCTCGGTGTGGTCGTAATAAGTGACGCCTTCGGGCTTGCCCGAATAGACCGATTCGGGCACCAGGCCCGCCATTTCGGCGGCGCGCACCACGTCGTGGGCCAGGCTTCCCTGCCCGAACTGGGCCTTGCCCTGACGCAGGAAGTAGTTGCGCGCCTTGTCGCGGTAGATGTTGCGCACGATGAACATTTCCGAAAGGTCGTAATAGCCTTTGCCCTGCCGGATCAGCTCCGACTCCAGAAAACTGATCGTGCTGAAGCTCCAGCACGTGCCCGTGCGTTGCTGGTTTTTCACATCGGTGCAACGACAGTCCTTGACGATCGTAAACTCATACTGCGCCTGAAGCACCTGTACGCTCAACAACAGGCCGAGCAAAACGAACAATCTGGTCATGGTTCCGTTTTTTTGCAATTGAATGCGGGGCGAGCAAGTTCCGGATTTTTTTGTCAAAAATGCGAAAGCCACACGCCAAAATGCGGTCTTCACGCACCAGCAACCATACGTCTCTTCACCTCTGGCAACCCTGAGTCTGTGACCACCAATCTGAGTGCCCTCGATCGAAACCAACTGAAACGACGCCTTTCGGCAAACACACACGACCTGCTCGTCATCGGCGGCGGCGTGACGGGTGCCGGCATCGCCCTCGAGGCGGCGGCCCGCGGCCTCGACGTGGCCCTGGTCGAAAAGCAGGACTTTGCCTCCGGCACCAGCTCGCGCTCCACCAAGCTCATCCACGGCGGCCTGCGCTACCTCAAACAGCTCGAGCTGGGCCTGGTGCGCGAGGTGGGGCGCGAGCGCGCCATCGTCTATCGCCTGGCGCCCCACTTGGTGCGGCCCGAAAAGATGCTGTTGCCCATCGTCGAGGGGGGCACGCTGGGCCGCTGGAGCACGGCTCTGGCACTCACCGTGTACGATCTGCTGGCAGGCGTGCCGCGCGACCACCGCAAGCGCATGCTCGGCAAGGCGCGTGCCCTGCAGGAAGAGCCCCTGCTGCCCGCCGACAAGGTGAAAGCCGGCGCCCTGTATTACGAGTACCGCACCGACGACGCCCGCCTCACCATGGCCCTCGTCAAGACGGCCACGGCCCATGGTGCCGTCTGCGCCAATTACCTGCGCGCCAAATCGTTCATTCACGAGGGAGACCGCGCCACGGGCGTCGTATGTGCCGACCAGCTCACGGGCGAAGAGGTGGAAGTCAAAGCCCGCGTCATCGTCAATGCCGCCGGCCCCTGGGTGGACGAGCTGCGCCGCCTCGACCACTCGCTCACCGGCAAACGCCTGTTTCTGTCCAAAGGGGTGCACCTCGTATTTCCGCATGCCCGCTTCCCCGTGCGCCACGCCGTCTATTTCGACCTGGGCGACGGGCGCATGATGTTCGCCATTCCGCGCCAGGGCAAGACCTACGTGGGCACCACCGACACGCCCTGGCCCGCCGGCCCCGACGAGGTGCGCGTCACTCGCGAAGACGTGGACTACGTGCTCAGCGGCATCCGGCATATGTTCCCATCCATCCGGCTTGCGCCAAAAGACGTGGAGTCGAGCTGGGCGGGCGTGCGCCCGCTGATCTACGAAGAAGGCAAGGAAGCCTCGGAGATGTCGCGGCGCGACGAGATCTTTCTCTCGCCCTCGGGCCTCATCTCCATCGCCGGCGGCAAGCTGACGGGCTATCGCCCCATGGCCGCACGCGTCATGAAGCTGGTGGAGCGGCGTTTGCGCAAGCAGTACAAAATCCGCACGCGCACGGCCCGCACCGACCGCATCCCGCTCGACGGCGGCCCTTTTGCCGGCGAGCAGGAGTTTCAGGTGTTCCGAAAGGAACTGGAAGAAAAATGTCGCACCCTCGATCTGCCCGCGCCCACCGCCGAGCGACTGGCCACCACCTGGGGCCGCCATGCCCTCACCATCCTCGAAGCCGTCGGAACGGGCTCCGCTGCCGACCTGCTCGAGGCCGAGGTGGCCTATTGCATCGAACACGAGCTGGCCTGCACCCCGCTCGACTACTTCGAGCGCCGCACGGGCAAACTCTTCTTCGACATGCCTGCCGTGCCGGCCGAACGGGTGCGCGTGGAGGCGTTTTTTGCCGAAAGGCTCAATTGGGACGAAGCCACGCGTCAGCGCCACCGCCAACAGCTCGACGAGGCCATCGCCGAAGCGCGATTGCAGCATCTTTCCGCCTGAAACGCACAGGCCTACGGGCGTCCACGCGCCACGGCCGACATCAACAGCCCGTTCACGTCGGGCGCCAGGCGCGCAACCAGCAGCACCGGCACGAACACCGCGCCATAGGCCGCCGAGCGGAAGACCAGGTCGAAAAAGGGCCGACCCAGAGGGTGCCACCCCTGCAGCAGCACGTAGCAGCCCGCAGCCAGCAGTGCGATGCCGGCCATGCGCCACGACAGCGGGTTGAGCCGAAGCTTCCACCACAACAGGCCGCTTTTCAGCAAATTGTACACGGCAATGGAACAGAGCGTGGCCAGCGCCGCCCCCGCGATCTCGAAACGCGGGATGAGCAGGAAATTGGCGCCCACGTTGAACAGCGCCAACACGAGGATGAAGTAAAACTTGTAGCGGAAATAGCGCGAATAGGTGATGATCTCTTCGTTGATGCCGGTGGCCATGTTGACGATATTGGCCAGCCCGAGCAGGAGCACGACCGGCTTGCCGGCGACGTACTTTTCGCCATTGGGAATGAGGGCAAACAGGTCGTCGAGCGACAGCAGGATGCCGGTAAGGAGGAACACGCCCGCCACGAGCTGATTGAGCGCCGTACGGCGGTACATGTCGGCCACCTTGTCGAGATCGCCGGCATTCATGGCATCGGCGACGATGGGTGCCGAGATGCGCGACAGGGCCTGACGCGGCACGTCAATGACGTTGCCCACCACACTCGACAGGTAGTACACGCCCGTAGCCGTGGGATTGGCCAGCGTGGTGACCATGAACACGTCGATGCGGCTGGCCAGCCTGCCGCCCAGTCCGCCCAACAGGCCAAACCCTGCAAACTCGGCCATGGCCCTGAGGCGCTGCCGCGTCAGCTTGCGCCGGCTGGGGCGCAAATGCAACTGCCCCAGCGCGTGCAGATACCACAGCAAAGCCAACACGATGGCCCCATGCATCCACACCACTCCATGCACCACCCCGCTGAAAGACAGGTAGTGAAAGAAGTAGGCCAGCGCCAGTGCCGGCACCACCACCTTCACGGAAAAATCGTTGAGCAGGTAGGGCACCACGATGCGGTTGAAGTTGGCGGTGTACTGGGTGAGCATCTGCGCCAAGGCCGCAAACAACACCAGCCATGGCAAGAGGTGGAGCCAGGCCTGCACGCGTTCGCCCCCGTCGGCATACCAGCTCCAGATCACCTCCCGAAAGCCGAACCACAGGCCGAGAAACACGGCAAAACCTGCCCCTACCATCCCGAACAGGAAAAACAGAAAGCCGTTGTGGCCGCGCTCCGGATCGCGAAACTCGGGAAAGAAGCGGATGGCCAGCGCATTGCCGCCCAGAAAGACGAAAGGAGCCAGCATCAGCGCCGTCTCGCGCAAGAACTGCACCACGCCGAGCTCCTCACGCGACAGCGCCATGGGATAAATGACCAGCACGTTGACCATGCCCATAAGCACGCCCACATAAGCGGCTGCCGACTGCTTGAGGCTCTGACGAATGACGACGCCCATATGCTCGTTCGGTTGAAGGGCAAAGATGGTGCTTTGGGCACAATGGGTAAAGCACCTACCTTTGACGGCCAATTTTTTTCCTTATGAACCAGGCTCAACGCACTGCACTGCGCCGCTGGCTGATCAAATACCGATTGCTGTGGCTGGCCCGCCTCATCTACATGACGCCGGGCACCCTCATCGGCTGGTTCTTGTGGCACTTCCAGCCGCGCAAACAGTTCGTCATCGTTCTCTCCTCGATGCGCAGCGGCAGTACCCTGCTCAAGGCCTTGCTGGCCGAAGCCCCCGACATCGAACAAATACCCGAGGCAGATTTCCAGATTCCGGGCAACCGCTACTACGTCTATTCCCGACTGAGCAAACTGAGTGACTTTCCGATCGTGGTGCTCAAGCATCCGGCCAACTATTTCGACTTTCGCGAATATCCCTGTTTGCCGAAAGGCGAATACAAACTCATCCGCCTGGTGCGCAACCCCGTAGATACCATCCTGTCGCTCCAAAAGATGAACGAAAAACTGGATGAGGACAAAAGCGTGGAGGACCTCATCGACTATTGGTGCACCACCTACGAACGGCTGGCCCAGGTATCACACCCCCAACTGACGGACGTGGTGTATGAAACACTCGTCGCCCACCCGATCACGGTTACCGAACACCTTTTCCGATTCATCGGCTCGGTGCAGCAAGAAGGCGTGGACCGCTACAGCCGGCCTCAGACCTATGAATGGACCTGGAAAAAAGACGACGGGGGCGAAGTGATCCGTTCGCTCAAGGTGCAGCAGGTGACGAAGGATTATTCCGCTCATGCAGACCTCATCGCCAAACTCAAAGCCGATCCGCGCGTAAACAAGCTGATGGCGCACTACAACTTGAAATGGCCCGCGTGATGCCACACCCCCTCGTCTCCATACTCATCAACAACTACAACAACGGTCCCTGGATCGAGGCCTGCGTCCGCTCGGCGCTGGAACAGACTTATCCGGACGTTGAAGTCATCGTGTACGACGACGGCTCCACCGATAAGTCGCTCGAGGTGCTGCGTCGGT
>WFYJ01000238.1 GCA_015490175.1 Saprospiraceae bacterium | reverse complement strand
TTCAGTTACACAGAGCGCCACTGAGCACGCACTGATTTTCACAGAGTTGTAAACCCTCAACCCTACACGCTCAACCCTCAACAACAGGTCAAAAACTGCGCGACAACTGCGCTTTCTGCGGCCGAAGGCCGCGGTTTCAATGGATGAGGAAGCGAGGAACCGAGGAACCGAAGAATCGAGTATTTGACAAAAAACTGATAATCAGCAAGAAAAACTTTAAACCTTAAACTCTAAACCCTAAACAATACACCTTCAGCCACAGGTAAAAACTGCGCTCAGACTGCGTCCATCTGCGGCTGGAAGCTGCGGTTTCATTGGATGAGGCATCGAAGAACCGAGGATCTGAGCAAGTGTCTGATAGTCAATATGAAAAACTCAACTCCACACGCTCAATCCTTGTATGTTGCGCTCCCAAACCCGAAGCCTCTTTGGAGGTGGTCTCAACAAGCCGCGGCCTGGCCCGACTATTTCGGTCAGCAGCATCTCAACAGGCCGGCGTAGCCGGGCACCTGTTCCCGTATCCGGGACAGGATCCGCCCTGTCGGAATATCAACATCCGCTAGGCGGTCTCAACATTCAACCTCAACTTGCCGGCTTCGAGCTGCGCGCGTTCAGTCGGCTTCTGCAATGAAGCGCACGACGCGCTGCACCACTTCGGGATTTTTCATCAGCTTGTAGTGGCCCATGTACTCGGTGATGAGCAGCTCGACGCCGGGCCAGGCGTCGTACAGGGCGCGGGCTGCATCGAAGGGCACAAGGCTGTCGTAGCGATCGTGCACCACGAGGACGCGCTCGGGGCACAGGCGCTCGTACAGGTTCACCAGCTCGACCTGGTGGAGGGGCCGGCCGAACTTCTTTTCGAGCAGGTGTTCCAGTTGGGCCAGCACCCGCTCGTTGAGGGCGAGCGTGCGGCGCGTTTCGTCCACCATGTCGTTCATGCGTGTGGGTACGCCGATGAAGACAAAGCGGCCGACGTGCAGCTCGGGCAGGAGCCATGCGAGGGCGTAGCCTGCGGCCAGCCCGCCGAACGAATGCGCGATGAGCCCGTGTATCGGCCCGATGCGGCGCAGGAGGGCCCGGATGGCGCCTGCAAAGTGCGGCAGGTTGGTGCGGCGGCCGCCCGAGTCGCCATGCGCCGGCCCATCGAAGGCCACCACGCGAAATCCTTCGGCCACCAGCCCCGGCACGAAGTTGCGCAGGCCCGTGCCGCGCGATTCCCAGCCGTGCACCAGCAGTACGGTCTGTTCGCCCTGGCCCCATTCGTAGCCCTTCAGCAGCTCCTTGCCGTACATGAACTCGAAGATGCGCGCCTGCTCGAGCACCGGGTCGCTCTGGCGGTGGCGCGCCCGACGCATGGGCGTGGTCAGCAACAGATAGGCGCGCCGCGCCGCCCGGGCCGGAAAGAGGGCGCCCACGATCCGGAAATAGAGCTGTACCAGCCGGACCAGCCAGGGCAGCCGGCGTTCCGGACCGAGCACTTCCTCGCCCAGCGGGGCACGCACTACGGTGATCTTTCCTTTTTTCAGTGTGGGCATCGGTCGGGTGGATTATGGCGATGGATGGGAGCGGCGCGTGCCCTGTCGGGGGCCCGCTATTTGCCTTTGCCCTGCAAAAGTACCAACAGGGTGTAAAACATGATCTTGAAGTCCAGTGCCAGCGACATGTTTTCGATGTAGAGCAGGTCGTAGTTGAGGCGCTGCAGCATCTCGTCGAGGTTGGAGGCGTAGCCGTACTTGACCTGGCCCCAGGAAGTGATGCCGGGCCGCACCTTGAGCAGGTGGCGGTAGTGAGGCGCGCGCTCGAGGAGCTGTTCGATGTAGTAGCGGCGTTCGGGGCGGGGCCCTACCAGCGACATGTCGCCGCGCAGTACGTTCCAGAAGTTGGGCAGCTCGTCGAGGCGCCACTTGCGCATGAAGCGGCCCCAGGGCGTGCAGCGCGGGTCGTTGTCGGAGCTGAGCTGCGGACCGTCCTTTTCGGCATCGACGTACATGGACCGAAACTTGACGATGTAGAAGGGCTTGCCGTTGAGGCCGATGCGCTCCTGCAGGAAAAAGATCGGGCCGGGCGACGACAGCTTGACACGCAGCATGATGTACAGGAACAGGGGCGAGAGCACGGTCAGTACCGTCAGCGACACGCCGATGTCGATCAGGCGCTTGAGCAGGCGCTGCCAGCGCGGCATGAGCTCCTGCCGCACCTCGATGAGGATGGCGCCATAGACGTGGTTCATCTTGACCGTGCCCAGCATGATGTCGTACATGTCGGGGATGATCTTGACCAGCACGCGGTCGCCGAAGTCGAACAGCACGTCGAGGATGCCCTTGAGGCGGTCGTGTTCCGAGGTCTCGATGGCCACCAGCACTTCCTCCACCTCGTATTGCTCGATCAGGTCGGCCAGATGGCGCACGTGCCCGACGCAGGGCAGGTGCCGGGCCAGCAGATGGTCTTCGGCATGGTTGCCGTTGACGTGTACGTAGCCCACGAAGCGGTGGCCCAGCTTTTTGGGCCTGTTTTCGATCTCTTCGTAGAGCTCGACGGCTTTCTGGTTGCCGCCGATGATGAGCGTCTGAAAGGCGATGTCGCCGGCCTTGAGGCGCCGGCTGGCCCGCGTGAGCAACACCATGCGCGTGGTGGCCGTGATGAGGAAGTGGAGGCAGAACAGCGTGAAAAACGAGGTATAATAGGTACGGTAGTCGCGTACCACGTCGTCGAGGATGAGCGTGAAAAACAGCACCAGCACGCCGAAGAAGCTGAGCAGCAGGGTGCGGCCCAGCGTGGCCATGCGCGACATGCGGTAGATGTCGTCGTATTTGTCGAACAGGGAATAGAACAGCACCCAGCCGGTGGGGATGAGCAGCACGCCGTAGATGAAGTTGGGATCGTCGAGCAGATCGGTCAGCCCCACAGGCACTTCCTCGACGAAGTATTTGCGATACAGGAAAAAGAGCGCCCATGCCAGCATGGCCGACAGGAAGTCGGCCACCTTGTAGGCAAGAGTATGGCGCATGCGTCGCTGGCGCATGAGCCGCCCTGCTTTTACGCGTCTGGCTTCGTTGGCTGTGATGGTTCGCACCATGGTTTTTGATTGCTTTCACCCTGGTCCAGGGGAGATATGCCGCATCAGGACAACGTTTGCCGAAAGGCAAAATTGGTCATTCTACAAAAAACGAAGTGGTTTGGGATGCGAAGCATCCCAAACTACCCTCATTCACAGTGAGTAATCGTTGGAGCTTTTCCCAAACTACTTTGCATCTGGCATCTGGAAGGGATAGCAGAAAAAAGGAGGTCAAAAGTGCACGATCTTGATGTTATCCAACCAGATGCGTGCTTCGCTTTTTTCGCTGCCCTCGAGGGTGGCAAAGATGGCCAGCTTGTAGCCTTCGTCGAATTGCGAGGCCAGCACGTCGTCGGTCAGGTCGAAGTAGATCTTGTTCCAGGTGTCCTTGGCGCGGATGCCGTAGTTGTAGGTGGCGAAGAGCTGGTTGCCCTGCTTGCCGATGAGGCCGAACAACACGTCCACGTCGGGCGTGCGGTAGTTGAGCTCGAGGAAAATCTTGCCGCCGTCGAGCAGGTCGAACTCGGGGGCCGTGGCCACCTCGATGGTCGGATGGTCGGCCGTGAGGTGGATGTATCCCGAGGCACTGCCTTCGAACACGTCGGTGCCCGACGGGATGAGGTTGGTCTCGCTGTCCTGGTCGCGATCGAGGGTGAAGAGGGTTTGGCCGTTTTCGAAGTCCTCGATGAGGGCGAAGCGCGCGTCGTCGCGGTAGCGCGTGCGGGGCGTCACCACCACCGTCTCGTCGGGCCTGAGCGTCACCTCGGTCGTGTAGCGCTGGTAAAAGGGATAGATGCGCAGGAAATAGACGCTGCCGTTGGCTTCGACCACGGGGTCAATGGTGATCGGCTGCGTCCCCTCGAGCAGTACGGGCACCGTGGCGGGCACGTTGACGATGCCGAGCAGCTCGCCGCCCACGGCCACGTAGGCGTGTTCAATTTTTGCCGAAAGGCTGCCTTCGATCAGGTCGGGATTGGGTTCGAGCACGAAGGGCTCGATGCGGATCCAGGCGGGTATCTGCTCGGGCGGGTCGAGCAGGTTGCAGGAGGCAACCACAAGTATGAGGACCAATCCGGCCAGTATTTTTTTCGCTTTCGCAAAATGCGACATAGGTCTTCGGTTTGTCTGAGGAACGATCTGGCGGGCAAAGTGCTGTGTGCCCCTGTTGCGAGAATTGTCGGGAGCTGGCCTTGGGCGCCATTTGCCGAAAGGCTGTTGTTATACGCACATCAAAATCCAGGGTTGAATCGGCACTCCTCACTCTTCACTCCTCACTCTTCACTCTTCACTCTTCACTCTTCACTCACTCACTCACTCACTCACTTTCAGGTGCGGCGCAGCACGCGTGCCTGTGCGTGGGCAATGGCGCGGTCGATCATTTCGACTACTTCCATGGCGCGCAGGCCGTCCTCGATGGGTACGGGCGGCGAGCAGTCTTCGACGATGCTTTGCGCAAAAAGCTCGAGTTCGAGCCGGATGGCATTGACGGGTTCGATCTGCGGCATGTCCACCGTGATGTAGCGGGTGCCGTCGGCGGTGGGCAGCTCCAGGGCTTGTGCGGCGGCCACGGGCTGGTCGAAGAGGCGCACCACCTGGGCCTGCTTTTCGAGCATGTCCACGCTGATGTAGGCGTCGCGCTGGAAGAAGCGCACCTTGCGCATCTGCTTGAGCGAGATGCGCGAGGCGGTGAGGTTGGCCACGCAGCCGTTCTCGAATTCGATGCGGGCGTTGGCGATGTCGTGGTTGCGGCTGACGACGGCCACGCCGCTGGCCCGCACCTCGCGCACCGGCGCGCGCACGTAGTGCAACACCAGATCGACGTCGTGGATCATCAGGTCGTGTACGACCGACACGTCGGTGCCGCGCGGGTGGAACATGGCCAGGCGGTGCGCCTCGACGAACATGGGGTCGAGCGGGATGCCGCCCAGGGCCAGCATGGCCGGGTTGAAGCGCTCGACGTGGCCTACCTGCACCTTGAGGCCGGTGCGGCGGGCCAGCTCCACCAGCGCGCGCCCTTCGTCGAGCGACCGGGCCAGCGGCTTTTCGATGAAGATGTGCCTGCCGGCTTCGAGGCACTGGCGCGCCAGGGCGTAGTGGGTCGTCGTGGGCGTGACGATGTCGATCACCTCACAGGCCCCGATCAGTGTCTCGGCATCGGGGAAGGCCCGGATACCAAACTGTGCGCGCGCATCTTCCGCCGTGGCCTGATCGGGATCGTAAAAGCCCACCAGCTCGTAGTGGTCGGGCAGTTCTTTGAGGCACCTGACGTGGATCTTGCCCAGATGGCCGGCGCCGAGCACCCCGATTTTCAGTCGTCGCATGTGTTTCCTTTTGCCGCTGTCGTTGCAAAAAATCGCAGCGGCAAAGGTAGGCTGCCGGCTGGTGGCGGCCAACTTCGACGCGCGGGGCCACTTACGATTTCTCGAAACCGCCCAGGTTGCTCATGATCGGCCCGAGGAAGCCGTCGAGGAACTGCAACAGACTCATCAGGCCGTCCTGGCTGTCGTCTTCCATGCGTATTTCCTGTTCCGCCTGGATGTAGGGGTGTTGATCCCGCGGCTGCCGCACCTGGATGTAGCGGATGGGTATCAGCCCCGCTATGGCGCCCACATCTGCCGAGCCCAGCACCTCACTGAGCTGGGCTGTCACCTGCGGCAGGTCGAGGTGGAACAAAAAGACATTGTCGGCCACGTCCTGCTCGCGTGCGCCCTGCAGGCGCTCCTTGCGGGGCAGGCAGCGCCGTTTGGCCAGGCGGGCGTCGTTGGTAAGGACGGCGATGCCCCTGCGGAAATACAGATACAGCGGGCCGGGCAGCGTTGTCAGTGCGAGGCGCCATGCCTTGCCCTGCTTGCGGAGGCGGTTCTTGCTGTCGAGGATGTCCATGAGCCGCAGCCAGGCATCCTCGTCGCCGTAGTCCCAGGCCATGACCATGCGCGGCCATTTTTTCTCTACGGTTTGCAGGCTGACCTGTTCGTCGAAATTGGCGTCGTAGGTGGTCACTTCCTCTTCGGCGAAATAGGAGAGGGTACCCTCGACCGAGAGCGCAAAGGCGCCGCCCCACAGGTCCTTGAGCAGCTCCTCGTTGAGGAACAGGTCGGCCAGTTCCCAGGCCGTGCGCGTGGCTGCATTGTCGCTGGCCGCTTCGCGGGCGATCATGCGTTCCATTTCTTCGCCCACGCGGGGGAAGTCCATGCGCAGTTGCAGGAACAGAGCGGGCTCGCGGGCCGGCACGTGCCGCCACATCCGCTTGACGGGCTCGGGGCGCATCGAGGCAGCGACCAGCTCGGGCGGGAAAGGCGGCTTGAATTCGTAGAGCGTCCGGCCGTGGATGCGGCCCGCATCGAAACGGATGCCGGTAACGGTGCGCGTCTGCTGGTCACCATAGCCGATCAGGTCGTTGATTTTGTGGATAGCCTCGAAGACGAAGCGCGCTTCATCCGGCAGGGAGTCGAGCGTTTCCAGCCCTGGCCTCTTTCGGTTGCTCATCAGCGTCAGGTGCGGCGCGAAATCGCGTTCGAGCACCTGGAAGGCCTCGGTTTCCCCGATCGGGCTGGATTCCATGTTTTTGAGAAACTCGAAAAAAGCAAATCTGCTTTGCTGCGTGCTGTCGGCCGAGTCGTCCAGCCACCAGACGATGGCGCCGAAGTTCGGCCAGCATTTCACTCCGACCTTGCCGCTCTTGTTGATGATCCATTCGCTTTCGCCTTCCGATGCGGGGAAGCGAAAGTCTTTCCGCACCGATGCCTCCACACCGGCAAACTGCACCGCCTGACCAAACCAGCGCTCCGGATCCGAAAGCGGCCAGATCAGACCGGCCACCCGCCCCGTATCCAGGAAAAAGCCCCAATCGCTGCGGGGGGCGATGCCGGCCCGGGCGGGGTCCAGAAGCCACTGCATCCACAGCGTCGTCGAGTCGGTCATCTCGCGCAGCAAATCCAGCGACTCCAGGTCGGCCAGCGCGGCTGAGTCTATGTGGTAGCGGCTGCCATGCACGATGACCGACACGAGTGCATCGGTGGGCAGCAATTCCTTCACGTGATCCTGAGCGTCCACGAGGATGGCCTGGCCCAGAAAAGCAAGCGTGTACAAAAGGGTAATGGTTCGTTTCATAGGTGTAGGGTTGAGAGTTTAGTGTTTAGAGTTTAAGGTTTAAAGTTTTTCTTACTGATTATCAGTTTTTTTGTAAAAAACCTCGATTCTTCGATTCCTCTGCCAAAAACCGCAGCTTTCAGCCGCAGACGGACGCAGTCTGAGCGCAGTTTTTACCTGTGGCTGAAGGTGTATTGTTTAGGGTTTAGAGTTTAAAGTTTAAGGTTTAAAGTTTTTCTTGCTGATTATCAGTTTTTTGTCAAATACTCGATTCTTCGGTTCCTCGGTTCCTCATCCATTGAAACCGCAGCCTTCGGCCGCGGAAAGCGCAGTTGTCGCGCAGTTTTTGACCTGTTGTTGAGGGTTGAGCGTGTAGGGTTGAGGGTTTACAACTCTGTGAAAATCAGTGCGTGCTCAGTGGCGCTCTGTGTAACTGAATGCTCTTTCAGCCCCTTTTCAGAAGGGGACAAGGGGACAGTCACTCCATCTCTCCATCTCTCTTCTCTCCATCTCAAAAAATCGTCCATCGTCAAAAATTCCCAAACCGGATTGCGTTGAGTATAATCGGGGGCACTGCCGAAAATCGCAATCAGCCTGATCGGCCCGAGAAAATACCGTCGAGACGCACGGCCTGCGTCTGCCGGCGTGTTACCTGAGCGAGATATCGTTTTCGAGGGTGGCTTCCCGTCGGGCCAGTTCGGCCAGGGAGAGCTGTATGCGCACGGCTTTGCCGTTGGCGGCCACTTCGGCTCTGGGGTTGGTGGCGCGCTGCACCTGCTGGTCGAAGCGGTAGATGCCCACCACGCGGGCCGTCTCGAGCAGGTAGCGCGTCATCATGGGCAGCGTGTCGTAGTCGAAGTCTTCGGGTGGCTCGGGAAAGGGAAAGTTGCGGCGGAAAGTGCCACCCGACCACTCGAACTGGTCGGCCTCGATGGTGGGCACGTACAGCCAGTCGAGGTTTCTGGTGACTGCCGTCAGCGCGCGGTTGAGCGTGGCCACGTCGGGAAAGGTGGCCTGTACCCGGCCGGTGAAGTTGTCGAAATCGAGCGAATAGGACACGTCGGTCATCCCGCCGCTCAGTTGCATGCTGTTGCGGATGATGCGAAACAGGTTGTGGATGTCCTGTTCGCCGGGCAGGCGATAGCCGTTGACGTTGCCGGCGGCCCAGTACTCGCGCACTTGGTCCTTGCTTTCGCTGAAATCGAGCGTCAGCACGATGGTGCCCGAGCCGTCGGCGTGCAGGGTCACCTCCTCGCGTATTTCGAAGCAACTGCTCCACAGCAGCGGCAAAAGAATGAACAGCAGCAGTCGTTTCATCCGGTGTCGGTTGAGTTTTGCGATAAGGGTTTAGAGTTTAAAGTTTAAAGTTTAAAGTTTTTCTTGCTGATTATCAGTTTTTTGTCAAATCATCGGTTCCTCGGTTCCTCGAATCCTCGGTTCTTCGATTGCTCATCCATTGCAACCGCAGCCTTCGGCCGCAGAAAGCGCAGTTTGCGCGCAGTTTTGACCTGGTTGAGGGTTGAGCGTTGAGCGTTTACAACTCTGTGAAAATCAGTGCGTGCTCAGTGGTTCTCTGTGTAACTGAATAATTTGTCGGCTTTTTTCAAGGGCCTCATTCTTTGCTTCCTCGATTGCTCAATCAAAAATGTCCATAGTCCATTGTCCATGGTCCATGGACTTTCGTCAAAAAATTCCCGAACCGGATTGCGTTGGGTATAACACAATTCAAAGTAAAAGATTTTTCTGCTTTCGCAAAAAATTGCCCTGCGCCAACCCGGGCATCCGGTGAGGATTGCCCATTTTTGCGCCGGCTCTGATTCGCCCGATGGCAAAAGATTATCGCACATGCCCGCACTTTCGCAACGCAGTCAGCAGACGCCCTTCTCGCCCTTCCGGAAGCTGGCCCACCTGGCCGATGCCGCCAAAAGCAGGGGCGTGGAGGTGTTTCACCTCAACATCGGCCAGCCCGACATCCTGACGCCGCCGCAGGCGCTGCGCAAGCTGGCCCATCGCCTCGAGCCGGTGCTGGCCTACAGCCCGGCCGAGGGCAACGCCTCACTCAGAGACAAGATGACCGGCTACTATGCGCGCTATGGCATCGAGCTGGCAGCCGACGAGCTCATGATCATGACGGGCGCCTCGGAAGCGTTGCAACTGACGCTGTTTGCCTGCTTCAACGAGGGCGACGAGCTGCTGGTGCCCGAGCCGTTTTACGCCAACTACAACGGCTTCGCCCACATTGCCGGCGTGCGCATCCGCCCGCTGCCGTGCTACATCGAAGACGGTTTTGCGCTGCCGCCTGTGGAGGCCTTCGAGCAGGCCATCGGACCGCGCACGCGTGGCATCCTCATCTGCAATCCGAACAACCCGACAGGGGCCGTGTATGGTGCGGAGGTGCTCGAAGCACTGGGCGCCCTGGCGTGCAAGCACGACCTGTTCCTCATCGCCGACGAGGTGTATCGCGAGTTCTGCTACGACGGGGCCGTGTTCCGTTCGGTGCTCACCCTGCCCGGGCTCGAGTCCCATGCCGTCGTCATAGATTCGGTATCGAAGCGCTACAGCGCCTGCGGCGCCCGCATCGGCGTGCTGGCCACCCGCAACGCCGCCCTGCGCGAAGCCCTGGGTCGCTATGCGCGCCTGCGCCTCAGCCCGCCCGGCCTCGGACAATGGCTGGCCGAAGCCATGCTCGAAGACGATGCCGCCTATCTCGAAGAAGTGCAGGCCGAGTACGACCGGCGCCGCCAGACGGTCTTTCGGCGCCTCAGCCGCATGCCGGGCGTGACGAGCTACCTGCCCGGCGGCGCGTTTTACTGCTTTGCCCGCTTCCCCATCCGCGATGCCGAGCACTTCTGCCGCTGGCTGCTCGAAGACTTCCAGTACGAGGGCAAGACCGTCATGCTGTCGCCCGGACCGGGCTTCTATGCCACGCCCGGCCGCGGCCGCGACGAGGTGCGCATGGCCTTCGTACTCGACTGCGACCGCCTCGAACAGGCCATGGACTGCCTCGAACGGGCGCTCGAACTGTATCCGCAGCGCCGCAGCCCTGACGCCGTCGTCATGGGCGTTCCGGGCAAAAAGGCCGGGGGATGAGGCGGGCTGCCGGCTGATGTTTTTTCCGATAATTTGGATGATGACTCGGTATTGTCGAGAACAGGGTTTCGCGTTGCGCAAGCTTTACAAATCAATGTTGCGACAAGCTTTTTGTCAGGCGTCGGATCCCTGTTTTTCCGATGCATGCCTTTGCTGTTCTGCCAGTCACAAATATTATGAAAATATTTATGTGTCGTGAATTTTGCAATACCGCAGATTCGTTCGGATTTTCTGAGTTGTATATTTTTTTTGTAATGCATTTGCAAATGTGTCGGCCGACATCCCGGGATTGGATCCATTGCCCGGTTATGTGATTGGCAATCCAACCATTTCGCGGTACCGAGAGCAGTATTCCTGTGTGTCTGAATGCGCAGGGGCAGCACCCGAATGCCTCAATGAGGGTATTGCAAAAATTGTTAAACCCGAACGACATGAAAACGATTACCCTGACTATTGCGATTTGTCTGGTGGGGTTTCTTCCCGCATTGGTGGCTCAGCAGGAAGCTGCGGCCAAAGGCGGCTGTACCAGTGTGACCGTCACCGCTACACCAGATTACAGTGCAGAAGGGCTGTGGACCCATATCTGGGGCTACGAAACGAATTGCGGCCAAGTGGACAACCCGTGTTGTGTGGTGATGTTCTCGCCACACGAAGCGACCCCGATTTATTACCTGCAGAAGAAAACTGACGCCGGAGGCTGGACCGAAATTGCCGGACCGACTTTCAGCCCTGTGTTTGAAAATCTGGAAAAGGGAACTTACCGCGTGCGTATGCTTTTACCGACGCGTGATGTGACCTGCGGAACACCCATAGAAGTGTACAATCTGTTGGGCCAGTTTCTGGGCTACAAAGCCATGTACCCACCGCCGAGTTACTATACAAACGAGGTGGTTGTGGGTCCTACCGACGCCAGTGACATCGGTTTTACTTTCATTGACAACCAGCCGGACCCGAATCCCACGACTTATGATTTTGGCGAGCCGGTGAAAATCAACACCTCGGCATCAAAGAACTACGACCTGTGGTGGCTGGCCATCTTCGAGCGGGGGCCCCAGTACAACCGTTACTACTCCTACGGCTGGCACCACGGCCGGGTGCCGAATGACGTACTGGACCTGTCGGCGATCTGGGAGTCGGGAATAGGAGATTTCTTTCGAACCTCTCACTCGTATGAGATCCAGTGGGTGGTGGAGAACCGGTACTGCCGCAACGGCATTGAGTATCCGAATGAGGGAGGCTGGAACGACTACTACGACGAGTTTTTCGTTTGTCCGGCGGGTTCGGGCTGCCGTCCGCAAAAGGGGGAGCAACAGGTGGATCTGGTGCCCAATCCGGCCGTGGCCACAGTTCGGCTGGCCCACTTTCATCCTGCTGAGGGCAAGCGGTATGAATATCAGGTTTTCGATCTGACGGGGCAATTGGTCGTGGAGCAGATCCTGCGAGGGACTGAGCTGGATGTGTCGGCATTGCCCGCGGGCATGTATCTGCTGACTGTATTGGAAGAGGGTTATCCGTTGCTGAGCAGGCGTCTGGTCATTGCGCGATAGCATTTTTTGAAAAAAAACCGGCCTGTCGGCTTCCGGCAGGCCGGTTACTGAAAAGACCTTAACCCGAGCAAAAAATGCGCAGAATATTGTTGTTGGTTCTGGCGGCGATCCTGTGGTGGGCCTTGAGCCGCGTGGCGGCACAAAACCTGGTGCCCAATCCGGGCTTCGACGAGCTGGTGGACTGCCCTTATGCGGAAAACCAGATCTATCTGGCCGAGCCGTGGACTTCGGTGATAACAGATATACCACCGTGGATTCCGGATCTTTTCCACGAGTGTGGCCAGAGCACGGGGTTGGGCCGCGTCAAGGTGCCGAATGCCGGGCAATGGCCCTACAGCTACCAGAAAGCCCGAAGCGGGGGCGGGTATGCGGGGATTTTCGTGTTTACGACCAGCATCTATCCGAACAGCGAATATCTGGAGGCGCCGCTGCTGGAGCCGCTGAAGGCCGGCACGGATTATTACGCATCGTTCTACGTTTCGGTGGATGCCCCTTTTATTTTTTACCATTGTTTTACGAAGGATGTGGCATTGGCGTTTTCGGATACGCTCGTGCAGCAGCATCTGGAGATCGGCGAGGCGCTGGAGATGGAACCGGCGATAGCCTACAGCGGGCCGTTCATCATGGATACGCTGGGCTGGACGCGGGTGAGCGGCTGCTACACGGCGCGCGGCGATGAACGCTATGTGCTCATCGGCAACTTCAAGTCGTTGGCGGAGACGGAAGTGAAATACGTGGAGTTTACCTACCCGTGTTCTGTTTTTCTGTATGTGGAAGATGTATCGGTAAGGGCTTTTGACCCCTTGCCCGACACGATGGTGCTGTGTGCGGGAGAGACACTGGAGTTGCACGCGTCCTTTCGGGATGCGAGCGGAATCATGTGGAATACGGGCCAAACGGATACGGTGATGGTGGTGGACGCACCTGGGGTGTACAGCGTGTCGGCGATCATGGAGGATTGCGCGTTGCACGACACGGTGGTGGTATTGTCGGCAGAAGGATTGCCGGTGTGGCGCGATACGGCGGTGTGTCGGGGGTCGGGTTTGCGGCTGGTTGCGCCGGTTCCGGGCGAGTCGTACGAGTGGTCGGATGGCCGTAGGGGGCGTGCAATAGAAGTGGAGGAATCGGGTGTTTACGAGGTACGGGTGGAGACGGGTTGTGGGGATCTGGTGTTCGGCACGGAGGTGGAGGTACGGGATTGCGGGTGTGCGGTGTATGTGCCCAATGCCATATCGCCCAACGGGGACGGGGTGAATGACGAGTTGCGGGTGGAATTCGGTTGTGACTATGCGTACCGTGTGCTTCGGTTCGGGGTGTACGATCGCTGGGGCAACGAGCTGTACGAACAATCAGGGGGTGAGCCGTTGAAGTGGGACGGGCGCTATCGGGGGCAGGCATTGCCTTCGGGCGTATATGTGTGGATGTTGGAGTACGAGGTGGAGGGCCCTTGGGGCAGGCGCGTGGTGCGCAAGGGTGGCGATGTGGCGGTTTTGCGATAGACGAAAAAGAGAGTGAAATGAGCAGTACGGGATATGTGGCGTTGGCGTTGGGGGGGTGGTTAATGGGTACGGCACTTGGCGCACAGACATGTGGGCAGGAATGGCTGGTTCGGTACCTGGCTGCGCGTGACACGAGACTGGAAGACCGGCTGGCAAGGCAGCAGGAAAGGCTGGACTCGGCCATGGAAGCGAGCGGCGGCACCTTCGCGCCCAGAGCTGGGGTAGTGATTCCTGTGGTGTTCCACGTGGTGTGGCGTACGCCGGAGGAGAATTTGTCAGACGAAGTAATTCTTGCGCTCCTTGAAGCCATGAATCGCGATTTTGCAGGGCAAAATGAAGACCTCTGGCGGGTGCCTGAAGTGTTCAGAAGTCGGATAGCTTCGGGGGGCATTCAGTTTTGTCTGGCAGGTCAGGATCCTTCAGGAAACCCTTCAATTGGCATTATTCGCGTACGCACGGACTGGAAAGAGGTGGGGCTGAGCGAGGCCTTGTATCACACGCAGGCAGGGGGCAGTGATGCCCGGGATCCAGAGCGCTATCTCAATATCTGGATTGCAGATACGGGTGAGTTTATCTGCGGTTTTGGCACTTATCCGGGCCTTGTTCCGGTGGAACGTCAGGGCATTGTCGTGGACCCTGACTGTCTGCGGCCTGCCGGCCAATCAGGCAAGGTGCGTCATCGCACGTTGGTACATGAAGCGGGACATTACCTCGGATTGCGACACGTATGGGAAGACAACGAAGATTGCACTACCGATGACGGTGTTGCAGATACGCCTTTGCAACAGCATCCTTACTACGGTTGCCCTACGCATCCGCAATCTTCTTGTGGAAGCGATGATATGTTCATGAATTTCATGGACTATGTGGATGATTCGTGTATGGTCATGTTTTCTCGGGGCCAGATGGAGCGCATGTGTATGAGTGTAGAATTGTTTCGTCCCCGGCTGGGAACAGGTGTGGAGGTTTGTCTTGCTCCGTCCGGGCAATGGCAGAAAAGGCGTCCATTTGAGGTCTTTCCGAATCCTGCGAAGGGATGGATTGTCCTTTCCTTTGAAGATCGCTCCGTTGTTGCCGGCGTGCTGCAGCTATTCGATGCGTCGGGACGCTGTGTGTGGCGCCGCAAGGGAGCGTGGGGTGGCGCATTGCGCATTGATCTTCCTGAACTGTCGCCGGGCGTGTACGTGATTACCTGGAATGAGACTGCTCGCTTGCTGGTAGTAGCAGGCGACTGAAGAAAGAACTTGCTGAAAACAGCGTGTCCACTGCGTCGCTCAGTGTCTGAAAGCAGTGTTTTGCTTGAATTGTCACTCTGCCGCCCACAAATCGGTCCCTTGCCGACGAGGGTGGTGTCCTTGAATAGATTATTTTCCACCAAGGTTGAGCGTTGAGCGTGTAGCGTTGAGGGTTTTTCAAGTTGACTGTCAGCACACTGGGTCTACCCGTCCCGGGTTCGGAACGTCTCAACATCCGCCGTGCGGTCTCAACCTCGCTCAATTCTCGATTCCTGAGATCTCTGAAAAAAGGTGCCATGCAGAAACTTGAACTTCATGGCTTTACGGATGCTCTTTTGTGTAAATGATTGTAAATCAAATATTTTTGCGTATCAATTTGAGCAAGCCGCAGCTTTCAGCCGCAGACGGACGCAGTCTGAGCGCAGTTTTGCAACTCATTGAAAATCAGTGTATTCTCAGTGAAACTCTGTGTGACTGAATGATCTTTCAGGCTCTTTTACAGCGCCGGCGAATGAAGTTGCGTGCAGAAGTATTTTGCATGGTGGCGGTCACGCGACAGGCAGTGACACAGTTGAGCGGGGCCTTGGCCCCAGGTTGAGACCGCCGGTCGTGCGCTTGGCTGCACGACCCGCGCCTGTTGAGACAAGCGCCGCCCCTCGGGGCGGCGCTTGATGTTTGTTTTGTTTTTGCTTGAAAAGTTCGGGAACAGCATGTTATGCAACCCCAGTCGCCGGAGGTGTAAGTGCGCTCAGGTTTCAGCTCCTCATGCCTTTTTCTTCGTCGTTTTCCGCCTGGTGGTCTTTTTCCTGAACGCGTCCGGAATTTCGGCCTCAATGATGGCTTTCACTTCGTCGAGGGTGAGGGCGGCGGCCTGTTCGGGCGTCATGCGTTGGCCGTCCACTCTGGGCAACTTGACCACCTTTTTCTTGAAGCGGATGAAGGGGCCCCATCGGCCGTTTTCGATGGCGATGCCCAGCTCGTCCCACTTCCGGATGTAGCGGTTGGCTTCCCTTTCCTGTTTGGCCTTGATGAGCGCGATGGCTTCGGCCTCGGTCAGGTTGTCGAAGTCGTACTTGCGCGGCACGTTGACATACATGCCGTTCCACTTGACGAATGGCCCGAAGCGACCCTTGCCCTTGGTGATCGGCAGGCCTTCGTAGGTGCCTATGGGCGCGTCTTCCTTCTGCTTTTGCCGGATGAGCTCGATGGCCCGTTCGAGCGTGATGGTGAGCGGATCTTCCGTTTTGGGCAGATTGACGTATTTCTCGTCGTATTTGATGTAGGGGCCGTAGCGGCCGGCACCCACCACGACCTCCTTTCCTTCGTATTCGCCCAGCGTGCGCGGCAGCTTGAACAGCTCGAGCGCTTCCTCCAGCTCGATGTCGGTCATGGATCGGCCCGGCGGCAGGTTGGCGTAGCGCGGCTTTTCGCCTTCGTCCAGCTCATCGGGCTTGCCGATCTGGATGACGGGCGTGCCGTAGCGCGTCAGGCGCACCAGCACCGTGCGGCCAGTGGCGGGGTCCTTGCCCAGGATGCGCTCGCCGCGCTCGCGCTCGGCGTGTTCGAGCGTGTGCTGCACCTGCTCGTGGAAGGGCCCGTAGAATTTTTCGAGCATGCGCGTCCATTCGAGTATGCCGGCCGCGATCTCATCGAACTCTTCCTCGATGCGGGCCGTAAAGCGGTAGTCCATGATTTTGCGGAAGTGCTCCGTCAAAAAGTCAGTCACTACCATGCCCATGTCGGTGGGGAAAAGCCGCCCCTTGACCGCCCCCACCGTCTCGGTAGCTTCCTCCTTCCTGATTTCTCCCTCGACGAGGCGCAGGATGGCGAACTTGCGGGGCGTGCCTTCCGCGCTTTTTTTCACCACATAGCCGCGGCCTTCTTCCATGATCTTGGCGATGGTGGGTGCATAGGTCGAGGGCCGGCCGATACCCAGCTCTTCGAGCTTGCGCACCAGGCTGGCCTCCGAGTAGCGTGCCGGCGGCCTGGTGAAGCGCTGGCGCGCCTCCATCTCCTTGAGCGCCAACTGCTGGCCCACTTTCAGGGGCGGCAGCATGCCCCTCGTTTCCTCGTCTTCCTCGTCGTCTTTCGACTCCATGTACACTTCGAGGAAGCCGGGAAACTTGATCACCTCGCCTTCCGCGACCAGTTCGCGCTCGGGAATGGTCGAGATGCCGATGTGTGCCACTGTTTTTTCGAGGATGGCATCGGCCATCTGCGAGGCGATGGTGCGCTTCCAGATCAGCTCGTAGAGGCGCTGCTCGTCGCGCTCGGTCGAGACCACCTGGCGGTCGATGTAGGTGGGGCGGATGGCCTCGTGGGCTTCCTGTGCGGTCGATTTTTTGGTCTTGTAGCGCCGCGTCTTGACGTATTTTTTGCCGAAGCGACTTTCCACCTCTTCGGCGATGGCCTGCAGGGCCACCTCACTCAGGTTGACCGAGTCGGTACGCATATAAGTGATATGGCCGGCCTCGTAGAGGCGCTGTGCGATGCGCATGGTCTTGCTCACCGGAAAGCCCAGCTTGCGGCTGGCTTCCTGCTGCAGGGTCGAGGTGGTGAAGGGTGGGGCTGGGGTGCGCTTGCCGGGTTTGACTTCGATGTCGGTGATGGTGAAGACGGCCTCTCTGGCTTTCGCCAAAAAGGCAGCCGCGTCTTCTTCTTTCTTGAAGTCGTCTTTCAGCACGGCCTTCAGCTCGACCTGCTTGCCGTGGCGCCCCTCGACCAGAAAGATGGCCGAAACGCGGTAGAAGGGCTCGGGCCGGAAGGCCTGTATCTCGCGCTCGCGCTCGACCACGAGCCGCACCGCTACCGACTGCACGCGGCCGGCAGAGAGCTTTCCCTTGATCTTTTTCCACAGCAGCTCCGACAGCTCGTAGCCCACCAGTCGGTCCAGGATGCGGCGGGCCTGCTGTGCGTTCACCAGGTTCAGATCAAGGGTGCGCGGCTGCTGGATGGCCTTGCGGATGGCCGGCGCCGTGATCTCGTGAAAGACGATGCGCTTGGTGGTGCGCTCATCCAGGCCCAGCACCTGGCACAGGTGCCACGAGATGGCTTCCCCTTCGCGGTCTTCGTCGGTGGCGAGCCACACCTCGTCGGCCTCCTTGACGGCCTTGCGCAGCTCCTGCACCACCTTCTTCTTCTCGGGCGACACCTCGTAGCGCGGCCGGAAGCCGTGCTCCACGTCCACCCCGAGGTCGTTTTTGGGCAGGTCGCGGATGTGGCCGTAGCTCGATTTTACCTGGAAGTCCTTGCCAAGGATCTTCTCGATGGTTTTGGCCTTGGCCGGCGACTCGACGATGAGCAAATTTCTGGGCATATGCAATTCAGGGATTGATCCGGGTTTCTGGTTGCAAGGCATTTGCCTTGGCGGCAAATGGATGGCAAAAGTAAAAATTTTGAAATCCGGGCCTGCAGAAAGCCTCCCGGCAAGGGGGCGTCTGCTTGCCAAATTGTCCTTGCAGCCATTTGGTTTTGTCAAAAGCAAGGGCACAGGCTGACACAAAGTCACTTTTGACCGAATGGCACGCCGTGTGAGGGGAAGGCTGCCGAACGATTCATTTTGAAAAATCAACAAAAAACCTTCGACGTCATGAATCTCAAACCCATTAACGACCGGGTAGTGATCAAGCCCGCTCCGGCCGAAGAGAAAACGAAAGGAGGCATCATCATCCCCGACACGGCCAAGGAAAAGCCCCAGCGCGGCGAAGTGGTGGCCGTGGGCCCCGGCAAGGAAGGCAAGCCGGTGAGCGTCAAGCCGGGCGATATCGTGCTCTATGGCAAGTATGCCGGTCAGGAATTCACGCTCGACGGTGAAGACTACCTGATCATGCGCGAAGACGACATCCTCGTCGTGCTCGAAAGCTGATCGCTCGCTTCCCTTTTTGTGCAAAACGAATTATCGAACGAAAGTAAAAATCAACATTACCAATGGCAGCAAAAGAAATCGTCTTCAATAGAGATGCCCGCGAAGGGCTCAAAAGCGGCGTGGACAAGCTGGCCAATGCCGTGAAAGTGACGCTGGGCCCCAAAGGGCGCAACGTCGTCATCCAGAAGAGTTTCGGTGCGCCCCAAGTCACCAAGGACGGCGTCACCGTCGCCAAGGAGGTGGAACTCGAAGACCAGGTGGAAAACATGGGGGCTCAGCTCGTGAAAGAAGTCGCCAGCAAGACGGCCGACGTGGCCGGTGACGGCACCACCACCGCTACGGTACTGGCCCAGGCCATGATCACCGCCGGCCTGAAGAACGTGACCGCCGGCGCCAACCCGATGGACCTCAAGCGCGGCATCGACAAGGCCGTGGCCAAAGTGGTCGAGGAACTGAAAAAACTCTCGGAACACATCGGCGACGATTTCGACAAGATCCGTCAGGTAGCCACCATCTCGTCGAACAACGACGAAGAGATCGGTCGCCTCATCGCCGACGCCATGAAGCGCGTCAGCACCGACGGCGTCATCACGGTGGAAGAAGCCCGCGGTACCGAAACCTACGTGGAAGAGGTGATGGGCATGCAGTTCGACCGAGGCTATCTGTCGCCCTACTTCGTGACCGATGCCGAAAACATGAAGGTCGAATACGAAGACCCCTACATCCTCATCACCGACAAGAAAATCAGCAACCTGCAGGACATCGTCGGCATCCTCGAGCAGGTGGTGCAGTCGGGCCGCCCGCTGCTGATCATCGCTGAAGACGTGGAGAGCCAAGCCCTCGGCGTGCTCGTCGTCAACCGCCTGCGTGCCAACCTCAAGGTGGTGGCCGTCAAGGCACCCGGCTTTGGCGACCGCCGCAAGGCCATGCTCGAAGACATCGCCATCCTCACGGGCGGTACCGTCATCAGCGAAGAGAAGGGCTACAAGCTCGAGCATGCCACGCTCGACATGCTGGGCCAGGCCGAGAAGATCACCGTGGACAAGGACCACACCACCATCGTGGGTGGCAAGGGCGACGACGAGATGATCAAGGCCCGCATCAAGCAGATCAAGCAGCAGATCGAAACGACCACCAGCGATTACGATCGCGAGAAGCTGCAGGAGCGCCTGGCCAAGCTGGCCGGCGGTGTGGCCGTGCTGTACGTGGGCGCCGCCACCGAGGTGGAAATGAAGGAGAAAAAAGACCGCGTGGACGACGCCCTGCACGCAACGCGTGCTGCCGTAGAGGAAGGTATCGTGCCGGGTGGTGGCGTGGCCTTCGTGCGCGCCATGGAAGCCCTCGAAGAAATGAAGGGCGCCAACGAGGACGAGACCATCGGCATCCAGATCGTGCGCAAGGCCCTCGAGGCTCCGCTGCGCGTGATCGCCAACAATGCCGGTCAGGAAGGTTCGGTCGTACTGCAGAAGGTGCGCGAGGGCAAGGGTGCCTTCGGCTACAACGCCCGCACCGACCAGTACGAAGACCTGAAGAAGGCCGGTGTGATTGACCCGACCAAGGTGTCGCGCATCGCCCTCGAAAACGCCGGTTCGATTGCAGGCATGGTGCTGATTACCGAGTGCGTGGTCAGCGAAAAGCCCGAACCCGAGCCGCCGATGCCGGCCGGCGCGCCCGGTATGGGTGGCATGGGCGGCATGATGTAATGACTATTTGCCAAGCGACGCATACCTTGCCCCTTCTTCCGCTGCAGCGGGGGAAGGGGTTTTTGGTGGTGTCCTTGAATAGATAATCGCGCATCCCGAAAATGGACCGGCTGCAGAAAGGTGTTGCGTGTAGGGTTTAAAGTTTAGGGTTTAAACACACGTTTCGCTCATTTTTAAGGGGGGATAGGCAGATTGATGCAAAGTGAGGTAT
>WFYJ01000237.1 GCA_015490175.1 Saprospiraceae bacterium | reverse complement strand
GCAACAACCCGTACAAAAACGGCTTGGTGTTCAGGTAGCTTACGGCAGTAACGCGTATCTGGTCCATTCACGTGTGGTGTTGTCTGAGCCTGCGGGATTCAGGGGGCGTTGAAATGCGGTGTCCACTGCAAAGGAGTTGAGCGTTGAGGGTGTAGCGTTGAGCGTTTTCCCGGTTGACCACCAATCGGTCAAATTGGTCAAATCGGTTAAATCGGTTAAATCGGTTGAATCGGTCAAATCGGTACACTCCTCACTCCTCACTCTTCTCTCCTCACTCCATCACTCCATCACTCCATCACTCACTCACTCACTCCATCACTCACTCACTCCATCACTCACTCACTCCGTCGCTCCATCATCAATTATCCACTACCGGCAACGACACGTACCCTCTGAATTCCTTGTCCGAGTCGAACACGTGGTCGGTGTAGTCCTTGATCACGTTGTAGAGCGTATCGCGCTCGACGGGGCGGCGGCCCACCCGTCGGATCAGGTTGACCAGCTCTTCGGTGGTCATGGCCGGGTGCTGCTCTTCCGAGCCGGCCATCGAGTAGATTTTGGTCGTGTCGTCAATGGTGCCGTCGATGTCGTCCACGCCGAAAGCCAGCGAAAGCTGGGCGATGTGGCGCCCGATCATGGGCCAGTAGGCCTTTACGTGCGGGAAGTTGTCGAGATAGATGCGGCTGATGGCGTAGTTGCGCAGATCCTCGATGACGCTCACCTCGGGCACGTGCGACATCTGGTTGTCCTTGTTGCGGAACTTCAGCGGAATGAAAGTTTGAAAGCCACCCGTGCGGTCCTGCAACTGTCGCAACTGTTCCATGTGGCCGATGCGGTGGCGATATTCCTCGATGTGGCCGTAAAGCATGGTGGCATTGGAGCGCCCGCCGAGCTGGTGCCAGACCTCGTGAATCTGCAACCACTGCTCGCCGGTGCACTTGTCGCCCGAGATCCGGGCGCGAATTTCCGGATCGAAGATCTCGGCCCCCCCGCCCGGCATCGAGTCCAGGCCGGCCTCTTTCATCAGCTTCATGCCTTCTTCATAGCTCACCTTCGCCTTCTTGAAAATGTAGTGGTATTCCACCGGCGTCAGGGCCTTGATGTGCAGCTCGGGCCGGTGCGCCTTGATGCGCCGGAACAGCTCGGTGTAGAAGTCCAGGTCGTATTGTGGCAATACTCCACCCACGATGTGTACTTCCGTCACGGGCTGGTCGTCGTACCGGCGCACCTGCTCCAGGATCTCGTCCATGGTGAGCTCCCAGCCGTCCTCGCGTTTTTTGATGCGGCGCGAATACGAGCAGAACTTGCAGTCGTAGATGCAGACGTTGGTGGGCTCGATGTGAAAATTGCGGTTGAAGTAGGTGACGTCGCCGTGCCGTTGTTCGCGGATGAAGTTGGCCAGGGCTCCCACATAGCCCAGCGGTCCGTGTTCGTAGAGGTACACGCCTTCTTCCGGCGTGACGCGCTCGCCCGCCTGCACTTTTTCGGCAATGCGGCGCAAGGTGGGATCGAGCGTCTGGTCGTTGAGGATGGTCTGCAGGCTCGGTGGCTTCATGGATGTGTTAGTTTTGCTGCGCGCAAAGGTACAACAGCAATCGGGCTTGTGGCTCGTAGCTCGTAGGTTGGTGGCTCGTGGGCCGATCATCCTGTTTTTGCTTTCGCAAAATACGACCCGTGCAAGTTTCCGTACTCATCCCCGTACGCAATCAGGATGCCCGCCCTTTCGTGCGGCAATTGTTGTCGCTCGAGCGACCCGGAATCGAGCTGGAAATCCTGCTGGCAGATGATGCTTCTCAGCCGCCTTTCGGCAAATGGCACCAGTCGCTTGAGGGCGAGCATGTCCGGGTGTTTTTGCTCGAGCGAAATCTGGGGCGCGCCGGCGTGCGCAATTTCCTCGCGCGTCAGGCCCGATCGCCCTGGCTCCTTTTTGCCGATGCCGACTCTGCGGTGGTGCATCCCGATTTCTTGTTGCGGTACGCGCGGGCGGCCCGGCAGGCGCCAGTGGTGGTTGGCGGCACCGCCTATGCCGAAGCGCCCCCGGTCGAGCCAGCGCTGCGCCTGCGCTGGCACTACGGCCGCCATCGCGAGCAGCAGACGGCATCGGCGCGTCGCCGGCGGCCGTGGGCTTCCTTCCGCACGCACAACTTCCTGATCCACAAGGCAGCGTTCGAAAAGGCAGGTGGCTTCGACGAGCAGGTGCGCGCCTATGGCCACGAAGACACCCTTTTTGGCGAAAGCCTGAGGAGGATGGAAATCGAGGTACTGCATATCGACAATCCGCTCCTGCACACCGGCCTCGAACCGGCATCCGCCTTCCTGGACAAGAGCCGGCAGGCCGTGGCCACGCTGGTGGAGTGGGAGCAATCGGGCAAGGCGGTGCCGACGCGGCTGGGGGCGGCTGCTGCGCGCCAGGGCTGGCTCCTTGCTGCCCTTCCCGACCGCATTTTGGCGAAAGCCGAAGCCCGACTGGTCCGCTACCTGGTGGCGACCGACCTGCCGCGACTCGTTGCCTTCGACCTGCTCAAGCTCGTCTGGTACGAGCAGGAAAAAAGAAGGGCGACCCACAACGGGCCGCCCGGAAATGCATAAGCATCATCCATAATTCTTATCGGTTGTTGCGGTAGTATTCGCGCTCACCGAGGTGATTCTTTGTGCCAAAGGTCTGATTGTCGATCACGAAGTGCATCTCCACGCGGCGGTTCAGGTAGCGCAGGCGCGGGTTGTCGTTGGGTGCGATGGGCTGCGACTCGCCGTAGTACTCGGCCATGATCTGGTGGCGCGGCACGCCCCGGTTGAGCAGGTAGAACAGCACCACCTCGGCGCGGCGCTTCGACAGTTCGATGTTGTAGTCTTCGGGGCCGGTGGCGTCGGCATGCCCCGTCAGGCGCAGCTTCCAGTCGGGATGGGCGATGAGCACTTCCGCCAGCTTGTCGAGATACTCGTAGGCGTCGGGCTTGATTTCGTCGCTGTCCACGTCGAAGAAGACTTTGCGTTCGGCCAGCTCGAGGATTTTCATGATGTCCTCGGGCAGCGAGGCCACCGCTGCGATGGGGCAGCCCTCGTTGGCGATGCGGCCCGGCTGGTTGGGGCATCGGTCCAGGCCGTCGATGATGCCGTCGCCGTCGGAGTCGATGTTGGGGCAGCCCTGCGTGGCCAGCGTGCCCGGCTGGTCGGGGCACTTGTCGGCGGCGCCGACGATGGCGTCGCGGTCGATGTCGTCGCGCGGGCAGCCGGCGTTGGAAGCTACGCCCCACAGATCGGCGCAGGCGTCCTGCATGTCGTGGATGCCGTCGCCGTCGCGGTCTTTCCAGGGGCAGCCGTCGAACTGTTTGGGCCCGGGCTCGTCGGGGCACTTGTCCTGGTCATTGGGCACGCCGTCGCCGTCGGTATCGCCCAGATCGGCGATGGCTTCGCGCGGGCAGCCGTTGTTTTCTTCAGGGCCCCACTGGTCGGGGCACAGGTCGTCCTTGTCGGGCACGCCGTCCTGGTCGCTGTCTTTGACCTGGACGAAGCGATAGCCGATGCTGAGCTCGTGGCTTCCGGCGCTGGTGCCGCGGAGGTCGGAAAGGGTGTAGTCGTAGGAATAGCTCAGGTCGAAGCGCTCGTCGAGCCGATAGCCGAGCATGGCCGCTACGGCATCCTGGCGACGCCAGATGGCGCCCGCCCACAGCTTGTCGTTGAAGATGACGCGCAGACCGGCGTCGAATTGTACCGGCGCCCCTTCCACCATCTTCACGAGCACGGTAGGCTCGAAACAGAGGCTCTGGTCGGGCCCCACGAACTTCCGAATGCCGGCAAGGAAATGATAGTGCGGCACGAATACCGCCCGCCCCATCTCGGGGTCTTCCCTGTCGAATGCTGCCGATTGCCTGACGAACTGTGGGACGGCGATGCCGGCAAACAGGCCGTTGCGCATTTCGAAATGGGCGCCGATGTTCACTTCGGGCACCCACAGGCCGTTCTGGGCACTGGCGAGCAGGTCGTCGCTTTCGTTTTCCACGAACACACCAGAGCGCAGCCGCCATTGGAAGAAACCCACCGAGGCGCCCACGGCCAGCGTGGCCGACGAGTCGAGCACTTCGAGCCGGTAGGCGCCGGCCACGCTGCCGCCCGTGCGCTGCAGCTTGGCGGCCATGTCGTTGTAGGCAATGGCGCCCACGCCAAAGGGTGCACCGGCAATGCGGCCGACCCCCGTGAGCACCTGTGAGGCAGGCGAGCCCGGCACATTGACCCACTGGCGCCGCATGAGGGCACGGATCTCCATTTCGGGATGCACGCCTGCCATGGCCGGGTTGAAAGCGAATTCATTCTGGAAAAAATTGGTGAAAAGCGGCTGTTGCTGCGCCTGCAGGTGTGCCACCCACCCCAGACAACAGAATGCCCACAACGCGAGGATATATTTTTTCATGAGTTGTCCTGTTTGGTAAAAAAATATGTGGGTGCGGCTGCTTGGCTTAGCGGATCAGGCTGATGGCGCCGGTACGGACCGGTGGCAGCCCGAACGTGTCGCCGTAGATGCGCAACACGTAGTAATAAGGCCCGGCGGGCAGCATCTTGCCGTTGATGCCCATGCCGTTCCAGTCGTTGGTGTAGCCCTTGCGCGCATACACCAGCTCGCCCCATCGGTTGTAGATGCGCACCTCGTTGTCGGGGAAGTTTTCGATGTTCTTCACGACCCACACGTCATTGACGCCGTCGCCATTGGGGGTGATCACGTCCACGGCCCGCGGGTTGCATTCCTGGCCGAGGAAGACCGATTTGGTGGCCACACAGGCTCTGGCGTCGGTCACCGTGAGGAAATACTCGCCCGAGGGGATGCCGGTGACCTGGGCCGTGGTGTCGCCCGTACTCCAGGCATAGCGGTAAGGGGGCGTGCCTCCGCTCACATTGGCCGCCAGCAGGCCGTCAGCGGCATTGATGCAGGATTCGTCGGTAGTGGCAATCGCAATTTGCAGCGGCGCATCGGGCTGCTCGACGACGGCGACATTGGTGTAGGTGCACCCTTCGGCATCAGTCACCGTAAATTCATAGGTGCCGGCAGGCAGGGCTTCCATGAAGATGGTCTGACCGCCATTGGACCACTGGAAGTCGAACGGGGCCGTGCCGCCCAGCATCTCCAGCTCGATCTCGCCCGTGGCGTCGCCATGGCAATTGACGTGGGTGATGAGGGGATTCGCAGCAAAGGCCGTACCGGTGGCTTCCACTTCAAAGGCATATTCCTTCGTACAGCCAAGGCCGTCGCTCACGCGCAGGTGCACCTGATGGGTGCCCGGGCTGTCGAAGGCCACGTTTTCCGGATTGGCCAATGACGAAGTTTGCGGATACGCATTGGGTCCGAAGTCCCATTCGAAACTGACCACTTGTTCATCGGCATTGCCGGTATAGTAAAACTGATAGTAGGTGCCGCATGCGTCCTGGGTCTCCTCCACCGCCACGCCAATGGTGAAGCAGGTGTCGGAACCCGGCGTGGGAAAGCCCGGATAAAGGGTCGTTCCCGTTTGGTCGCCCTGCAGGGCACCACAGCCGGCACAGGCACTGCCGAGCACGTAAAACAGGGTGGTACCGGGTGTGGCCGCGGCGGCCGCCGCATTGGAAAGGGTCTGATGGACGATCCGTTGCCCTCGGGCGGTAGCCAGGCAAAGGACTGCCAGCACAAGACCCAGAAATATTTTTCTCGTGTTCATGACAGGCTGATTTTTTGTTGCGAAAACCGGATCTGCGTCATGGCGATCGGATCAGTTGGCATCTATGAGGTAGCCTGTCAATACCATTTCGTTCAGGTCATTGGGCTTTTTGATAATCGTGCCTGCCGGGAAGCTGATAATGCGCGTGCCGCGCGTGAAGTTGGGACGCAGAAACTCCATCAGTACGTTGTTGACGACGAGCTTGCCCGTCTGGTCGTTGGGGATGCCGCTCTTGATGAAGAGCACTTTGCCGGAAGGCACCAGATAAGAACCAAATGTCAGGTCAATGATCACGGGCTGGGCAAAGGAAGAGGTGTCGATCAGGATGCCGGTGCACATGCAGTCGGTGATGTGCGTGTTGGGCGGAAAGACCGGCATGTTGGGCGTGGTGGGGTGCACGTGTATGCCCGTGAGGTTGCCATAGCCGTTGAGGATGACGTTGGGGCCGCCTGAGGTCACGAAAAACACCTTGTCGGGCGGGACGATGTAGTCGCCGGTGGTCAGCACTATGTGTTCGCCCACGATGCCCAGGGGCAGGTCGGCTGAAGAGCCCGGTGCCGAAAATGGCGCCTCGTAGAAGGAGATCGTGTTGCCTCCCGAGATGGATAGCTCACCGTTCTGGAAGCTGAGCGTTTGCAACTCGTTGGTGGGATCGTTGTCGGCGTCATCCACCTCATCCACGACCTGGCCCCCGCCGTTCGACAGCTCGATCACGTTGCCGTTCTTGGAAAGCGTCTGGATCTCGTTGGTCGGGTCGCCGTCATCGTCGCCGATGGTCTGCACGGCCGTCAGGGCCGTCTGGGCCACGAGCGCCGTGTCCGACCGGGTGGCATGGTCGGCTGTATTGGCGTGCAGGGCATAGACCACCGACAGGATCCGGGACACGCCCATCATTTCGAAGTTCTGTCCACCCGTGGCGTCCATCTCTACTTTTAGCCAGTAGGTGCCATTGGCCCAGTCGATGTTCCGAAACTCGTCCTGGGCGCCGTTGCCCGTGATTTCGCCTTCGCCCAGATTGACGTTGAAAAGGCCCTGGTCGTTGGTCTGCGTCTTGTGAATCTCCTGATACTCGACACTGCCCGTCGGTCCGTCGCGCAGGACCGATAGCCGGATGGTGATTTCCTGGTTGGCCAGTACGTTGCCGAAGACATCGTGCGCAAGGGCCGAGTAGCAAATGGCGTTGGGTGCCTGTGCCATGGCCCACAGGGCTGCGGCCGTCAGCAAAAGGGTGGTGAACGTTCTTTTCATGGTCGGATGTTTTATGGATGAATGCTTATCGCCGCTCATCGAATGTGTGAACTCTCAAATATGAATGAGCGGTTTATGGATTACAATCAAATTTAATACCAAAAAGCAGGATATGTCGCACGGGAAATTTGCCGGAAGGACAAGTGTCTTGCTGACGGCAAGACGCGAAGGGATGCCAGGCAAAGAACGTCAATACTTGGAAAACTTGATAATATGTTCTTTGAAATTTGAGTTTGAGTCGGGGATGTGTTAACTTTAGCCAAACAAGTTGCCAATTTCAGGCAGCTTTTCCTTCGTATCATTTTCTGTGTTTCAGAAGTTGCACAATATTTTTCAGCCTTTCGTTCACTCATCAAAACTTCATGCACCATGGTGATTACATTCAATGAGCTGCGTGCGATCAAGCACAGCCTGCCCACCGGAAGTGTGTCCCGTATTGCCAGGCAACTGGGCATTTCCGAACAGACGGTTCGCAACTATTTCGGCGCCAAAAAGATCCAGGATGCCAATGAGATCCCCGGCTGGCATTACGAGCCCGGTCCCGACGGCGGAATCGTGCACATAGAGGACGACACCATTCTCAAGCTCGCCAAACAAATCATCGAAGAAGCAAAAGCCAAGGCCACACACTGAATGGCGTATTTTCAACCCCCGAAGCAAAAAGCCCTTACACGAAACGAGCACGCGTGTAAGGGCTTTTGCATTTGAGGTGTGCCAACGGGCTCAAATCGAGATGTAGAATGGCCGGGTGAGTCGGACGTATGCCTCGGTCCAATGTCCCTGTTCGTCCTGAATGACCAGGTCCGACTCTTGCAAGGGACGCACCTGGCGCGCAAATTCGAGCAACAGGCGGTTGAAAGGCTGTTCGGGTAGCGGCCGTACCCTGGTACGGCGGCACAGGTAGAAACCATAGGTGGCCGCCAGCTCGCCAAACCGCAGGCCTTCGAGATAGGGCAGGATGACGGCAAGACGCCCTTCGGGATGCAGCAGCCTGCGCGCCGCATCGAGCAGATCGCCATGGGGCAACTTCACCGTATGGCGCACGCTGGCCCGATCCTGATAAGCCGACAGTACGCCCCCCGTAAAGAAGGGTGGATTGCTGACCACCAGGTCGTAAGTTTCATTGGCCTGTCGGGCGTAGTCCTGCACCGACTGATGGATCACCTTCACGCGGTCGGGCCAGGGCGATGCTGCTGCGTTTTCCGCTGCTTCGGCGGCTGCTGCGGCATCTATTTCTACGGCATCGATTTGTGCCTTGCTGCGTTGGGCGAGCATCAGTGCGATCAGGCCCGTGCCCGTACCTACGTCGAGCGCGCGGCGCACGTCCTGCACGTCCACCCAGGCGCCCAGCAGCACGCCGTCGGTGCCCACTTTCATGGCGCTTCGTGCTTGCCTGACGGAAAATTGCTTGAACCGGAAGGTGTCGGGTTGGGCCTGAGGCCGCGATGCATTTTCCATGGTGAGCGGTTTTTTCGGGTAAACGATGCAAAGATTGGGAATTCTCGCGAGTTGGCAGGGAGGGGCATCAGGCCGCCGCGTGAGCGCGGAAGGTGGGGCGAGGCCTTTTCGGCAAAAGAAAAGAGGAAGCCCGCACAGGTGGCGGACTTCCTCTCCCGTGCAAATGGCCGGAAATGGATCAGTTTTCACCGGCCGGACGCGGGAACTGCTCCCACACGTCGTCGTCGGGCCGATCTATGGGCAGTTCGTTCAGGCGGCCGTAGCGGCGCATATCGATCCAGCGATGACCTTCGCCGAAGAGCGAGAAGCGACGCTGCTTCAGGATCTCGTCAATGAGCTCCTCGGCAGACGTGCCGCCGCTGTAGTCCGCCAGCCCGTGGGCATTGCGGATGGTATTGATGGCCATCACGGCATCGTCGGTCTTGCCGGTCTGGGCACTTGCTTCCGCAAAAATGAGGATGAGTTCCTCATTGCGGATGATGGGCATGGGGTCGGTGTTCGATTGGTACACCGTCACGTCCCACTGGCTGCTGAGGCCGTCCTGGAAGGCTTCGTCGTTGCGCATCGTCACCTTGCTGATGCGGTCGTCGCCGGCCTCGATGTCGGTCACGTAGGACGGATGTGCCACGCGCAGCTCGCCGGTCGAGTTGAGCGGATACCACATTTCGTTGAGCTGGTCGCCGCCGGCCGTCGAGAAGATGTAGTACACGCCATCGTAGAAGTCGCCGCCCAGGTCGAAGAACGAGCCGTTGAGGGCGTCGAGGGCGCCGCTCCAGTCCTGGCGGTAGAGGTCCACGCGGGCGGCGAGCGCCCGGTTGAACTTCAGGAAGGTGGCCGGCGTGTCGTAGCCGGCAAAGCCGCTGGTCAGGCTGAAGGGGAAGCGGTCGCCGCCGGCCTGCAGGTCGGTGGCTGCTTCGTCGAGCAGGGAGGCAATGGCGCTGAGCGACTCTTCCAACGAGAGGAAGGGGCCGAGGTTGTCGGGGTCGGCCACGTCGACGCGGATGCCGTTCTTGTACTGCTGGTTGAGCACCATGAGCAGCTCGTGGGCCATGATGGTTTTGGCATAGCCCAGGGCTGCACTTTTTTCAGCCGCGCTGATAGGCGCCGAGGTGTTTTCGATGGCGGTCATGAGGATGTTGCAGTTTTTCACGACCCGATAGCGCGACTGGAAGGGCCGCGTGGTGTAGAAGGTGTTGTCGTCGAGCACGGCATTGCCTTTGCCCAGCAGGTCGGACGTGAAGCGCGGGTCGGAGCCCGAAAAGCGATAGTACTCGCGCCCGATCACGCCGACACCGTCGAGGTAGGTGCCCAGGCGGTCGCGCATCCAGGCCTGGATGCCGTCTACGAGGTTCTGGATTTCCCCGAGCGAGGCATTCGATTCGATGACGTTCAGGCTCGGGTTGTTGGGGTCGGGAATATCGTCGAGCTGGCAGGACGAGTAGCCCGCAGCCAATCCTGCCACGAGCAGAAAGGTCGCCAGCTTTTGCGTCCATATATTTTTGAAAAACATGGTTTTGCTTTTTTGATTAAAAAATCAGTCGATGGCTACCGTGCAGCCTCCGTCAGAAGCTGGCACGGATGGTGAAGAAGTAGCTCTTGGCCGAGGGATAGGGCGTCACCTCTACGTTGTTCGAGATGGCGTTCGAACCAAAGTTCGATACCTCAGGATCGTAGCTGTTGTACTTGAAGAAGTTCAGCACGTTGCGACCCGAGACACCCACCTTGAGGCTGCACACGTCGTTGAGCTTGGCGCGCGGAATGCGGTAGAACAGGCCTACCTCGCGCAGACGCAGGTAGCCGGCATCCTCGATCCAGGGAGCAGCCGTCACGCCCAGCGCGGCCAGGCGGTACTCGCCGTTGGTGAGCTGGCCCGTGGGGTCGAGCGTCTTGTCGTCGTAGTCGGGGCTGGTGCCGAAGATGTCGGTCAGCAGCGTGGTCAGGTTGATGTTGTCACCGCCTTTTTTCCAGTGGAAGAGGAACGACAGCTCCCAGTTGTTGTAGTTCAGGGTGTTCCAGAAGCCCATCTGGAAGTCGGGTTCGGCATCGCCAAACACGGCAATGCCGTCATCGTCGTTGGGATCATCGGTGATACCCACGAGCTGCGTGGGGCTCTTGCCTTCCTCGATGCGGTAGGTGCCCAGCGTGGCACCAAAAGCACCGGTGTTGTAGGCCGGCACGCGCAACTCGGTCACCAGCGCGCGGTTGAGCCAGAAGGTGGTGCGGCTGTCCCACGAGAAGTTGTCGCGTTGTACGGGCGAGGTCGTCAGGCCGATTTCCAGACCGCGGTTTTGCAGCGAACCGACGTTTTCCCACTTCGAGGTGAAGCCACTCGATGCGGGCACCTGTACGTTGAGCACCAGGTCGTCAATCGTTTTCTGGTACACCGTCACGTCGAGCAGCACCTTGTTGCTCATCAGACCGATGTCCATACCGGCTTCGATCTCGGTCTGGCGCTCGGGGCCGATGTCGCTCTTGCCGCGCGTGGCACCGATGAGCGAGCCCGTGCTGCCCCCGATGACTACGGGCACCAGCGGCGTGTACTTGGCACCGAAAACGGGGAAGTTACCCGACTGGCCATAGGCCAGGCGCAGCTTCAGGCTGCTGAGCTGGCTGCTGTTCCAGAAGTCGAACTCGTGTACGTTGACGGCTATCGAGCCCTTCGGGTAGAAGAACAACTGGTTGGGGTCGCCGTTGTTGGTCGATTTGTCGCCACGCAGACCCAGCGTGAGGATGACCTGGTCGTGGAGGTTGACCTCTTCCTGTACGAAGAAGCCGCGGTCGCGCTGGATGTAGCGATCCTCCTCGACAAAGATTGAGCTGGCCTGGTCCAGGTTGGTCTGCGTGCCCACGAGGAAGGAGGCCGTGGAGCGAATGACGTTCTGGTCGAAGTTCTGGGCCGTGTAGCCCAACTGCGTGCGGAAATGCACGCCCGAGCCCGTGTAGAAGGAGTGCACCAGAAAAGCGTCGATATTGGCAATGCGGTTTTGGGCCGTGGTGATGATGACGGCACCGTCCGTACCGTTGCCGTTTTTCTGGAACTGCAGCTCACGCGGGAAGATGGCGGAGTTTTTCAGGCTGTACAGGTCCATCCCGCCGCGCAGGATGAGGCGCATGCTCTGATTGTCTTGCTTGATGAGGTGGGTGGTGAGCGTGCCGCCGGTGATGATGCGATCCACGCTTTCGTTGTTGGTCACCAGAGCAGCCGTTTGCAACGGGTTGCCGCCCGAGTAGGGGTTGTCGGGGTAGTTGCCGTTCTCGTCGGGATGGAGCTCGGCCCATGGCGGCGTCGAGATAAACGAAATGCCGATGGTGGTACCCGAGTTGTCGTTGTTGAAGTAGCCGCGGTCGGCCGACGACTTGATGTAGTTCGAGCTCACCTTCAGATCCATGAAGTCCCACAACTGGCGGTCGAGGTTGAGGCGGAAGCTGGTCTTCTGATAGCCCGTGTTCAACACGATGCCCGGGTCGTTTTTGTAGGTCAGGCCCGTAAAGAAGCGAGTCTTGTCGTCGCCGCCGCTTACACTCAGGCGCGTCTGGTAGCCCAGCAGGCGGTTGTCGTACAGCTCTTTTTCGTAGTTGTAAATCTTGCCGGCCGCCACCGCTGCTTCGTAGATGGGCACTTCGTCGGGGCCCCACGAAGCTGCCACCTTGTCGCTGTCCCACTGGCGCATGCCGCGCGGGTTGAGCAGGGCGTTCATGCTGAACGTCTGCGCCACATTGACGGTCGTCTTGCCGGCCTTGCCGCGCTTGGTGGTGATGATCACTACGCCCGCACCGGCACGCGAACCGTAGATGGCCGCCGCCGAGGCCCCCTTCAGGATCTCGATGGTCTCGATGTCTTCGGGATCGATGTCGGCGATGCGGTTCGAGGGGTCGTCCTGTACGCTCTGGCTGCCGCCGGCCTGCGATTTCGATACGAAGTCGAAGCCGGCCTTGATGGCCGAGTTGTCGAGGTACACCCCGTCAATGATGAACAGCGGTTGCGAGTTGGCCGTCAGCGAGGTGATGCCGCGCAGTCGGATCGAAATGCCGCCACCCGGTGCACCCGAGTTCTTGATGATGTTGGCGCCGGCAAACTTGCCGTACAGGGCGCCGTCCATCGTCTGCTGGGTGGTCACGCCCGTGAGCTGGCGCGCATCGATCTGTGCCACCGAGTTGGCCAGGTTGCTTCGCTTGACGCTGGTGGCCAGACCCGTAACCACCACCTCGTCGAGCTGGGTGGCCTCGTTCGCCATCACCACCTCGACGTTCGGGTTGTCTTTGCTCACCTGCACTTCCACGGGCGCATAGCCGATGTAGGTGAACTCGAGCGTGGCCTCGTCAGTGGGTACGTCAATTTCGAACTTGCCGTCGAAATCGGTAAATGCACCCACGGCAGTACCCTTCACTGCCACCGTCACCCCGATCAGGGGGTTGCCTTCAGAGTCAGTCACCTTGCCCGTAGCCGTGAACTGTGCCATTGCGCTAATGGACAACAGCATGGCTGCGAGCAGGAGTACCGGTTTTGTACACCATAGTCTCATGCTACAAAAATTTGGTTTGACGAATAGGTTTGATGCGATCAATCGGAACGGAATGGTGGGGTAAAATTAATATTTGGATTTGCCTGTCAAGGGGGGCAAGCGCTGTAAATGAGTATGTATGGATATAACTTGTTGGATGTCAATCTGTTTTTTGGGAAATTTTTTGAAAAAATCAGGGCGGGTAATGGTGGTGGAAAGGGGGTGCATGATCCGGAATGTGGCTCCACCCATGGAGATGGGCCACGCTGCGACCATGGCAGGGGCGAGCTGGTTCCCTTGGAGAAACACTTTGGTGCAAGGGTTTATGTAGAAATGAGGGGAAGAATGGGTGGGTGGTGTGGGCGATAAGAAAAATAATGTGGTAAAAAGTGGAATTTTGTGGAGAAATGGGTTTTCTTTGCTTCTGTGAACGACAGACAGGGATGAATCCAGCCAGCTTATGGTCGAGTTTCTCGGCGAATACGAATGCAAAATCGACAGCAAAGGCCGCCTGCGCCTGCCGTCGAAACTGCTGGAACAGTTCGGAGAGCTGCGCCATCATCCCATCGTCGTGAACCGGGGCCTCGACGGAGGCCTGGTGTTGTACCCCGAGCCGGTATGGCGGCAAATCACCCGGGAGCGTCTGGCGGGGCTGAATCACTTCAACAAAAAGGCCCGCATGTTCATGCGCAAGTGGTATCGGGGGGCCACGCGCCTGCAAATCGACAGCAATGACCGGATTCTGTTGCCCAAAACGCTGTTGAAGTGGGCGAATATCGAAGAGTCGGTGATCCTGCAGGGCGTGGACAACATGATTGAAATGTGGAATCCGGAAGAATGGGAGGCGATCATGGCCGATGAAGACGGCTTCGAGTTCGACGAGCTGTCGGAAGCAGTGCTGGGCAGTGCCCCCGTTCTTGGCGATCCAAAAGAGGACGCATGAGGACGTACCACGTACCGGTGCTGGGCCCCGAGTCGGTGAAAGCCCTGAATATCGACCCCGAGGGGGTGTATGTGGATGCTACTTTCGGCGGGGGCGGGCACAGCCGGTTGATTCTTGAAAAGCTGGGGCCGGAGGGCAGGCTGCTTGCCTTCGATCAGGATGAAGATGCGTTGGCCAACGTACCTGATGATGAGCGCCTGTTGTTTTGTCCGGCCAATTTTCGATATCTGAGGCGCTACATGCGCTATCATGGCATCGAGGCGGTGGACGGCATCCTGGCCGATCTGGGCGTGTCGTCTCACCAGCTCGACGAAGCCGAACGCGGCTTCTCTTATCGCTTCGATGCGCCCCTTGACATGCGAATGAATCGGCGAGCGGGGCCTACCGCTGCCGACTTGCTCAACACGCTCGAGGAAAAGGAAATCCAGGATTTGCTGAGCAAGTACGGTGAAGTGCGCAATGCGCGCACGGTAGCGCGGCGGCTGGTGGAGGCCCGGCAACGCAAGCCCATTGCGACCACGGGCGAGCTGGTGGCCCTGCTCGAGCCACTGGTGCGCGGGCACAAGCCCAGGTATCTGTCGCAGGTGTTTCAGGCGTTGCGCATCGCCGTGAACCGCGAGCTGGACGTGCTCGAGGAGTTTTTGCAGGAAAGTCTCGAAGCGTTGCGGCCGGGTGGTCGTCTGGTGGTCATCACCTACCATTCGCTCGAAGACCGGCTGGTCAAGCGCTTCCTGCGCACGGGCAACGTGGAGGGGCGCGAGCTGCGCGACTTTTACGGCAAGCTCGTGCGCGCCATTCGTCCGGTGACGAAAAAACCGATAGAACCTTCGCCAGAGGAAATAGCCGCCAATCCGCGGGCCCGAAGCGCGCGTCTCAGAGCAGGAGAGCGGGTGGCGCCGCCGGAGGAAGCAGGATAGTTTTTGGCGAAAGCCGATATACTGCGAGGAGAGATAGAGAGATGGAGCGAGGGAGCGACAGAGTGAGGAGTGCCGATTGCACCATGTTCGCAACCGGATTTCCCGAATCGCTTTGTTTGATGAGGTAGAGACAGGAGGAATAAATCCTTCCGAAGCAAGTTGATGATGGCCAGAAAAAAGAAAAAAGGCAGGTACGCGGAGCTGGGCACGCTCGTGGCCGAGGTGGTGTTCAACCACCTGAGTTTTGTCGTATTTCTTTGCTTTCTCGGGGCCATCTACATCTCAAACGCCCATCTGGCCCAAAAACAAGTACGCACGATACAGGAAATGCGCGAGGAGGTGCAACACCTTCGCCGGGAATACCACGCGCTGAAGTCGGAACTGATGTATCACAGCCGGCTTTCGGAAATGGAGAAACGCGTAGCGCCTCTGGGGCTGCGCAAGCCCAAAGAGGAACCACGCATCATCGTGGTGGAGGGTGAATGATTAAACGACGCACAGGCGAACGCTATGGCGATGCAGATACGCAACGAGGTGCTGGCAAGGATGTACGTGGTGCTGCTGGTCGTGGTGCTGGTCGCTATCGCCATTGTGGCGCGTACCATCCAGATCGGCATCGGTGAGCGCGATCGCTGGCGTGAAGAGGGCAAGAAAGAGCGCGTGCGTCTGCGCGAAGTCGAAGCCGAGCGTGGCAATATCCTCGCTGCCGACGGCAGCCTGCTGGCTACCTCGCTACCGTTCTTTGACATTGCTTTCGATCCGAACTCGACGGCCATGAGCAAGGCCGACTTCGAGGCCAATATCGACAGCCTGGCGTGGTGTCTGGCCACCTGGGTCGACCCCAGCTACACGCCGGGAGGCTATCGGGAATATTTGATCCGCAAACGCGAGGAAGGCGCGCGGTACGTGCCCATCAAAAAGGGCGTGACCTTTGCCGAGATGCAGCGCATCAGGCAGTTTCCGCTCTTTCGGCTGGGGCGGTATCGGGGCGGCCTCATCGTGGAGCAGCGCTACAAGCGGCAGCGGCCTTTCGGACTGTTGGCACACCGCACCATCGGATACCTGCGCGAGGGCGCCAAGCCGGTCGGTCTGGAAGGTGCGTTCGACGAGGTGCTGCGGGGCAAGGGCGGCAAGCAGTACATGATCCGTTTGCCGGAAGGCGTGTGGATGCCGCTGGGCGACCTGGCAGAAGTGGAGCCCAAAAGTGGCAATGACCTGCTGACCACCATCGACATCAATATCCAGGACATCACCGAAGAGGCGTTGTACAGAGCCATGGTCCGTCATGAGGCCGGCTTCGGAGTGGCTGTGGTGATGGAGGTGGAAACGGGCGCCATCCGCGCCATAGCCAACCTCAGCCGCACGCCCAAAGGCAAAATCTGGGAGACCTACAACCACGCCATTGGCACCCGCGTCGAGCCGGGCTCGACTTTCAAGCTGGCAGCCATCATGGCCATGCTCGAAGATGGCTGTATCGAGCTGACCGACTCGATCGACATCGAGCGGGGGCGCGTGGAGCTGTTCGAGGAAAAACTGGAGGTGCGGGATGCTGTGGCCCACAACTACGACACCGTCAGCGTCGAGCGGGCCTTTCAGATTTCGTCCAACGTGGGGATGGTCAAGATGGCTCTGGCGTGCTATGGCCGGCCCGGCGGAGCAGCCCGATTCGTCAAGCGGCTCCGGCAGTTCAACCTGCATTTGCCGACAGGCATAGAAATAGAGGGCGAAGCCAATCCCTACATCAAGGATCCCGGCAAGCCGGAAGACGACTGGAGCGGAGCCACCTTGCCGTGGATGTCGATGGGCTACGAGCTGTTGCTGACGCCCCTGCAGTTGCTCTCGTTCTACAATGCCGTGGCCAATGACGGTAAAATGATGAAGCCCTTCCTCGTCGAAGAGATCCAGCGCTACGGGCAAACCATCGAGCACTTCCCGCCGGTGGTGCTCAAGCGCAAGATCGCCTCGACGGAAACGATACGCAAGGCGCAGCGATTGTTGCGCGGCGTGGTGGAGCACGGTACGGCCAGCAAATGGAACAGCCCGTATTACGCATTTGCCGGCAAGACGGGGACCACCCAGCTCGACTACCGTCGGCTCGACGACCGGACGGAGGTGGGGGGCTATCAGGCTTCGTTCGTGGGATACTTCCCGGCCGATGCGCCTCGCTACAGTTGCATCGTGCTCATCAGCCATCCGCGCAAGGGAGGGATCTATGGCAGTCAGGTGGCCCTGCCGGTATTCCGGGAGATCGCAGACAAGATCTACTTCACGCGCCTCGACCTGCACCAGCCGCTCAACGACAAGCCGCGGCCCCGGCTGACGGCGCGCAAGCTGCCCGATTACGAAATCGGTGCGCGCCGGGAAATGAAATCCTTGCTCGAACAACTGCGCATGCCCTACAAGGAACTGACCCGTTCGGACTGGGTGGTCGTGCGCACGAGCCAGACCGATACGTTGCAACTGCTCAAGCGCAGAGTGCCCGAAGAAAAAGTGGTGCCCAACGTAGTGGGCATGACGCTGCGCGATGCCCTGTATATCCTCGAAAACCGCGGCCTCGAAGTCGAAGCCTCCGGCTTTGGCAAGGTGGTCCGACAGAGCCTCAAACCCGGCACGAAGGTGACCGGGCAAACGATCAAACTGACTTTGAAATAGCCGCAAGGCAAGTCCCTTCACGCTATGAAACACTGCGATGACCTGACGATGGCCGGTCCTGGCCGGCCATCCCGATGGTCGTCGGACGAACAGACATCTTGGGAAAGCACGCGAAGGCATGACACACCGATTGAATGATTTGCTCGACGAGCGGCTTTCGCCAAAAGTGGCAGGCCCGCAGGATATAGTGATAGAGGCGTTGGCGTTCGACTCGCGCCGGGTGCGGCCGGGAAGTGCGTTCGTTGCCGTACGCGGCACGCAGACCGACGGCCATGCGTTCATTGACAAGGCGATCGCAGCAGGTGCGCAGGTGATTGTGGCTGAAACCCCGGCGCCCGACTCTTTGCCGCAAGGCCTCACATGGGTGCAGGTGTCCGACAGCCGCAAGGCCCTGGCCTGGATGGCTTCGGCCTGGTATGGTCATCCTTCGCGCGAGCTGACACTGGTGGGCGTGACGGGCACCAATGGCAAAACTTCCGTGACGACCATGCTCTGGCAGCTGTTTACGGCGCTGGGCTACAAGGTCGGACTCATCGGCACGGCAGGCATCAAAATAGCAGACGAAGACGTGCCCGCCACGCACACCACCCCCGATCCGGTGCAACTGAATGCATTGCTCGCCGACATGGCAGCTACCGGCTGCCGCTATGTCTTCATGGAGGTCAGCAGCCATGCGGTGGATCAGGATCGGGTGTACGGGCTGGAGTTTGCAGGAGGGGTGTTCACCAACATTACGCACGACCACCTCGATTACCACAAGACGTTCAGGAATTACATCCTGGCCAAGAAGAAGTTCTTTGACAATTTGCCGAAAGGCGCCTTTGCCCTGGTCAATCTGGACGACCGCAATGCTGCGGTGATGGTACAGAACACAAAAGCCAGAGTGTACGGCTATGCCCTGAAAAAGCCGGCCCCGTTCAAGGCCCGGGTGGTGGAATCGACACCCGAAGGCATGCAATTGATGCTGAACGGGCACGAGCTCCACGTGGCGCTCACCGGCCTGTTCAATGCCTGCAATCTGCTGGCGGTGTATGGCGTAGCGATGCTGCTCGGACAGGACGAGCTGGAGGTCTTGCAGGCCCTCAGCAGCTTGCGCGGAGCACCCGGGCGATTCGAGAAGGTACAGGTGGAGGGGGTGCCCTTCGTGGCCATCGTCGATTATGCGCATACGCCCGATGCCCTGGCCAAGGTCATTCAGGCGGCACGGGAGATCAGCCCTTCCGGCAGGGTGATCACCGTGGCCGGTGCCGGCGGCGACCGCGACCGCGCCAAGCGACCCCGCATGGGGGCCATTGCGGCGCGCTTCAGTCAGCAGGTCATCCTCACCAGCGACAACCCG
>WFYJ01000236.1 GCA_015490175.1 Saprospiraceae bacterium | reverse complement strand
GGTACTGCACCATGCTGACCGTGGGCGCGCTGTAGTGCAGTTGCTCTTCGAGCAGCCGCACGGGATAGCGTTCCTTGCGATGCGCTACCTCCTTGCGCTTGTGGGCGATGATCTTGTCAAGAATGTGCATGGGGTTGATGTTTTGTGCGTGCAGCCTTGACAGTGCAGCGTTGGGCGTTTTTTGACCCTGATTGTCAGGTAGGCGAATCCTCAGTTCATTGGTTCCTCAAATCCTGAGGCCACTGAAAAAAACCCAAATCTCACGCAACGACTTGTTCCGACTCGTCGGAAGCCTGCCCCGACCAAAGTCGGGGACGCAAAAGCCTGTCCCGAGCATCGGGAACGCAAAGATTCGCAATGTGTTTTGAATTTTAATTCAATTTGTTATCAATAATCACACGTGTCACGATGTCACGTCATTACGGTGTTACGGACTTTTTTCAGTGCACTCATTTCTCAGTTCCACGAATCCTCATCCTCACGCCGTCACCCGTTTCAGCACCTTCAGTGCCCGCCCCGACTCGAGGCTTTCGGTGGCGCGACCCAGGCAGTCTTCCCAGGACGCCTCGGGCTCGATGGTCTGCAGGGCAAGGGCGGCGTTGGCCAGCACGACGTTTTTCTGAGCGGGTGTGCTGCGGTTTTCGAGCACGCGGACGAAGATGCGCGCGGCCTCTTCGACGCTGCGTCCGCCCGAAAGCTCCTCGGGGCTGCATTCGGGCAAGCCCATGTCTTCCGGCGACAGGCGCTGCTCGCTGAAGTGGGTGCGCACCTGCACGGGGGCCGTGAGCGACACTTCGTCGTAGCCGTCGAGGCTGTGCACCACGGCAAAGCGCTTGCCGAGGCTTTGCAGCACGTACTGGTACATGCGGTTGAGCTCCATGGAAAAGGTGCCGAAGAGCTGGTAGCGCGGCTGGGCCGGATTGACCAGCGGCCCGAGCATGTTGAAGAAGGTCTTCACGCCCAGCTCCTTGCGCACGCGCGCCACGTGCTTGAGCGCCGGGTGAAACAGCGGTGCGTGAAAGAAGCAGATGCCTGCCTCGTCGAGCTGGCGGCGCAGCGCGTCGGTGTCGTCGGTGAAGGTGTAGCCGAGGTGTTGCAACACGTTGCTCGAGCCGCTGACCGAGCTGGCGCCGTAGTTGCCGTGCTTGCTGACGGCATGACCCGCACCTGCCACCACGAAGGCCGCACAGGTCGAGATGTTGAAGGTATTCTTGCCGTCGCCGCCCGTACCCACGATGTCGATGGTGGGGCGCCCCTCGAGGTCCACGCGGCGGCAGCGCTCGAGCAGGGCGTCGCGGAAGCCTTCCAGCTCCTCGCGCCGAATGGGCCGCATCCGGAACGCGGTGGCAAAAGCTGCGATCTGTGCGTCGGCCACTTCGCCTTCCGTGATGCGCAGCAGCGCCTGGCGTGCCTCTGCACGCGTGAGCGTTTCGTGGGCGAAAAGCCGTTCGAGCAAGGCTTTCATGAGTTGGTCATTTTTCCGGGTTGTCAGAAAAGTGTCGGCTGTTCAGCCTGCGCTTTCGCAAAAGCCAGCCAGTTGGCCAGCATCTGTTTGCCGTGTGGCGTCATGATGCTTTCGGGGTGGAACTGTACGCCGTGCAGCGGCAGCGTGCGATGGCGCAGCGCCATGATGCGGCCCGCCGCATCGGTGGCCGTCACTTCGAGCACCTCGGGCAGCGTCGCTCCATCCACTACCCACGAGTGGTAGCGCCCTGCGCGGAACGGGTCGGGCAGTCCCTCGAACAGCGGCTCGTCGGCCACACAGATGTGGATGTCCGTTTCCTTGCCGTGGTACACTTCCTTCAGATTGATCAGGCTGCCGCCAAAAGCCTCGGCAATGGCCTGGTGGCCCAGACATACCCCGAGGATGGGCCGCCGGCCGGCCAGCGCCCGGATCAGCTCGGGCATGATGCCGGCCTCGGCGGGCAGACCCGGCCCGGGCGACAGCACGATGGCGTCGAAACGGGCTGCTTCCTCCGGCCCGATGGCGTCGTTGCGGCGCACGGTTACTTCCCCCTCGAGCAGTTCTTCGAGGTACTGGACCAGGTTGTAGGTAAACGAGTCGTAGTTGTCGAGCACGAGCAGATTCATGGGTATGGTGGTTGAGGGTTGAGCGTTCAGGGTTTACAACTCTGTGGAAATCAGAGTGTACTCAGTGGCTCTCTGTGTAACTGAATGATCTTTCAGCCTTTTTCAGCAGGATCAATCCTCGGTTCTTCGGTTCCTCAGCCGCTGGACGCACTGCCGTGCGTCCCTACTCAATCTCCCTTACACAGCCCGCTCAGGATTGCCCGATGAGCGCCAGCGCGTTTTCCGGCGGCCGCCCGATCACGGCGCGCTCGCCTTCCACGACGATGGGGCGTTCGATCAGCTTGGGGTATTGCACCAGCACGTCGAGCCATTCCTCGTCGGTCAGTTCCTTGCCCTTGAATTGCTCCTTGTAGATGGCTTCGCCCTTGCGGACGATGTCTTGCGGTTTCATGCCCAGCTTGCGCAAAATGTCGCGCAGTTCCTCCTTTGTGGGCGGCGTCTTCAGATACTCCACGATCTCGGGTTCGATGCCGTGCCGGCGCAGGAGTTCGAGCGTTTCGCGGCTTTTGCGACAGCGGGGATTGTGGTAGATTTTCATGGCAATGGAGTTTGGTGAAATCGGTGAAATTGGTGCAATCGGGGTTTTTACGCACTAAATTTCCTGAGCCATTTCGAGGGCCCGTTGCAGGGCGCCGAGTTTGTTGTTTACTTCCTGCAGTTCGCGCTCGGGCACCGAGTCTATAACGACTCCGGCACCGGCTTGGTAGTACAGCTTGTGGTTCTGGCTGAGGAACGAGCGGATGACGATGGCCTGATTCATGTCGCCATCGAGGCCGATGTAGCCGATGGCACCGCCGTAAAAGCTGCGGTTGTGTGGTTCGTACCGGTCGATCAGCTCCAAGGCCCGGTATTTGGGTGCGCCCGATAGGGTGCCGGCGGGGAAGGTGTCGCCGAAGACGCGCACCGAAGGCGTGCCCGGAGCGATGCGTCCGGTCACCTTGCTCACGAGGTGCATCACGTGACTGTAGTAGTGCACCTCGCGCAGCTCTTCGACGCGCACGTCGGTGCAGTGGCGGCCCAGGTCGTTGCGCGCCAGATCCACCAGCATGATATGCTCGGCATTTTCCTTGGGATCTTCCAGCAGGGCCGCGGCGCGACGGGCGTCTTCTGCGGCCTCGTTGGCACGGCGGTAGGTGCCGGCGATGGGGTTGACCGTGGCCTGCCCCTTGCGGATGACCATCTGCGCCTCGGGGCTGCTGCCGAACACGCGGTAGTAGCCGTAGTCGAAATAGAACAGATAGGGCGACGGGTTGATGCTGCGCAGCACGCGGTACACCTGAAAGTCGTCGCCTTCGAAGGCCTGCACGAAGCGCCGGCTCAGCACGATCTGGAATACGTCGCCGCGCTGGCAGTGGTGTTTGCCTTTTTCCACGAGCGCCAGGAAGTCGTCGTCGGTCATGGTGCTGTGTTCCTCGCCCTTGAGCCGGAAGGGCCAGGTGGCAAAAACCGGACTGGTGAGGCGCCGCTCCAGCTCGTCGAGTCGGCTGGTTTCGCCTTCCGGCAAATTCTCGAGCAGGTACAGCTCGTGCTTGTGGTGGTTGAAGGCCAGCACGTAGCGGTACAGGCAGTAGTGCATGTCGGGCAGGTCGAGTCGGCGCTTGTCGGGATCGAAGCGCAGCGTGTCGAAGTACTGCACCGCGTCGAAGCCCGTGTGGCCAAACAGGCCGTTGACGGCCCCCTCGAACGTAGGCAGCTCCAGCTCGAAACCGTCGAGCAGCTCCTGAAATTGGGCAGGCAGGTCGTGCACTTCCGTTTCTTTTTTGCCGAAAGGCGACGCAAATGCGAGTCGGCCTCCGGCCACGCGTATGCGGGCCAGCGGCTCCAGCCCGATGTAGCTGAAGCGCGAGCCCTCGCGGCCAAAGTCGTTGCTTTCGAGCAGCACGGGGCTGTCGTAGTGGTCGCGCAGGCGCAGGTAGGCCGTCACAGGCGTGAGCGTGTCGGCCAGCATCTTGCGCCAGATGGTGTGCAGTCGAATGCGTGTGGGCTTTGCGGTTTCCATGGGCTGCGTTTTGCGAAAGCCAAAAAAGAAAGGCGGCTTGCCGGGTTCACCTGACAAGCCGCCTCACACATACGAACAATGGCGCCTCACCTCACCCGGCAAGTCGAGCAAGCTTGGGCCACCACCAGTTGTTCGTATGTACCAATGCGAAGTTCATGTTTCGTATGGTTGATGCGCCAAAGGTAAAAGGATACCACACAAAATTCCAAGCATGCCCAACCGCAAAATGGCCAATTACCCGATTTTGGGTAGCATCAGCCTTTCGGCAAATGCCTCGATGCGTGTCGGTTAGCGCGCTACAGGTTACGATGTCCGCGGTTTTTCCGGATGGTGAAATCGGTGAAATCGGTGGAATCGGCAGAATCGGTGAATCGGCACTCACTCACTCACTCACTCACTCACTCCGTCACTCACTCTACTTTCAGCACATCCCCCTGGCTGTGCCCTGCAAACTCGGGCGCGTACATGCACTGCAATGTCGAGATGCCTGTGGCGAAGCGACCGCGATGTACGGCGCGCAGGCTGTATTCGAGCACGTGGGTGCCTGCGGGCAGGCGGTCGAAGAAAAAGTGGGTCGCCTCGTCGCGCGTGCTCTGGTAGTAGCCCAGGCGGCCCTGCCAGCGGTAGCCGCTGCGCACATCGACGGGTTCGAGGCCGCTGGCGCGCATGTCTTTGAGGTGCACGAGTTCCATGTCGCGGTCGGTGCGGATGACGACGCGCGCCACTACCTCGTCGCCCGGATGCAGCACAGCGGCCGTGTCGAGCGGCACGAGCGCGAAGCCCGTGGGCGTGGCCTGTTTGCGGTAGAACTGCCGCTCGAGCTGCAGCGGGCCGCCATTGTGTGCCTCGATGCGGTCGAGCCGTTCGAAGTACTGGAAGTACACGGCGGCCCATGCGGTGTGGGCGTTGGGGTTGTGCAGGCGCAGCGTACCCAGCTCGGGCTCGATGAGTTCGGCATCGAATCGGACTTTGAAATGTCCGGTGCCGGCTTCGGCCTTTTCCCGGGCCTCCTGCACCATGCGGTTCCAGAGCGGATAGCGAAATGCTTTGGGGTTGCCCACATTCACCTCGAAAGGACCGGTTTCTGCCAGCCAGTCGTTGCCGAAGGCCAGCAGCGCGTACACGGCTTCTGCCGTGGCCTTGGTGGTGGGCCATGCCTGCGTCTGCTTCTGGCGCAGCAGCCAGGTCTTCATGGCGGCGATTTCTTCGGGCTTCGGGTCGATTTCGGCGAAAGCCTCGATGAGCAGGCTCTGCGTCTCGATGGGATGTTGGTACCACCACCAGCCGGCGGGCTGCTTCCAGTACATGCCCAGCTCGTCGTGGCGGATGGCGCGCTCGCGCAGCGACTGCAGAATGGTGTGGGCCGTGGCTTCGTCGCCGGTGCGGTGCAGCGCCAGTGCGAGCATGCCTTGCAGGCAGGGCGTGCGCGCGTGCCACCAGTGGCGCGCCTGTTCGAGGTAGTAGTCGCGCACCCGGGTCAGCTCCTTGCGTTCGGGCCAGCGATCGGCGAAGAAGGTGCGCGCGTAGAGGTAGTGGGCGGCGAGAGGGCTCAGGTGGTCGTCGTCCCAATTGGCTTTGCCTTCCTTCACGCGCCGTTCCAGTTCCCGATATTCTTCCAGCAGGGTGCCGTCGAGGAATTGGAAGGCCGCCTCGAGCATGGGCCATGCGCCCATGTCATGGTCGGGATCCCAGGCACCCAGCTTGCGCAAATGGCCGAAGCCCTCGACGATGTACTGCGTGATGTATCGGCTGCTCCTGCCGCCGCGGAACCAGGGCCAGCCACCGTCGCCGTTCTGGTTGTCGCGCAGTTGGCCCAAGGCCTTGTCGCGCTCGAAGGCCATTTTGTGCAGGTCGAACAACAGCGCGATGCGCCGGCGCTGCTCTGTTTCCGAAAGGGCGTCGAGCACCCAGGGCGTCTCGGCCAGCAGGGCGGCCTTGAGTTCCTCGTTTTGCGTCAGCGGACTCTCGAGCGCCTCGGCCCCTGCCTGCTGCCATTGCTCGAACACCTTCCGGATGCGCGGCTGGCTGTGGGCCAGGGCCGAAGCCAGCGTGTTGGCGTACAGGCGACTGAAAACCTGCTCGCTGCACGCATGCGGGTATTCCATCAGGTAGGGCAGCGCCTTGACGGCCAGCCAGGCGGGGTTGGGCGTGCACTCCAGCGTCAGGGCGAAGGGCTGCATGGTAGCGGAGGGTGCCTGGGCCAGCCGACCGATGGATACCGTTTTGTCCGCGCCCGGCCCGATGGTGATGGGCTGCGCTTCGGTGACCAGCATGCGGTCGGGCAGCACGGGCAGCACGCTGCGCTCGGCATCAATCAGGTCGCCCGAACTGACTTCGACGGTGTACTCGAGCAGCGGCACCTCATCGGCGGGCGGCACCTCGAACCACCACTGCACGTCCTTGCTGCCATGGGCCGGCACTTCCCCTTCGACGTTGAACTGTGGGTTGTCGAGCCACTTGTACACGGGCATGCCAGAGGCGGCATTGACCAGTTGCAGGGCGGCGTTGAAGTGGCGCAGCCGGTCGGTGTTGTTGACCACCTTGGCCGTGAAGCCGATGCGGTCGCCCTCGCGCACGAAACGCGGCGCATTGGGCACGATGAGCAGCTCTTTGGTGGTGACTACCTCCCGCTCGGAATAGCCCATGGCCAGGCCTTGTGTATGGGCCAGCGCCCGGAATTTCCAGCGCGTGATGGCTTCGTTCATGCGGAAGCGAATGGTGACCCGGCCACCGGCGTCGGTGGTGAG
>WFYJ01000235.1 GCA_015490175.1 Saprospiraceae bacterium | reverse complement strand
GTTATAAACGCTCAACACTACGCGCTCAACCCTCAACCTGGTCAAAAACTGCGCGCAAACTGCGTGAATCTGCGGCCGAAGACTGCGGTTGCAATGGCTGAGGAACCGAGGAACCGAGGAACCGAGTATTTGATAAAAATACTGATAGTCAACAAGAAAAACTTTAAACTTTAAACTTTAAACTTTAAACCCTAAACCCTAAACCCTAAACCCTAAACCCTACACCCTCAACCCTCAACTCTACACCCTACACGCACCCCCTTTTTGCACCCGACTCATTTTCGGGCACGCGATCATCTGTTCAAGGACACCACCGATGATTCAAACCGTGCGTTTACCGCTCCGACTCGTCGTCCACTTCCTCGTAGTCGATGTCGATGTACTCGTCTTCCTCGCGGGAAGTATTCGATCGGCGAATGCGGTCATTCGGGTCCTGTTGGCCGGCATTGAGCCGCGGATGGAAATAAAAAGTCCACGCCAGCCAGATAACGATAGCCCAGAAAATCAATTTCATTTCGACAAATTTTGCCCAAAGGTACGCAGGTCTGGGCCAAGCCATGGCAAAAAGCAGGTGAGACAAGCTGCATTTCATGCGCCTGTTTCCGATTTTGCCGCTCAAAACCACTGCATATGCCTGCCATCCACGACGTCATCCAGGTACTGGAAGCGATCGCCCCACCCGTCTATCAGGAGAGTTACGACAATGCCGGCCTGATCGTCGGCAATCCCGACACAGAGGTGCGCGGCATGCTGTGCTGCCTCGATGCCATCGAAGAAGTGGTTGAGGAAGCCATCCGGCTGGGGTGCAACCTCGTCGTGGCCCACCACCCCATCGTCTTTCGCGGTCTCAAGCGCCTCACGGGCGCCAACTACGTCGAGCGCACGGTGCTCAAGGCCATCAAGCACGACGTGGCCATTTACGCCATCCACACCAACCTGGACAATGTGCTGCACGGTGGCGTCAACGAGCGCATCGCGCAGCGCCTCGGCCTGACCGATTGCCGCATCCTGGCACCGAAACAGGTGATGCAGGCAGGGATCTGGCATTTTGCGGAAGCACCAGCCAATGAGCTGGGCCAGGCCCTGGCCGCCCTGCCCCATGTGCGCTACCACGTGCAGGGCGACCGCTGGGAGGTGCGCTATCCCACCGGCTCGGCCACGTCGGTGCATGCGCTCATGGCGGCGCACGGCGGACAACTCTGGAGCCTGCGCCCCGATGACCTGCCTGCCGAGCAGATCGGCTCGGGGCTGGTGGGCCACCTGCCCGAGCCCATGTCGGAAACCGACTTCCTCGACTTGCTCAAGGAGCGCATGCACACGGGCTGCATCCGCCATACGCGCTTGCTGGGCAAACCCGTGCAGCGGGTGGCGCTGTGTGGCGGCGCCGGCGGCTTCCTCCTGCATCGGGCCATCGCTTCCGGCGCCGATTTCTTCGTCACGGCCGACTACAAGTACCACGAATTTTTCGATGCCGACAACCAAATCGTCATTGCCGACATTGGACACTATGAAAGCGAGCAGTTTACGACCGAGCTCCTGGTGGAAATCATCTCGAGGAAATTTCCTAATTTTGCGGCTCATTCCACCAGCGTGCGCACCAATCCCGTAAACTACTGGTGTTGACCATTTCAAACCGCAAACGGTAACAAGACTGTATGGCTACAGAAAAAACCATTGCTGAAAAGCTCAAAGATCTGTATCAGCTCCAGGAAATCGATTCCAAGCTCGACGAGATCCAGATACTCAAGGGCGAACTGCCCATCGAGGTAAAAGACCTCGAAGACGACATCGCCGGACTGGAAACGCGCATCCAGCGCCTCGAGCGCCAGATCGAAGACATCGAGGACAGCATCTCGATGCACAACTCCAAAATCAAGGAGGCCGAAGCCCTCATCGAGCGCTACAACAAACAGCTCGACGACGTCAAGAACAACCGCGAGTACGAAGCGCTGATGAAGGAAATCGAGTTGCAGCGGCTCGAGATCCAGCTGGCCGAGAAGCGCATTCGCGAAGCCAACCAGCAGCTCGAAGCACGCAATGAGTTGCTCGAGAACACCAAACAGCGCCTCGAAGCCAAGAAACACGATCTCGAGATAAAGCAGAAAGAGCTCGAGGAAGTGACGGCCAAAACCGAAAAGGAAGAGAAAAAGCTCAAGCGCCAGTCGGAGAAAAAGCGCAAAGAGATTGACGAGCGCCTGCTGCGTTCCTACGACAAGATCCGCGCCTCGTACCGCAACGGCCTGGCCGTGGTGATGGTCGAGCGCGACGCCTGCGGCGGCTGCCACAACACCATCCCGCCCCAGACCCAGCTCGAGCTGACGTGGCGCAATCGCATCATCACCTGCGAACACTGCGGTCGTATCCTCGTGGACAACCACATCCTCTACGTAGGGGAAGAAGTGCCGGCCGAGGTAGCTGCTGCAGAAGAAAAGCCCAAGAAGAAGCGCACGACGCGCAAGCGCACTTCGAAGAAGTAATTGCCCCCACACAACTGACGTGATCCTTCGGCGGTGCGACTTTTCCGGCCGCCGCGCAATCAAAAGCCCTGTCGCCAATCCAACACTCGGACCGGTGGCAGGGCTTTTGCCTTTGAGCAACTACCTTTATGCCAGATGCAAAGTATTTTGGGAAAAGCGCCAACGATTACTCACTGTGAATGAGTGTAGTTCGGGATGCTTCGCATCCCAAACTACTTCGTTTTTGGTATATGCCTGTGTGCTTGCGCAAAAAGCCGTAGCCGTTCAGGTGCAAACCATCACACTGCAACACCACCACCCCTTATGAAACCATTGCATGCCCTTCTTTTTGGATGTCTCTTGCTCGCGAGTGCGCCCGACGCCCGGGCAGGGCAATCGCTTGTGTGGCACCACACGGCCCCGCCCGCCACGGAAGAGATCGGCTATTTCGAATGGTCGCCCCTGGCCCGCCAGGCCTACCGTGCCGCCATCGAGCTGCGCTTTCGCGACTGCCAACTGCTGTGCGATCTGCTGCGCGCCGAAGAGCCGGGCAACCTGATGGTGCACCACGTGGAGAACTACGTCGATTTCCTGACCATCTACATCGACGAGCGCGCCGACGAGTACGCCGCCCGAAAGCCCAACTACAGTCAGCGCTTGGCCGCCATCGAGGCCGGCGACGACAGCTCACCCTGGAAGCGCTTCCTGCTGGCCGACATCCGACTGCAATGGGCACTGGTGAAGTTCAAGTTCGAAGAATATACCTCTGCTTTTTTCGACATCAACAAGGCCTTCAAGCTGCTCGTCGAAAACGATGCCCTCCATCCAGGCTTTGCGCCAAACAAAAAAGACCTGGCCATCCTGCACGCGGCCGTAGGCACCGTGCCCGAAGGCTTCCAGTGGGCCATAGAGTGGCTCACCAGCCTCGAGGGCACCTATGCCCAGGGCAAAAACGAGCTGGAGCAAGTAGTGCGCTATTGCCAACAGCACCCCGACTTCATCTACGCCCAGGAAGTGTACGTGCTCTACACCTACCTGCTGCTGCACCTCGGCAACGACCGCAAAGGGGCCTGGCAGGTCATCCGCCGCAGCGACCTCGACCCCAAGGCCCACCCGCTGGCCGCCTTCGTGTGGGCCAACGTGGCCATGCGCACCGGCCACAACGACGAAGCCATCCGCATCCTGCAGCAGCGGCCGCGCGGCTCGCAGTACCACCCTTTCCCCTATTTCGAGTTCATGCTGGGCAATGCCCTGCTCCACAAGCTGCACCCGGCCGCCGACGTCCACTTCAAGAATTACCTGCGCCAGTTCAAAGGACGCAACTTCATCAAGGAAGCCCACCAGAAGCTGGCCTGGCACTACCTCATCCACGGCCCCCGACACCTGGTCAGCTACCACATGCAGCGCATCCTGGTGGAAGGCGAAAAGCAGGCCGACACCGACCTGAGCGCATGGCGGGCCGCCAAGGCCGGCGAGCTGCCCTTCGTGCCCCTGCTCAAAGCGCGCCTCCTGTTCGACGGCGGCTACTACCAGCGCGCCCTCGACATGCTGCTCGCCATGGAACCCGCCGACATGCCCACCAAACGCGATTACATCGAATACCTCTACCGCCTCGGCCGGGTGTATCAGGAGCTGGGCCTCGACAAGGAAGCGCTCTACTACTTCCGGCGCACCATCGAGCGGGGCCGCAACGAGCCCTGGTACTTCGCCTGCCGCGCCGCCCTCGAAATGGGCCACATCTACGAAAAACAGGGCGACGTGGCGCGCGCCCGGGCCCACTTCGAGCTGTGCCTCAGCATCCGACCACAGGAGCACCGCCTCGGACTGTACCAGCACGCCAAGGCCGGCCTTAACCGGTTGAAGTGAATGAGTGAGGGTTGAGACCGCTGCGCAGATGTTGATTCCGACAGGTCGGATCCTGTCCCGGATACGGGAACAGGTGCCCGGCTACGCCGGCTTGTTGAGATTCCGACAGGGTCGGAACCTGTCCCGGATACGGGAACACGCGCCGCAGAGCCAGCGATGTTGAGATGGCCTCATCATGATGAATGAGGAACCGAGGAATGAGGCCACTGAAAAAAGCCGAAAAATTATTCGGTTACACAGAGCCCCACCGAGAATACACTGATTTTCACAGAGTTACAAAAACTGCGCGCAAACTGCGTCCATCTGCGGCTGAAAGCTGCGGTTTTTGGCTGAGCAATCGAGGAACCGAGGATTTGACAAAAAGTTGGTAGTCAATAAGAAAAACTTTAAACTTTAAACGCTCATATTGGAGTAAACAACAAAAAGG
>WFYJ01000234.1 GCA_015490175.1 Saprospiraceae bacterium | reverse complement strand
TCTTTTTTACAAAAACATGATAATCAATAAGAAAAACATTAAACTCTAAACTCTAAACCCTCAACGCTACACCCTCAACCATTGCGACAGGATTTCCCAAACCACTTTGATGCGAGTATATGAAGATCGAACACATCAGGAACTTTTCCATCATCGCCCATATCGACCACGGCAAGAGCACGCTGGCCGACCGCCTGCTCGAAATGACGCGCACCATTTCCGAGAGGGACATGCAAGACCAGGCCCTCGACAACATGGACCTGGAGCGCGAGCGCGGCATCACCATCAAGAGCCATGCCGTGCAGATGTATTACCAGTACAAAGACGGCAAGACCTACACCTTCAACCTCATCGACACGCCCGGCCACGTCGATTTCAGCTACGAGGTAAGCCGTGCCATCGCGGCATGCGAGGGTGCGCTCCTGTTGGTCGATGCCACTCAGGGCATTCAGGCCCAGACCATCTCCAACCTCTACCTGGCCATGGAGCACGATCTGGAGATCATTCCCGTGATCAACAAGATAGACATGCCCAACGCCATGGTCGAAGAGGTGATGGACCAGATCCTCGACCTGATCGGTTGCGATATTGACGACATCATTCTGGCTTCCGCCAAAACGGGCGAAGGCGTGGACAAGGTGCTCGAGGCCATCGTCGAGCGCATCCCTGCCCCCGAAGGCGACCCCGACGCACCGCTGCAAGCCCTCGTCTTCGATTCGGTGTTCAACCCCTTCCGCGGTGTCATTGCCTACATCCGCATCTTCAACGGCACGCTGCGCAAGGGCGACAAGGTGCGCTTCTTCCATACCGGCAAAGAATACGACGCCGACGAGATCGGTATCCTGCAGCTCGACTACGTGCCACGCGACGAGCTCAGCGCCGGCAACGTGGGCTACATCATCACCGGCATCAAGGAAAGCCGCGAGATCAAGGTGGGCGACACGCTGACCCACGTCGAGCGGCCCTGTGCCGAGCCCGTCAAGGGCTTCGAAGAGGTGAAACCCATGGTCTATGCCGGCATCTTCCCCATCGACAACGACGACTACGAAGACTTGCGCGACAGCCTCGAGAAGCTGCGTCTCAACGATGCCGCCCTGGTCTTCGAACCCGAGACCTCGGCAGCCCTCGGCTTCGGCTTCCGTTGCGGTTTCCTCGGCATGCTGCACCTCGAGATCGTGCAGGAGCGCCTGTCGCGCGAGTTCGACATGGAGGTGATCACCACGGTGCCCAACGTGCCCTATTACGCCTATACCAAAAAGGGCGAAAAGCTGCTGGTGCGCACCCCCGCCGACCTGCCCGATCCCACCAGGCTCGACTACGTCGAGGAACCCATCATCAAGGCGCAGATCATTACCAAGGCCGAGTTCATCGGCGGCATCATGACGCTGTGTCTGGACAAGCGCGGCACCCTGCTCAAGCAGCATTACCTGACGCCCACGCGCGTAGAGCTCGACTTCGAGCTGCCGCTGGCCGAGATCGTATTCGACTTTTACGATCGGCTCAAGTCCATCTCGCGCGGCTACGCCAGCTTCGACTACCAGATGGCCGGCTACCGCCAGGCCGACCTGGTCAAGCTCGACATCATGCTCAATGGCGAGCCCGTCGATGCCCTCTCGGCGCTGGTGCATCGCAGCAAGGCCGAATACGTGGGCCGCAAGATTTGCAAGAAGCTCAAGGAGCTGCTGCCGCGCCAACAGTTCCAGATCGCCATCCAGGCCGCCATCGGCGCCAAAATCATCGCTCGCGAGACCCTATCGGCCCTGCGCAAGGACGTGACGGCCAAATGTTACGGCGGCGACATCACGCGCAAGCGCAAGCTGCTCGAAAAGCAGAAAAAAGGCAAGAAGCGCATGCGCCAGATTGGCAACGTAGAAGTGCCGCAAAAGGCCTTCCTCGAAGTGCTCAAGCTGGATTGAGCCTCAGGACGGGCAGCATTTGCCGAAAGGCAGAGGGAAAGGGTTGAGGGTTTAGGGTTTAAAGTTTTTCTTATTGGTTATCAGTGTATTTGTCAAATCCTCGGTTCTTCGGTTCCTCGATTCCTCACTCATTGAAACCGCAGCTTTCAGCCGCAGATGGCCGCAGTTTGCACGCAGTTTTTACCTGTCGTTGAGGGTTGAGGGTGTAGGGTTGAGGATTAGCAACTCTGTGAAAATCAGTGTATTCTCAGTGACTCTCTGTGTAACTGAATGATCTTTTGGCCGCAGAAGACGCAGGTGGCGCGCAGTTTGCACAATCGGTCACTCCTCTCTCCATCACTCCTCTCTCCGTCACTCCGTCACTCCATCTCTCCATCTCTCCTCTCTCCTCACAAATTCCGGGCTGCGCAATCAGGCGGTGGGCTCCTCTTCTTCGGGCAGGGGCGTGTAGGACAGCAGCCATAGGCCGGCGAAGGTGAGCATGCCGTTGAGGGCGAGCGTGAGGAAGCCGAAGCGGAAGCCGTTGAACAGCTCTTCAGAATAGGTATCGATGAAGAAGGAGACGATGGGTGCCAGCAGGCACACGATCCACACGTAGCGGTCGCGCACTTTCCAGGGCGTCAGCATGCCGAAGACGAACAGGCCCAGCAATGGCCCATAGGTGTAGCCGGCGGCGCGGAAGAGCTGGTTGATCACCGCATCGTTGTTCAGCGCATTGAACACGATGATGATGACGAGCAGCAATGCCGAAAAGGCGATGTGCACCATCCAGCGCGTGCGTTGTTTTTCGGCTTCGGGGCGCGTGTCGGTTTCGAAGTTCAGGAAATCCACGCAGAAAGAGGTGGTCAGGGCCGTGAGGGCAGAGTCGGCACTGGAATAGGCCGCGGCGATGAGTCCCAGCACGAAGGCCATGCCGATGAAAGGCGACAGGTGCTCCAGGGCGATGGTGGGAAACAGGTGGTCGGTGCGCTGCGGGAGCTCCAGACCGATGCTGGCCGCATAGAGGTAGAGCAGGGCGCCCAGCGTGAGGAACAGCAGGTTGGCCAGTACCAGGACAAGGGTGAACGAAAACATGTTTTTCTGCGCATCGCGCAGGGTGCGGCAGCTCAGGTTCTTTTGCATCATGTCCTGGTCCAGGCCGGTCATCACGATGGTGATCAGCGCGCCGCTCAGAAACTGCTTGAAGAAGTTGTTGGGATCCTGCCAGCCCCCTTCGAAGAAAAACACCTTCGAGTAGCCGCTGTTGCGCACCATTTCGATCAGGCCGAAAAGGTCTTTTTCCATGGCATTGCCGATGGCCTGGATGGTGGCGATCACCGCGAGCAGCATGCTGGCCGTCTGCAGGGTGTCGGTCCATACGATCGTCTTGATGCCCCCCCGGAACGTATAGATCCAGATCAGCACGATCGTGGTCAGCACCGTGGCCCAGAACGGCACGCCATAGTGATCCATGACGAACTTTTGCAGCACGATGGCCACCAGATAAAGGCGGAAGGCGGCGCCAATGGTGCGCGACAGCAGGAAGAAGGCCGCGCCGGTCTTGTAGCTGGTCCGCCCCAGCCGCTTGCCCAGATAAGTGTAGATCGAAGTGAGGTTGAACCGGTAGTAGAGCGGCAGCAGCACTATGGCGATGAACGCATAGCCCAGCACGTAGCCCATCACCATCTGCAGGTAGGAAAAGTCGCGGTTGAGTCCTTCGCCGCCCACGGCCCCCGGCACCGAGATGAAGGTGACGCCCGACAGACTCGCCCCGATCATGCCGAAGGCCACCAGGGGCCATGGCGACTGCCGCCCCGCGATGAAAAAGTCGGCATTGTCGGCATGGCGGCCGGTGCGCCACGACACGTAGATCAGCACCGCAAAGTACAGTCCGATGATTCCCAGAATCCATTCGGGTGTCAACTGTTCGAGCATATGGCGTCTTCTCGGTTCGGATCGGTATTTCGAGCTGCGAAAGTAGGCCGAATTCTCGGTGTGAGACAAATCGTCGTTCGATTTGGAGATTTTGCTTTTGCAAAAAACACCTCCCCGCCGGCAATGGTACCGAGGGGGAGGCGATGGCGGATGGGGCCGTAGCCCCGAATTATTTCAGCTTGAACACGTAGGTGATCGTTCCGCACTGCTTGGACACCTGGGCGGGCGAGAAGCGCCACTTGCGGGCGTTGCGCAGGGCGATGTTGATCAGCGTGGGGTCGTTGGTGGTCGAGTTGCGCTGGGTGTACTCGGCTTCGACGACGCGCCCGCGCTCGTCCACGCAAACCTTGATCACGACGCGGCCGGCCTTCTGTGTTTTTTCGGTAATGGGCGGGCGGGCTACCACGCCGCGGTCGCTCAGTCCCCCGCCCACGGTACCCGAGCCGGTGCTCACACCGCTGAGCTTGTCAGAGGAGGGGTCGCCGTTGGGATCGCCCTGGTCGCCGGGCTTGCCCGTGTTGCCTTTGCCTTCGCCGCTACCGCCTTCGAACAGGCCGCCGAACTGGCTTTTCTTTTCGGCCAGCTTGCGCGCTTCTTCTTCCCTGCGGCGTCGCGCTTCCTCCTCACGCCGGCGCCGTTCTTCCTCTTCGCGGCGCCTGCGCGCTTCCTCTTCGCGCTTGCGGCGTGCCTCTTCCTCCTTTTTTTTCTTCAAGGCGATGGCTTCGGGGTCTTCCGTGTGCACGGCGGGCTTGGGCGGTTCGGGCTCAGGCTCGGGCTGTGGCCTGGGCGGTTCGGGTTGTGGCTCGGGTTCGGGTTCGGGCTGTGGTTCTTGGGGCTGTGGCGTCTCTTCTTCGACGGCCTCTTGCTGCTCGGCGGGCGCGGCGTTGTCGTCGCCCTGGCCGATGTCGGGCAGCCCCAGGTTGACCAGGATGCCTTCCTGGCCGGGGGGCGGGTCAGGGTAGTGCAGCAGCGGCAAAAACATGAGGATCAGCAACAGGATATGGACCAGGGCACTGATGGTGCGTGCCTTGCGTCTGTTTTTTTCTTCGTCGCGCAGAAGGAATTCCTGGGTACTCATGGCTGGAGGTTTCTTTGAAAACGGCAGCCTTTCGGCAAATGTTACGGCGCGCTGCCTATTGTTCGGGCGTGAGGATGCCGTTGATGTCGAGGCGCATGGCGATGTCCATGACGGTCACCACGTGTTCGACGGGAGTGTTTTTGTCGGGCGAGATGGTGATGTTGAGTTTGCCGTTGCGCGCCCGACGGGCCTTGCGGCGCAGCTCCGTCTCGAGGCGTTGCGGGCTGATGCGTTTGCCGTTGAGGTAAAAGCGCCCGCGCCGGTCGATGCGCACGTCGTCGAGTCGGTCGGTAGCGACCACTTTGGTTTTCGACGAGCCCGGCAGCTTGAGGTTGAGGGCGTTGGGGGCCACCAGCGAGCTGGTCAGCATGAAGAAGATGAGCAGCAGGAAGATGATGTCCGTCAGCGAGGACATGTTGAATTCCGCGATGGCTTTGTTGCGTCTTTTCAGGCCCATGGATCAGCGTTTTGCGAAAGCAAAAGGACAAGGCGCGTCTGCGTCATCCCTCGCCTTTCTTCTTCTTGGGTTTGGTGGCGATGATGGCGCGGGCGCGCAGGCGTGCCGCGATTTCCATCACCTCGGTCACGTACTCGAAAGGCACGCCTTTTTCGGCCACGATGGTGACGGTGGCATTCTGGGGGTTGTCCATCTTGCGCAATTCGGTGCGCAGGGCGCGCTGCAGGGCACTCTTGCGGATGGGCTTGCTGTTGAGCGTGAAGCGCCCCCGCTTGTCGATGGTGACCACCGCCGACATGGCCGCCACGGTCTTCGACTCGGCCTCGGGCAGGTCGAACGGCTCGATGCGTACCAGCGTCGAGGTGAGCATGAAAAAGATGAGCAGCAGGAAGATGATGTCGGTCAGTGACGACATCGAAAACTCTGCGCTCACCTGGTTTCGCTTTTTGAAAGCCATAGTTGGTGGCATTGGTTCGGTTGAGCAGGCGGGCCGTCAGCACAACGACGATGCCCGCCGAGATACCTGGCGCGGGCGGCATTTGGCGAAAGCCGCCCTGTGGGCAGGCTGAATACTCAGGCGGTGGGTTCCTGAAGCATGTCCATGAACTCCACGGCCGTGCGCTCCATCTTGAACATCACTTTGTCCACATTGGCCACCAGCACGTTGTAGCCGATGAACGACAGGATGCCGACGAACAGACCGAAGGCCGTGGTGAGCAGCGCCTGGTAGATGCCGCCGGCCAACAGGTCGGGCGTCACGTTTTGCTGGGTGGCCATCTCGTAGAAGGCCATGATCATACCCGTCACGGTGCCGAAGAAGCCGATCATCGGGGCGGCGCCGGCGATGCTGGCCAGGGTAGAGAGCCCTTTTTCGAGCTTGAACACTTCGAGGTCGCCTACGTTCTCGATGGCCTTGTCGATGTCGGCCAGAGGCTTGCCGATGCGCATGAGTCCTTTTTCGACCATGCGCGCCATGGGACTGTCGGTGCTCTGACACAGGGCGCGTGCGGCCTGGATGTTGCCGGCAGCCACGTTCGCCCGGATGTTGTTCATGAAGTTCTCATCGATGCGAGCTGCCTTCTTGATGGTCAGGTAGCGCTCGATGAAGATAGACAGGGCGATGAAGGCCAGGACGAACAGCACGGCAATGATGGCAATGCCGAGCGGGCCGCTCTCGAGGATGACGTCGATGAGCCCCTGCGATTTTATTTCAGACTCGAACTCGGCAGTTTGAAAAAGGAACAGCATGGTTTGTGACAGTTTTGTTTTGTTTTCACGATAGCTTGTCTGCAGGTATCCAATTTTTGAAATACTTGGCCTGGATGCGATGCCCTGCGCGTGCGCCTATCATTAAGGTCGCAGGGCGGACGCTTGTTCAATTCGCTCAGCCAAACGCAGAAAACGCAGTGGAATTGTCGGTGTGGTTGGTCTTCCCCATGCGCCTGCCTTGAAAGCGATGCGAAATTTACGGGAATTTTTGGCTCGCCAAAGCGATTGGGCGCCGGATTTGTGGGTGAATGAGTGAGTGAAGGAGTGAATGAGTGAATGAGTGAAGGAGTGAAGGAGTGAGTGAGTGAGTGTCCCCTCCCTGCCGAATTTTCCGAACCACTTTGATGTGGGATAAAAAAGAAAGCCCGCTGCCGCGAGGTGCGACACCGGGCTTTTCGTCGGGGTGAGAGGATTCGAATCCCGATGAATCGGGACAAGCGCTCCGGCCTCTACGTGGTGTTTTTGGGGTTTTTTGGGAAAAACAAAGCCCGCTGCCGCGAGGTGCGACAGCGGGCATTTCGTCGGGGTGAGAGGATTCGAACCTCCGGCCTCTACGTCCCGAACGTAGCGCTCTAACCGGGCTGAGCTACACCCCGAACCTGAAATGGACAGAGCCACCCAGGGGACTCGAACCCCCGACCTACGCATTACGAGTGCGTCGCTCTACCAGCTGAGCTAGGGTGGCAAAAAATGGCCTCGCTTTTCGAAGCGGGTGCAAATATACACCGAACGGTTTTTCTGTAAAACACCGGCCGAAAAAAATTATACGCATTTCTCCCATACCGGCACGTCGGCAGCGAGCAGGACAAAAGAGCGCTGCAAGCTTGAACCGGAATGCGGCCGGCAGAGTTGCAAGCTCAGGTGCAGCAACCTTCACCGCACGGCTTTATGGCGTAACTTTGGCGGCTCAAACGACGCACGCAGCCTATGATTTCGGCAACCAACATATCCATCCGCTATGGCGAACGGGTGCTGTTCGACAATGTCTCTTTCATCATCGACAAGCAAGACAAGGTGGGCCTGGTGGGGCGCAACGGCGCCGGCAAGTCCACCCTCTTGCACGTGCTGGCACGGCGGCGCACGCCCGACGAGGGGCAGGTGCACTGGCCCAACGACGTGCGCGTGGCCCTGCTGACGCAGGATCTGCAGCTCGACCCCAACGCCACCGTGATGGAAGAGGCACTCAAGGCCTTTGCCGAGGTGCAGGAGCTGGAAGCCGAACTCGATCGCCTCAACGAGGAGATCGCCCAACGCACCGACTACGAGTCGGAAGCCTATCATGCCTTGCTCGATCGCGTGGCGCATCTCACCGAGCGGCTCGGCCTGCTGGGCCACGGACAGATGGAAGGCGAGGCCGTGCGGGTGCTTTGCGGCCTGGGCTTCCGGCAAGAGGAGCTGCAACGCCCCGTGCGCACTTTTTCGGGCGGGTGGCAGATGCGCGTGGAGCTGGCGCGCATCCTGCTGAGCCGACCCGAGTATCTGTTGCTCGACGAGCCCACCAACCACCTCGATATCGAAGCCATCATCTGGCTCGAAGACTTTCTGAAAAACTACCCGGGGGCCGTGGTCGTCATCTCGCACGACAAGCAGTTTCTCGACCGCGTCACCAACCGCACCATCGAGATCGAGCTGGGCAAGGTGTACGACTACAAGGCACCCTACAGCAAGTACCTGGAACTGCGTGCCGAGCGGCGCGAAAAGCTGCAGGCGGCTTACGAGAACCAGCAGCGCCTCATTGCCCAGCGCGAGCGCACCATCAACCGCTTCATGGCCAAGGCCACCAAGACGCGCATGGCCCAGTCGATGCAAAAGCAGCTCGACAAGATGGAGCGCATCGAGATCGACGAGACGGACGACCGCGTGATGAAGCTGCGCTTCCCGCCGGCACCGCGGGCAGGCCAGGTGGTGGCTGAAGCCAAAAACCTCAAGAAATATTACGGCGACAAGCGGGTGCTCGACGGCGTGCACTTCCGCATCGAGCGCGGTGAGCGCGTCGCTTTCGTAGGGCAGAACGGCCAGGGCAAGACCACGCTGGCACGCATCATCGTGGGCGAGCTGGCGCCTACCGAGGGCGAGCTGGTGCTTGGGCACAACGTCCGGACAGGCTACTACGCCCAGAACCAGAGCGAGGTGCTCGACGGCGACGAGACCGTGCTCGAAACGATGGAACGGCAGGCGCCGCCCGAGTTGCGGCCGCGCGTGCGCACCATCCTCGGTTCGTTCATGTTCAGCGGCGAAGAGGTGGACAAAAAAGTGCGGGTACTGTCGGGAGGCGAACGGGCCCGTCTGGCCCTGGCCTGCCTGTTGCTCAAGCCTTTCAACCTGTTGGTGCTCGACGAGCCCACCAACCACCTCGACATTCCCGCCAAGGAAGTGCTGAAGGAGGCGCTGCTTCAGTACGATGGCGCCCTCATTGTCGTGTCGCACGACCGCGACTTCCTGGCCGGCCTGACCGAGCGCACCATCGAGTTTCGCGACCATCGCCTGCACGAGTATCTGGGCGATGTGAACTACTTCCTCGAGAAGCGCCGGCTCGACGATATGCGGGCCGTGGAGCAGAGGAGTGGCGCGCCGTCCGTGTCGGAGGCAAAAGAACGGGCCGAACGCCCGGAGCGCGGCGCCGACTGGTACGAGCAGCGAAAGAAGCTCATGCGTGCCGTGCGCAATGTGGAAAAGAAAATCGAAAAGCTCGAGGCGGAAATCGCAGCGCTGGAGGCCCGCATGGCGGAAGCCGACTTTTACGAGCGGCCCGACCACGAAGACCAGCTCAGGCACTACGGTGCACTCAAGCGCCGGCTCGAAGAAGCCATGGAAGTGTGGGAGGAAGCCCAACTGAAGCTGGAAGCGTTCGAGCAGTGAGGTGCGGTCGGGTACAAACGAACTTTTTTGCTCCAAACCAAATAACAGACCATGCTTGAATTACTCGACGCTTATCGCAAAAAGACGCCCGAGATCGTGTTCGAATGGCACGACTCGGAGACGGAAGCCCGCGGCTGGATCGTGATCAACTCGCTGCGCAACGGCGCGGCCGGCGGCGGCACCCGCATGCGCAAGGGGCTGACCCGCGAGGAAGTCATTTCCCTGGCCAAGGTGATGGAGATCAAGTTTTCGGTGGCCGGGCCGCCCATCGGCGGCGCCAAGTCGGGCATAGATTTCGATCCCAACGACCCCCGACGCATGGAGGTGCTGCGGCGTTGGTACAAAGCTGCCCTGCCCATCCTGAAATTTTATTACGGCACGGGCGGCGACCTCAATGTGGATGAGCTCAAGGACGTCATTCCGCTCACCGAAGAGCTGGGCCTGTGGCACCCACAGGAGGGCATCGTCAACGGCCACCTGCATCCCAACGATGGCGAGAAGATCAAGATCCTGGGCCAGCTCCGGCACGGCTGTGCCAAGGTGGTGGAAGACCCGATGTTCGTGCCGCGCACGCGCCGAAAGTATGCCGTAGCCGACCTCATTACCGGTTATGGCGTGGCCGAGTCGGTGCGCCACTACTACGACCTGTTCCATGGCGCCACGCTCGAAGGCAAAACAGCCATCATTCAGGGCTGGGGCAACGTGGCCTCCGCCGCCGGCTACTACCTCGCAAGGCAGGGCGTGCGTATCCGCGGCATTATCGACCGCGTGGGCGGCGTGTGGAAAGACGAGGGGTTCACCCTCGAAGAAGTGACGCGCCTGTTCCTCGACAAAGAGGGCAACAAGCTCAAGAGCGATGCCTTGATTCCCTTCGAGGAAATGAACCAACTCATCTGGGCGCGCGGCGCCGATATTTTCATCCCGGCTGCGGCCTCCAAAATCGTGACCCCGGAACAGGTCGCTCGTCTCATCGAAGGTGGGCTCGAGGTGATTTCGTGTGGTGCCAACGTGCCCTTCACCGACGACGAGGTGTTCTTTGGCCCCACGGCCATGCAGGCCGATACGCGCGTGGGCATCATCCCCGACTTCATTGCCAACTGCGGCATGGCACGCGTCTTCGCCTACCTCATGCAGCCCGATGTGCCCATTACCGACAAGGCCATCTTCGGCGACGTGTCGCAGACCATCCGCAAGGCCCTGGCCGAGGTGCACCGGCTCGACGCCTCGCCGGTGGGCGTAGCCACGCGCGCATTGCAGATAGCACTCGAAAAACTGATGAAAGAGGGGGAATTTGCGTTGATTTGATTAAAAAATGGATTAATATTTGCTGTGTTAAAAGCGTGTATGTTGAAAGAAAATGCCTGAGAGAGTACGTAACTTAAGCCTTCAGGTGACGTATATTTGCCAGACAAATAAAAAACGATCCGCTTTGATGGGCCGTTGAAAAAGCGTTTACTGTACCAACAAATCATATTCCCAATCTCAAAAATCGTTATCCCTATGACCACGCTCAACTTTTTGCGCGCAAGTGTTGCTTGCCTGTTGATGATAGTGGGAAGCATGTCCCTTATCGCGCAGGATGCAGCGACGACTCCTGCCAGTGGTGGCGGCTATGTAGCTACGCCTCCGGATATGTGGGAAGTAGGCATTCATGCCGGCCCGATGCTGGGCTTCACCGACATTCAATATACGCCTTCTATTGGTGGTGGTTTTCACGTGCGTCGTGCACTCGACTACGTCTTCTCGCTGCGCTTCGACGGCCTGTACGGCACCTACCAGGGCAGCGACAACGACGGCTCGCACACTACCAACTACATGTCCGGAACGCTGCAATTGCTCATGTCGGTCAACAACCTGAAGTGGAACGGCGTGTCGAACCGCCGCTCCAACCTCTACATCTACTTCGGCGCGGGCAGCAACTTCTTCAAGGTGAGCAACGTGACGGGCCGGGCCATTACCGTGGACTATCGCCCCGTCTATCACATCGAGGCGGGTGCCGGCGCTTCGGTGCGCATCACCGACCGCTTCAACATCGGCGCCGACCTGAAGTCCACCATCTTCGTGGGCGCCGGCGCACGCGGCGACCTGCTCGACGGCTATCGCGATGCCGAAGACTACGACATTCCCATTTACGGCAGCATCCGCATGAACTTCAACATCGGCGACAAGGAAAAGAAAGCCGAACCCCTCTACTGGGTCAACCCGCTCGACGTGGTGCTCAACGACATCAGCGAGCTCAAGGAACGCCCCAAGTTTGACCTGGCCGACAGCGATGGCGACGGCGTGCTCGACGTCGTGGACGAAGAGCCCAACACGCCGCCCAACGTGCCCGTCGATACCAAGGGCCGCACCCTCGACAGCGACGGCGACGGCATCGCCGACTACATGGACCAGGAACCTTTCTCGCCCCCGGGCTACAACGTCGATCAGAACGGCGTGGCTCAGGTGCCCGACTACGTAACGCGCGACGAGGTGAAGCAACTGGTCGCCGACGAAGTGTCGAAAAACTTCACCGATGCGAGGGGGCGCAAGAGCCGTGCCCTGGCCAACTGGTTCCTGCCCATGGTGCACTTCGACATAGACAGCTACAAGGTGCGCGAGGAAGACTACGAGGCGCTGGCTGCCGTGGCTCAGGTCATGCGTGCCAACCCCGACCTGCGCATCGTGGTGACGGGCTATGCCGACAAGACGGGCTCGGAAGTGTACAACAACATCCTGTCGTACCGCCGTGCCAAGGCAGTAGTAGACGTGCTGGTCAACCAGTTCGGCATTCCGCGCGAGCGCCTCATCCTGCGCTATGGCGGTGAAAACAACGCCTTGGTGCCTGCCACGGGTAGCAGCTTCATGAACCGCCGGGTAGAGTTTACCGTGGCTACCGACGAAACCGAAATGGCCATGCCCAATGTCAGTGGCAAAGGCCGCTTCAGCGGCAGCCGCGACTCGGGCTATTGATGCGAAACTTGCAAAATGGCTGCGCGCAGGAGCGTTATCCTGTGCAGGCGCGCTGATCAATCAATGGTCAGCGCGCTTTTTTTTGCCCCTTTGTGAAAAGGGAGTAGCCAAAATCATCGCTCCTGCATGATGTTTTGCTTTCGCAAATGGAAGAATTTGTGTTATTTCTGCGGAAGCAAAAGGCGGCTTCTGATCGTGTATACTCAATGCAATTCGGTCCGGGAATTTTTGACGATAGACGATAGACTATGGACTATGGACATTTTTGATTGAGCAATCGAGGAACCGAAGAACCGAGGATTTGACAAAAAACTGATAATCAACAAGAAAAACTTTAAACTTTAAACCCTGAACTCTAAACCCTGAACCACTGCAACAGGATTTCCCGGACCACTTTGATGCGAGCATAGTCGCCACCGCCGTTTGGAGCCCGCGAGGGCAATGCCTGATTTTTCAAAAACCACGCAAGCTGCAGCCTATGGACGTACGCAATCTGATTGCCTGGCTCGACCGACTCGAAGGCGATGTGCATCTCCTGCTGCCCCGTCTTTTTGCGAAAGCAGGCAAAAAGACCGTACACGACTTTCGCGTGGCGGTCAAGCGTTTGCGCGCCTTTTTCGACCTGACGGCGGGCACGGCAGAGGCGTTTGCCGCCGATGAGGCCGAAGCCGTCCTGCATCCCGTGTACAAAGCGGCAGGGCGCGTGCGCAAGTGGCAACTGATCCGACAGACGTTGCGCAAGCTGGAAAAGAAGCACGGCCTGGATGATCGCTGGTCGAAGCGTGCCGCCAAAGAGGTGGAAGCCGCACGTCAAAAACTGGCCGGTCTGGCCGAGGAATTCCACCTGGCCCCGCTGCGCGCGACCTGTGCTGCCGCCAAAAGCCGGTGGATCCATGCCGATCCGGAAGTGCTGAGCCACCGCCTCGACCACCACTGGGACGAACGCCTGCAGCGCCTGCACGGCTGGTATCAGTTGCACGAGCAGGACGAACAGGCGTGGCATGAGGCCCGCCGCGACCTGAAAACCCTGATCTACCAACTGGAGGCCCTGCACGTGGCGGCACCCGATGTGCCGGTGCCCGGCAAGCTGCGGCGCGCTCTGCTCGACTATCAGGACCGGCTGGGCCAATGGCACGACGCCTGGCAGACGTGGACCACCCTCGTCAAGCACGGGCTCGACGATGCCCTCCTCGCCGAGGTGCTCGAAGCGCGCCTGGACAGGCGAAGGAGGAAAGCCGCCCGCTTTTTCGAGGCATGGCCCGAACTGCGCGAAACCCTGCGCGAGCTGGGCAAGGCGTTTGCCCGAGCGGCGCGGCAGGCGCACCTGCCGGAAGAACGATCCTCGAAAAAGCGAAAAGGGAAAAAGACCCGGGAATCCATCTTCCCGAAAAACCTCGATGACTTGCTTCACTGAAATCAGCAAGCAAAGCGCACTGGCATGCAATCCACCCTGCACACACGCTATTCCGGCCCCTGGCTCGTACTCGTGGGTGGGCTGCCCGGCACGGGCAAGACCACCCTTGCGCGCCAACTGGCCGACACCCTCGGTGCCGAGCACCTCAACAGCGACATCATGCGCGACAGGCTGCAGAAGCGCGGTCAGTACGACGATTTTACCAAGGAAACCATCTATCGGGCCCTCGTCTGGGCTACCCGAAACTACTTGCAGGCTGGCCGGCCCGTAGTGGTCGATGCCACCTTTTACAAGCGCAAGCTCAGGGAGCCCTTCGAAGAGATCGCCCGCAGCCTGGGAGTGCCGCTGGTCTGGCTGGTGCTCACCGCACCGGAAGAGGTGGTGGCCCGGCGCGTGTCCAAAGAGCGACCCTACAGCGAAGCCGACTTCAACGTGTACCGACGGGTGAAGGAAGTCTTCGAGCCGCTGGGGCGCAAGCATCTCGTATTGGACTCCACCGTCGCACCAGAGGTGTTGAGCCGTCGCGCCCTTGAGTTTGTATTGCGCAGCCTGACACCGCCCCCCGATGAGTGAACCACAGGGGCAGCCTCTTCGTCGGGGCATCCCGTGCACAACAGAACGAATGCAAATCCCGCCTGCCCCTGCACCGCGGCCGGCCCATCTCACTTATCGCTTTTGTCAAATCAAAAAATCTGAAGAATGCCTCATGCAGCAATTTTGATGACGGCACTTTTCCTGGCAAGTACGCTCCTTGTGCCGGCGGCAGCCCAATCACAGGCATGCCTCTTCCGTTCGGGATTCGAGCCGGCTACCACATTGAGGCAATACGAGCTCAACGGCCATCCCAACCCGAAGTATGCCGATCTGTACGGCACCGATTACACCACCGGATACGACTGGGAGGCCGACCTGGACGATCAGCCCTGTGTGGGCAACTTTCGCATCTATTACGAAAAGGGCGACACCACGCGCGTGCGGGCCAGCCTGGCCCCCGATCCTCTCGATTCGGCCAATACGGTACTCAAATTCCGACTCTACAAGGCCAACGTGCTCGATGTCGCCCACCCAAAGGGGCGCATCCAGGCAGCGCTGCACCAGAACGAGCAACTGACGGCCTTCGGCTGGCGCGTGCGCCTGTGGCTCCATCCCGATATCGGATGGCTGCGGGAATACCAGGGCACCATTACGTGGTTCACCCTCATGGAGGTGTGGAACAATCTGCCCGGCCAAGACTGGCCTTTTCGCATTTCGCTCAACGTAGTGAAACCGCAGGCCGCCGCCGGCTCGGAGCTCTTCTTCGGCCTGCATGGACAGACGCTCGGTCCGGACGGCTGGGAAGACGTATGGGCGTACATTGACACGACGCAGGAGGTGCCGCTGGGGCAATGGATGACCCTGGAGACGCACTTTGTGGAAGGTGATGCCGCTCATGGCCGCTACAGCTTGCGCCTCATTGACAGCCTCGGGCAAGTGCACACGCTTTTTGACGTGACAAACTACACGCACCATCCCGATGATCCCGCTCCTGACGGAGTGCGCAGCTTCAACCCGATGAAACTCTATACCTCGGCCATCCTCATCGACAGTATGGCCGCCCACAATGCCGAGCTTTCAGCCTGCTGGGACGATTTCGAGTTCTGGCGCGACACCTTGGTCTATACCTCCACTTCCCACGTGCCGCCCGCCGAACCGATCCGGTGCTATCCCGTGCCCTTTCACGACGTGTTGCACATTGCTTCCAGCGGCAGCGCCATCCGGCAGGTGCGCCTTCTCGATATGAACGGTCGCCCGCTGATGGAGGCGCCCCGTCTGCCTGTCACGCTCGATGTAGCCCATTTGCCGAAAGGCACCTACTTGCTGGAGCTGCAGTATGCCGGGGGCAGGCGTGCCACGCGCATCTTGCCCAGGCAATGAGCCGCCGGCAGAAAGTCGCAACGTTCGGGCTTCGCTCTGCAAAGGTTCGGGATTTCCCGACGATGTACTTTTGGGATGGAATGAGGAAGCGAAGATGTGACAGAGCGATGGCGTGCAGCCAAGTTTTATACTCAACGCAATTCGGTTTGGGAATTATTGACGATAGTCAATGGACGATTTTTTCCGAGATGGAGAGAGGAGAGATGGAGTGAGGGAGTGACCGACCGCGCAAACTGCGTTCAAGCTGCGCTTTCTGCGGCCGAAGGCTGCGGTTTC
>WFYJ01000233.1 GCA_015490175.1 Saprospiraceae bacterium | reverse complement strand
TCTACATGCAACGTCTCTACCGGGCGGTGGGGGGGCACATGTGCATTTGTGTGACCGCGGACACGGTGGAACGAGAGGTGCGGCCATAGCTTTGCGCCACATCGACGAATCAACTGCATACCATGGACCGCCTTGTTGTCTTGTTTGTCGCCGGCTTGCTGCTCGCGGTACCCCTTGCCGCGCAGCACGTCGAGGAGCACGCTCCCGAATCTGCACCTCATGAGGAAGGCGCAGCTCACTTCCGGCACCACCTGGCGCTGACGCCGAGCCTGACCAGTCTGCTGCCGGCCGAAGGCGAGGAGGCCGCAACCTTGCCCACCATCGCTATCGACTTCGAGGAACACATCGGCAAGGTGCTGGGTGCCGGCTTGTACGTCGAGGCGCTGTTTGGCAAAAGTGAAAAAGCAGTGATGGCAGGCCTGCCGCTCTTCGTGCACCCCTTCGGGCATTTCCACTTCCTCGTGGCGCCCGAGTTGAAGTGGGCCGAAGCCGGTGAGGCCCGGGAACGCACGGCCGGTCTGCGGGTGGGTTCGGCATACGACTTCCACTTTGCCCACCTGAGCGTTTCGCCTACCCTCAATGCCGATTTCCTGCATGGCCAGACCGAGCTCAACTACGGCCTGAGCGTGGGGTGGGGATTTTGAAGAGAGACGTTGCATGTGCGTGTGTAAAGACGTTGCATGCAACGTCTCTACGTGTGCCGGCCTTTCGGCAAACGAAAAATGACGCCCCGTGGGTGCACGGCAGGCGTCATTCTGGTAACACCGAAGGCAAGGAATTGCCCGAGTCAGGCATTCGATTGCTTGTCGTTTTTGACGGGGCGGTTTGTTTTCTTCGAGCGGGTCTTGCCGTACGAGCCACGCCACAGCTTGCCCCGGCGCGTCCTTCTGTCTCCTTTACCCATTGGTTCAAAATTTAGGTGAGGAAAATCGGAGGGCAAAGGTACGTTTTTTTGCCGGAAGCGCACGCCACTTACCTCCGCAAGTTGCCCCAACCTGCGGCGGCGCCATGCCCTTCCTCCCGTTGTCCTCATTCCAGGCGCAGCCGATAGCGTCCCTTCAAGTATCGGTTGTAATAACTGCCCATCGAATCGGCCTGCCTGAAGCCTTCCCATAGCGTCCGGGGCACATCCTGGTGGAGGTAGGTTCGTCCGCCCGCTTGCAGCAGGAAGAAGCCGGTCTGACCGTCGCAACTCAGGTAGCGCGCTCCCTCGATCCACGAGCTGCGCGAGGTGTCTGCTTCCTCGTCGATTGGGAAGTCGGCCTGCAGCACCAGAGCTTGCGCCGTGCCGTAATCGGGGAAGGAGGCGGGCAGGTCGGCACACGACTGGGCCATACAGCCGGTAGCGAGCATGCCGGTAAGCAAAAACGTCATCAGACATTTCATGGGGTGCGAATTTTTCGAGTCGAATCTGTTGTTTTCAAGTAATGAGGGCCCTGAAAAAACCCATAGTCTCGCGCAAAACCTGTTCCGACTTGTCGGAAAGCTTGTTCCCGGTGGCCGGGACAGGCTCCGACGCCAGTCGGGGACGCAAAAGCCTGTCCCGAGTATCGGGAACGCAACGATTCGCAATGTGTTTTTTGTTTTAATTCAGCTTGTTATTTATGGTGTTACGCATCACGCGTTACAGCTTGCCCCCGGCGAGCCGGAGCTTGTTCCGACTTGTCGGAAGCAGGCTCCGACCAAAGTCGGGGTTGTCACTGCTTGCCCCGAAACTCGGGGCCGTCACGGACTTTTTTCAGCGCGCTCAAGTAATTGATTTTGAATTGAAAATCCGTTTGAAAACGTTTACAAACGCTTGTAAACGAAAGTACACGTGTATGTTGCGATTTGGCCGTGCGCATGCCCTCACCTTTGTGATGCAAGGCAGCAAAAGCGATTCCGGAATCCAGCGCGCTGCACCTGAAACCTCTTATTCACAAACGCCTCTGCGGGCAAAAAATCTCGAAGTCATGAAAAACATGGTGAACAAAGTGCAACTCATCGGCAATCTCGGCCAGGACGTCATCTGCAAGCAACTGCCCAGCGGCCAGAAAATCGCGCGCGTATCGCTGGCTACCAAAGACGTGTACCACAACGACAAGGGCGAAAAGGTCGTCAACACGCAGTGGCACACCCTCGTAGGCTGGGGCAAGGTGGCCGAAAACATGGAAGCCTTTTTCAGGAAGGGCAAGCAAGTGGCCGTGCAGGGCAAGCTGCACCATCGCACCTGGGAAGACAAGGACGGCAACAAGCGCTACACCACCGAGATCTGGGTCAACGAATTCATGCTGCTGAATTGAACCGGGTCTCCCCCGTTATCGCAAGCGGCTTCCCCGAAAGGGGAGGCCTTTTTTATTGGCTGGATGCCAGCGGGTTGTCGGCACGTGTGCCAAAAAGTCGAAAAAAATTTTGCCGGAAGGCATAAGAACCGGTGAGGTGGGGCAATGAGCAAGTGTCTCGTCGGGCAGGAACGCTTTGCCCGGATGCACAAACAAAACCTCATTCATCAACCAAAATCATTGTCCCATGAACTACGCAACGTCCTTACTGACCTGTGTGCTGGCCCTCGTCACTTTTGCAAGCTGCACCAAGGATCTCTTTTCGCCATCGAAGCTGGAAAGCCAGGAACTGAGCATCGACATGAGCCAGTACGGCGATGCGGCTCTGTTGGCCGTGAATGAAGACGGCGCCTTCGAGGTGCTGAGCCTGCAGGAAGGGCGCAATCGCGCTGCCGACGTTCGCTTCGTGCTCGTCCATCAGCAAGATGCTGCAGGTACGAATGGCTGGGTACTCGCCTCGCCCGACGACAAAGCACTCGACGGCCTGTTCGCCGATTTTCCGGTTCGTCCTTCGGTGTCGTTCCGCGCCATGTCGGCTGACCAATATGCCGAAGCCAACCCGCGCACCCAGGCCGACCTGAACGATCTGTTTGCCCGGGCCAAAGCGGTCACGCCCGATGGCAAGCGTACCGGCATCCTGGAGCCCGATACGGTCATTCTCGCAAAAAAAGACGGCGAAGACACCACCTGGGTCGTGTACGTCAAGATCTGTGTGGAAGGCAGCGACTGGAAGGTATGTCTCGAAATCAGCTTCTGAAGCAAACCCTGTGGACACCCCGTGTCGGCTCGGAACCCCAGAAGCCGAATGCCGCATGCCCGTACCGGGCGTGCGGTCTCTTTTTTGCCAGCTTTTTTACCATGCGGGCGGGAGTGTCGTGGTACTTTTGTCCCTGTTACGCGATGCTCCTGACTTCCGTACCAAAACACCACCGATCATGAAGCGCTGTCTGCTCCTGTGCATTTGTCTGTGGCTGGCCGGGTCGTTACTCCATGCCCAGCAGCCCGAGCGAACGGTCGATTTCGATCTGACGGAAAAGTCGCCGGGCGTGTACCGGCTCGAGCCGCAATTGCCGCCCCTGCAGCCCATCCCCGGGGCGCCGGCGCCGTTCTGGCGGCTGTTCTGGGAACTGGGCGACGGCAACTTCAGCTTCGAGGCTGAGCCCACGTACGCCTGGCCCGATACGGGTACCTACGAAATTCACCTGTGGGCCACGGGCGCCTACGACAACGGGCGCCCCCCGCGCGATCGGCCCAAACACAAGCGCATCACCAAACCGCGGCCGAGCCAGTATGCTTCGGCTTTCCCATTGCAGGACGTGCTCACCGCCGATGCGCCCGGCCTGGCGCTGATGGCCGTGCGCGAGCCCGTTCCCGAGGAAGACCTTCTGTTCGTGCTGTCGTATGCCGGCACCGAGCCGCAGGCCGTGAGCGGGCAGTTGCACCTGTTCTTCAACGAGCAGGCGTACCAGGCCCGCCATTTCGATTTCGTCGAGGCGCGCACCCACTGGGGCGAGCAGCAGATACCGCCGGCGCTGGCCATGCGTGCCGTCATGCTTCCGCAAAATGGCGATGCGGCCTGGGCGGCGCTCGATATGCCGCTTTCGCAAAAAGCCAATCGGCTCGAAGCCCTCGAAGCGCTGGGCGAGGCCCGGCAGGCGTTTCGCGATGCCGTGGCCTGGCAGTTTGCCGAGTTGCAGCCCGGCGAGCGCCGCAACCTCTTCGTCGTGCTGCGCGGTACCCCGCAGATGCTGGCCGACACCAATGCCACCATTCACGTGCGCGCCGTGCTGACGCCCGACTTTGGTCAGCCGCGCGTGTACGACCTCGAGATGAGCATCGCGACCGGCCACGACCCCAACCGACTGTCGGTGCGCAACCCGCGGCGCAGCTATCGCCGCTTCCGCAAACAGCACTTCGACTGGCGCATACAGTTTCAGAACGACGGCAAGGGCCCTGCCGAGCGCGTCCAGCTCGACTTCTTCGTGCGCGGCATGGATACCAGCCGCGTGCGGGTGCAGGAAGTGTCGCCGGCCTTGCCGCCGTGCAGCGCCCGCATCCGGCAGGGATGCTACACCACGCGCTGGCCGCAGGAAGACCACCTGCAGATCGTGCTGCACGACATCTACCTGCCCGGCAGCCGACAGCCGGGGGTGCGCCATCGCGACTCGACGCGCGGCCACGTGGCTCTTCGATTGTGGCCCGACCCGCACTGGCCCAAGCGCCCCTTGCGCGCCCGCGCCGAGATCGTCTTCGACCGCGAGCCGCCCATACGCACCAATCGCGCCAGCGTGCGTTTCCGGCCGGGGCTGTCGCCCGCCCTCGTGGCGGGCTGGCGCGCCCGCGCCGACGGTCTGCAACAGAGCTTTCCGGGTAC
>WFYJ01000232.1 GCA_015490175.1 Saprospiraceae bacterium | reverse complement strand
GGGCGGGAGGCTGAGGGGTGGTTTCTTTTTCCGAAAGGTCGTCCGTGCCCTGCTCCTCGGCAGGGGAAGTCAGCGGTGATTCCGTTGCTGAAGGCATGCTGCCGTGCAGTTCGGCCATCAATTGCGCTTCCGACGATTTGATGAGTTGCACCAGCTCTTCCGTCGAAGACGGACTGTCCTGGGCCACCGGGCCGTCCGTCGGCTCGGCAGCAGGGGGCGGGGCCGCCGGGCCTTCGTCGGCCTCGTCCTTGGCCCTAGATGCCGCTTCCTGGCGCTGTTTGGCGGTCAGCAGGGCCACGTGGCCGGTGGGGTCGTCCAGCCATTTGAACAGGGCTTCGTAATGGTTGGCTTTCAACCCCTGCTCGTCAAGGGTGGGGATGGCTTTGAGAAACCGCAAGAGCTCGCCGATCTCTCCGGCAATCTTTTTGACGCGATTCAATTCGGCCTGAATGGCTTCGGCGCGGGCCTGTGCCCCGGGCGGAATCTGCCTTTTCTCTCGCCGCAGCTCGAGATAGCGATCCTGCCAGAAGTTCATGTACTGAATGATCTGGCTGATTTTCTCGAACTGCGTGGGTACGGGGATTCCCTTCTCATCTACGCCGGGTACGACGACTGCCAACAGCCGATGCTCTTTGTACAGGGCGTCTGCTGCCGCAAAAAGATTGTCCATGCAGACCATGTCCTTGAGCAGGTTGTCGCTTACCAGCAGCAGGATGGGCCCTTCCGTCTGGATCAGGGCATCGCCCAGGCTGCCATGAGTGCCCACCTGCTGCTCATGGATATGCACGACGGCGTAATCGACCAGAGCGAGGTCTGCGTCCAGTTGTTTCGCCAGCGGTTGCTGGGCGGAATGATATGCGAGGACCAGGTTTTTCATCTGGATGGGGATGGTTGGTCGGTGCGCCCGGTGATGGTGCGCAGTTTTTCTTCAAATGTGGTAATGAATTCGGGGAAAGCACTGGTGGCCGGCCCCGAAAATCCCGTGTGAATGTAACGCACTCTGTCGTTTTTGTCCACGAAAATGAGCGTTGGATAGCTCAACACCCTGTTGAGCATGGGCAAGGCCTGTGCCGCCTCTTCTTTGTCGTAGTATCCGCCCCAGAGCACCGGCCAGTTGAGGCCCATCTTTTTGCGGTAGCGGCGCAATTGCTGCAACACGCGTGCCGTGTCGCGGTATCGCTCGAAGGCAATGGACAAGACGACCACTCCGGTATCGGGGTGGTTGCGGAAGTAGTCCTGCAGGAACACCGTTTCGTCGTGGCAGTTGGGGCACCACGTGCCCATGATCTGGATGAGTTTGGCCTTGCCGGCAAAACGGGGGTCGTCGAGCGAAACCTGCCGGCCCTCGGCGTCGAGGAAGCGGAAAGCCAGTTTTTCGAATCCGGGCTTGAGCCAGGTCAGCGAGTCGGGACTGGCCAGCCGGAAATCGGGGTCGCGGCGTGCTTCCCAGGTCGTTTTGTAGTGGGTGCCGGAATAGAACAGGCCGATGAGGGTGCTGTCGGGCATGATTTTGCCTTCGAAGAGGAAGGCATGGGCGCCGTCGAAAGCAGAGAGGTAAAACTTGTCGGCCTGTACGGTTCCTTCCAGAAAGCGATAGTCGCCCGTCTCGGTCAGGAAGGTGCCCAGCAGGTGGTTGCCGTCCTGTTCGAATTCGGCGATGGCAGGATAGGGCTCGTTTTCGCTCAGGCCGAAGGTGCAGGCCCATCGGCCCGAAAGGTCCATCGCCGGTGGCTTTTTCAGGGTAGTGAACCGCCAGTCCTGGCCGTGGCGCGCCACGAAGTGCACGCGGTAGTCGGGGCGGTAGTGGACCACCCACTCGCCTTCCATCACGTCGGCTTCGACCAGTGCCTCGATGTGCGTGTCGTAAACGGGAAAATCAATGCGGATGCTGTCTTTGGCGCGCGCTTTGGACCGGCCGAAGCTGATGTCGTACACGGGAATGCGCTCCTTGCCGTTGATGATTTCGATGTGGAAGCTGGTGTCGTTGTCGTAGATCACTTCGAAGAGGAAGGGCAACTCGCCATTGGTCACTTCTTCGAAGGCGAGGTGCTCCTGCAGCTTGCCGTCTTGCACGGCAGGGGCCTGTCGCTGCACATTGAGCTCGAGCACGCCGCGCCAGATGCCCGGCGCTACGCGGGTGTAGGGCTGGTAGGGCTCGATGCAGCCCGAGAGCAGGAAAAGGGGCGATACAATCCAGAATGTTGCCAGCAGCAGACGCAAGATGCGCATGGTCATTTGTCCTTTTTTGAAGAAGTGCCCTTGAACTGAGCTTCCCGGGCCACTGAAAAAATTCTTTGTGTGCGGAAATCCGCATAAACCGCAGCCTTCGGCCACAGAAGATGCGGTTTGCACGCAGTTTTATACCTCCGGCGATTGGGGTTGCATGACATTCTGTTCCCGGACTTTTCAAGCAAAAACAAAACAAACATCAAGCGCCGCCCCTCGGGGCGGGGCTTGTCTCAACCGGCGCCGGTCGTGCGCTTGGCCGCACGACCGGCGGTCTCAACGTGGGGCCAAGGCCCCGCTCAACTGTGTCACTGCCTGTCGCGTGACCGCCGCCATGCAAAATACTTCTGCACGCAACTTCATTCGCCGGCGCTGTAACAACTCTGTGAAAATCAGTGTATGCTCAGTGAATACTCTGTGTAACTGAAAGCACCCTGCTTTTTTCAGCAGGCTCATTCCTCGACAAACCCCTATACCTCAACTCCTCGCAATCTCCAGATCCAGGTCGCCTTCCGAGCGGGCGATGAGTGTCGAAACGGTGGCGTCGCCGGTCACATTCACTACGGTGCGACACATGTCGAGGATGCGATCGACGGGGAAGATGATGGCGATCCATGCGGGATTGAGCCCCACCGATTGCAGCACGATGATCATCATCACGAGGCCGGCGCTGGGCACCGCCGCCGCACCGATGGATGCGAGCGTGGCCGTCAGCACGATGGTGAGCTGCTGCCCGATGGTGAGGTCGACCATGTGCATCTGTGCGAGGAAGACCACGGCGATGGCCTGGTACATGCTCGTGCCGTCCATGTTGATGGTGGCGCCGATGGGCAGCACGAAGTTCGAGATGTGCGACTTGACGCCGATGTTGTCGTGCACGCATTCCATGGTCACGGGCAGGGTGGCGGCACTGGAGCTGGTGCTGAAGGCCAGAAACTGCGCCGGACTGATTTTTCTGAAGAAGCCGGTATAGGAAATCTCGGGTACGAAAATTCGGATGATGCCCGGATACACCACGAAGATCATCAGCCCCAGGCCCAGTACCAGCACGAGCGAGTAGCTGAGCAGACCCTTGAAGATCTCGATCACCTCGCCGGGCGTTTCGGCCAGGCTGGCCATGACGCCGGCCATGAGCGCAAAGACGAAGAAGGGTGCGGCATTCATCACCACTTCGACCATCTTGAGAAAGACTTCATTGGCCCCTTCGATGACCTGTTGGAGGCTGCCCGTCTTCTCTCGGGGCAGCAACAACAGCATGATGCCGAAGAAAATGCCGAAGAAGATGACCTGCAGCATCTTCTTGCCGTCGCTCAGGGCGGAAAAGATGTTGTCGGGCACCATGTCCACCACGAACTGCAGGGGCGATTGCGACTTCTGCTGTTGGGCCACGGCCACGCGCTGTTGCACCTCCTCGTTCGACTGCTCGGCTTCGAGGGCGGCGCGCGCCTCGGCTACCAGCTCGGCAAATTGCGGGTCGTGCAGCAGGTGCTTGTCGTCGAGGATGGCCTCGCCGTTCTGTTCGGCCCACAGCTCGTACTTGATGCGGTTCTTGATGCGCTGTTCCTCGGCGATGTAGTCGCCCGGGCGCAAAGTGTTGACCAGCAACAGGCCGATGGTCACCGACAAAACGGTGGTGATGATGTAGGCCGCGATGGTCTTGGCGCCCAGCCGGCCCAGCTTGCTGGGGTCGGGCAAGGAGGCAACCCCCGAAATGATCGAGAAGAGCACCAGCGGCACGGCGATGAACTTGAGCAGGCGCAAGAAGATGTCGCCGAAGGGGGCGATCCAGTCGCGCGTGAACTCGTTCCATCCCATGTAGCTGTTGAACAGGGCGTAGATGATACCCAGTATCAGCCCGATGATGATCTTGGTGTGGAGTGGCAGTTTCTTCATCGTTCAAAGCCGGTTTTGCGGGTGGCCAAATTAGAGAAATTTCTTTTGCCCATCTTTGGCCCTGTCGCTTTCGCAAATGTCAATTTCTGTCTATGCGTGTTTCCTGGCTGCTGCTCTGGCTCGATGCCGGCGCCACTGAAGCGGTCGAAGAGGCGGCCTGCCGGTGTACGGGGCAGCAGCCACAGTTGATTCACGCCGAGGGGCGGCAGCGCTTGGTCTTTTTTGGCGAAAGCCGGATGATGCGGGCCGACCATCCGGTCAAGGTGCTCGTGTCGGGCTATCCGCGCAGGGGCGACACTGCCGCCGATCATTGCGCTTTCGCAAAAAACGCCCTCGCGCCCGATCCATTTTTCTCCTCCCTTTCGGGAAACTGGGCCTGCCTGGCGTTTCGGCCCGAGGGGGGCACGCTGGAGGCGGCATGCGACTGGCTGGGTGCCGAAGCCGTGTACTGGCGGCGTTTGCCACAAGGCTGGGCCTTCGCTTCGCGGGCCAGCTGGCTGGCTGCCCTGCCGCCTGCCGCCCCCGACGATCTCGACGCCTGGCGCGACTTCCTGCTGTGGGGCCTGCGCGATCGCGGCGCCCGCACCTTCTGGCAGGGCGTTCGGGGCCTGTGTGGCGGGCAATGCCTCACCTTTTCACTTGATGCCACAGCACCCGAGCGGCGGCGCTGGTACGTGCCGCCCGAAGTCCGTGAGGGGCCGCCTTTTCCACGGGCACGTGCCCGCGAAGCGGCTGTCGAGTTGCGCCAACGGCTTGGCCGGGCCGTGTGTCGCGGTCTGGCGGGGGCGGACACGGCCCTGGCCTTTCTCTCGGGCGGGCTCGACAGCTCGAGTCTGGCGGCGCTGGGGCGTCCTGCCGTGCAGGGGGCGTTGGCCACGCACTGGCCCGGGCAGCCATTCGACGAGTTCCGCTTTGCGCAAACGGCTGCCGGCCATCTGGGTCTGGAGCTGCACGCCGTCCGCCCTTCCGACCGGCAGTTCCTCGATGCCATCGAAAGCCTGCTGGCGCTGCACGAGGGCCCCGTCATGTCACCCGGCGCCTTTGCCCAGTATGCCCTGATGCAGCAGGCCGGGTATCGGGGCGCCGCGGTGGTGCTCGACGGCACCGGCGCCGATTCGCTGCTGGCGGGGCATACCGTCCACCTGTGGCTCCATGGCTGGCGGTCGCTATGGCGGGGCCGGCTGGCCGAGTGGCAGGCCGTACTGGGTCGTGCCGGCGGTGCGCGCGCCTTTTTTTCGGCTTTCGCCAAATGGGCGGCAAAGGACTGGTTGTACCGGAACGCCCACAGTACCCTGGCGGGCTTCATTTTGCGAAAGCAATACGAAGAATGGGCGTTGTTCGATCCGGAATTCGTGCGCGGCAGTACCCTGCCGGATGGTCGTCCGGTGGCTTTCAGCACCCTCAACGAGGTGTTGCACACTGAGTATTTCGGCGGCGAGGTGAGGTTTCTGCTGCGCAGTCTGCACCGCAATGCCGATGCCTTCGGCCTGCGCGTGCATGCACCCTTTGCACACGAGCCGCGCCTGGCCGAGTGGCTCATGGCTTTGCCCGCCGCCTTGAAGGTACATGCCGGCTGGACCAAGTGGATTTTGCGGCAGGCCATGGCCGATGTGTTGCCCGAGTCCATCACATGGCGTGTCGACAAGCAGGCGCAGGCCACCCCCGCCAACCGCTGGGCACGCCTGCTGATCGAGGCGTACTGGCCGGCCCTCGAAGCCGATCCGCTCGGCATTTTCCGGAAGGGTGCCCTGAGGCGGCTCCGAGTGGGCTTTTTCCGGCCGCAAGGGCCGGTCGAGCGCTATCGGGTGTTCAAATTTGCCGCGGCCGCGGTCTGGTGGCACATGCAACGGAAGCAATGAGCAAAGTGGCGACATACCTCGGTGCCGGCTGGCGGCAATTGCGCACCATAGACGGGGTGCGCAGCCTGCAGTATTTCAACATGCTGCGGTTTGGCGCCACCTTGCTGGCCGGCATCGTCCTGGCCAAGAGCGGCTTGCCGCCCAGGCAGATTGCCCTGTACGAGGGGTGGCTGTTTTTCGGCAACCTGTTCACCTTCTACTGGGTCATTGGCGGGCAAAATGCGGTGCTGCAGCTCGTGCCGAAGCTGGCAGCGGCGCGGCGCACGCCCTTCTTTCAAGCCGTCTGGCTGACGTGGCTGGCCTTTTCGGGCCTCGTGGCATTGTTGCTGTGGCTTCGGGGCGAAGGGCTGGTGGCGCGCCTCACGCGGTTCGAGCAGGTGCCGGCGCCGGGCTGGCTGGCCCTGTTCGTGTGGTGGCAGACGCCCGCCTGGCTCGTGCAGGCATGGTACCTGCTGAACGAGCGGTTTCGCGCCCTGCTGGCGTTTGCAGCGACGGCCTTCGGCCTGCAGGTGCTCTGCGTGGCGCTACCGCTCCGGGCGGGCTACGGCCTCGAGGGCATTTTCCGGGCACTCGCTCTTCTGGCTTTCGCCAAAATGTGCTGGTCGGGCTGGCTGGTGTTTGGTCGGGCGAAGTGGCAGCCCTGGTGGGGCGGCCTGGTCAGGTGGTGGTGGGCGGCCTTGCCCCTGATGGCGCATGTGCTGGTCGGTCAGAGCGTGGACTACATCGACGGCCTCATCGTCAGCAGCCGGATGGAGGAGCACTGGTTTGCCATTTTTCGGTACGGTGCGCGCGAGTTGCCGTTGTCGTTGCTGCTCGTGGGTGCCGTGGTTACGGGCACCATCCCGCTGGTGGCGGGCCAGGGCGTCGGGGCATTGCGCTCGATGAAGGAGCGCATTACGCGGCTGGGGCGCCTGCTGTTTCCACTCAGCATGGTGCTGATGCTGGTTTCGCCCCGGGCGTTCGAGCTGGTCTATAGCGAGGCATTCGTGCCTTCGGCCCGCGTGTTCAACGTCTATCTGCTGCTGGTGGGCAGCCGCGTGCTGTTGCCACAGGTGCTGCTGATCGGGTGGGGGCATGGTCGCGTGCTGGTGCTCAGTGCGCTGATCGAGACGGCGCTCAACGTCGCGCTCAGCCTGTGGTGGATTCACTTCTGGGGCCTGACCGGCATCGCCATGGCTTCGGTGATAGCCTATCTGTTCAACAAAGCTTTCCTCATGGCGTGGGCCTGGCAGCGGCTTGGCGTGCCGCCCGGGCACTACGTTCACTGGCCCGAGTGGCTGGGCTGGAATGCCTTGCTGTGGACGTGCTGGTGGCTGTGGGGAGGGTAAAAAGTTTAAAGTTTGCGCCTGCTGAAAAAGTCCGTGGTTATATGGTTACACAGATTGTGCACTGAGCATGCGCTGATTTTCATATAGTTGAAAAAACTGCGCTCAGACTGCGTCCATCTGCGTCTGAAAGCGGCGGTTTTTGGTTGAGGAACCGAGGATTGAGCCCCCTGAAAAAAGTCCGTAACAATCCCGACTTGTCGGGATGACGCGTGACGCGTAACATCATAAATAACAAGTTGATTTAAAATGAAAAACACATTGCGAATCGTTGCGTCTTTGTGGTGTTGCGTGAGATTTGGGGTTTTTTCAGTAGGCTCAGGATTTGAAGAACGAGCGACTGGAAAAAGAATGAAAACCAACGCCCATGCCCATTCTGATCGGAGGTTCGCCCAGTACGGGCAGTTCGCTGCTGGTGCGCATGTTGCATCGGCATCCGGCGGTGTTTGCCGGGCCCGAGACGTACCTTTTCATCCACCGCAGGCTGTATGCCGACTGGCCGCGCTTTCGGTCCTGTCTGGTGCGGCGCTGTCTGGTGGGCGGACTCAAGTCGGAAGGCTGGTTTCGCTTCAACGGGGCTCGGCTGGCCCTTCCGGAGTTCGGTCACACGCCACGGGAGGTCCGGGCACTGGTGCGGGCGCACGATCATTTGCCCTCTTTCGCCCATGCCTTTTTTGCGAAAGCCATGCGGGAAAAAGGAGCGACCCTCTGGGTGGAAAAAACGCCTTCCAACGTGTTGTGCTTTGCACTGTTCAGGCAGTATTTCCCGAAAGGGCAGGTCATCCACATCACGCGGCATCCGCTCGATGCGATGGCATCGCTGGTGGCTCGCGGGCATCATCCCGCATGGGCGGCTGCGGCCTGGCTGGTCAACACCGCCCTGGGCCTGCGCACCCACGACGAGCCCTGGCAGCTTACCCTGCGCTATGAGGACCTGGTGGCCAGGCCCGAACTGATGCTCGACGGACTGTGCGCGGCCTTCGGCATCCCCTTCGTGCCCGTGATGCTCGAAGCCGAGGAGCGGCAGGTGCGCATGCCCGGCTGGCAACACGATGCGTCGGGGCGCGTGCGAGGCGACAGCGTGGGCCGATTCGGGCGGCTGGACAGAACCCAACAGGCTGCCCTGCTTCAGGCCGTAGCGGCCATGCGCATTCGGGAAGAGTTTGCTGCATGGCATGACATCCGCCACCGCAACGTGGCAGCGGCCGCGCAGGCCCTGCACTACGAGCTGCCCGAACCGCCGGCACCGAATCCCGACATTTTGCGAAAGCTGAAAAAGGCGCTGTGGCGCGATCGGCTGAGCCGTTTGGCGCGGCTTTACCCTACGGGTTGGAAGTATCCGGTGGCTCTGGAGGGTTGAGACGGCCCTTTGGGCAGATGTTGAGATTCCGACCAAGTCGGAACAGGCGCCGCTGACGCAGTGATGTTGAGACACCACTGCGTGGTGGTGTTGAGATGGCGCTGCGCGCATTGTCGAGGCGCTCGCTGGATATCCAATTCGTGCAGGGTGGTCTCATGCTTCATGCTCATTCCGCGGAACCTCCCATTGGTTACGCCTTTTCCAGAAACCACCACAGGGGGCGAGGCTTGCGGACGACCTTGAAGTTGTGCTGTACGAATGACTGGATATGGGCCATGGCCTCCTCGACCGAATCGGTGAATTTGATGAGGTTCAGGTCTTCGGGCGAGATGGTACCGTGTTGCACCATTTCCTGCAGGAAATCCCAGAGCGGCTGGTAGTATTCCTTGCCCATGAGCACCACGGGGAAATCGGGCACGATACCCGTTTGCGAAAGCGTCAGCGTTTCGAACAGCTCGTCCATGGTGCCCCAGCCGCCCGGCAACACGATGAAGGCGTAGCTGTATTTGTGCAGCAATACTTTGCGGACGAAGAAATAGCGGATATTGACCCATTTGTGGAGGTAGGGGTTGGGCTCCTGTTCGTGGGGCAGGACGATGTTGCAGCCTACCGATTGGCCACCGGCTTCCCATGCGCCCCGATTGGCGCCTTCCATCAGGCCGGGGCCGCCGCCCGTCATGGTGGTAAATCCCGTGGCTGCGATAGCACGACCCAGCTCGCGGGCTTTTTCGTACCAGGGATGTCCCTCTTTGAATCGCGCCGAGCCGAATACCGTGATGCAGGGCCCGACGAAGTGGAGCGCGCGAAATCCTTTGATGAATTCCCAGAACACTTCAAAGGCAAAGAGCAGCTCGTTGCGGCGTTCTTTGGGGCCATCGAGGTAGAAGCCTTCGGCGGGCAGCCTGAATTTTTTGGGAGGCTTCATCGCGTCGAATTTCTTTTGAAATGGGCAATTTGTCGGTTTGGGCAGGGAAAAAGCACAGGTACCTGCACCTTTGGCGACAACCAGGCGACCAATATGGCTGTTTCGCTCAAACATTTTGGCCCATTTTTGCGAAAGCTGAGGGCCGGCAAGCCCCGAACACGAACTGAAATTCGCTTCGATGCCCATGACTACCCATCGCCCCGACCTCCAGATGACCGGATTGTTGGCCGATGCACCTGTGTTGCGCGCAGGGGGCCGGACATTTCAGTACACCGTGTTCCGATCGATGAAGGAAGCAGCGCCGTGGTGGCAGCAGGCCGAACCGGCTGACGACCATTTTCTGAAAACGGACTACCTGAGTGCGTTGGCGGCGGCGGCACCTGACAACATGGAATTCAGGTATGTGGTCGTGTGGCAAAAAGGGCATCCCGTCGGCGTGATCTACACGCAGTTGATGCATTTCCGCACCGACAAGAGTCTGAATACCGCCGAGCCGAGGCCGGTATGCACGATCCAGGCCCTGCTCAAGCTTTTCAAGTCGTACATGGCGCGCAAGATTGCTTTCGACGGGATCGTCTGTGGCAATCTGCTGGTGACGGGCGAGCATGCGTTCCATTTCACCGACGCGGTGCTGCCTGCACGGGCCGTCGAGCTGGTGGCTGCCTGCCTCGATCAGCTCTCGGAAAGCATCAGCAGGGAAGCGCGCAAGCCCGCCGTGGTGCTGGCCAAGGATTTTCCGGTACAGCAGCGCAAGATTGCAGCCTCCTTCGTGCGGCGTCAGTACCAGAAGGCCACCTTTCAGCCCAACATGGTGCTACCCATCCGGCCCCACTGGCAGACGTTCGACGATTACCTGGCCGACATGACCTCCAAATATCGGGTACGGGCACGGCGGGCGCGCAAAAAGGCGGCACGGCTGAAGGTGCGTGAGCTGTCGCTGGCCGAGCTGCAGACCTTCTCGGAAGAAGTGTATCGGTTGTACAAAAACATCGCCGAGCAGGCCGACTTCAACGCTTTTCTCTTGCATCCCGACTATTTCGTGCGGGTCAAGGAGCACCTGGCCGACCATTTTGTCGTCACGGGCTGGTTCGATGGCGAACAACTCGTCGGGTTCAACACGGCCGTGCGCAACGGCCGCGAGCTCGACGCCCACTTTCTCGGCTACGATCCCGCATACAACCCCGGCGCTCAGATTTACCTCAATATGCTGTACCACCTGATCGAACTGGCCATCACCTTGGGCAGCGAGCGCTTGGTTCTGGGACGTACGGCGCTGGAAATCAAGTCGTCTGTCGGAGCGGAACCCGAGGAGATGAACTGCTTCTTGCGGCACCGCAGTACCTTGCCCAACGCCTTGCTGCCCTCCCTGATCGATTATCTGGAGCCCAGAGTGGAATGGGTACAGCGCAGGCCATTCAAAGACCCATCGGGGCAGGGGGAGCGACGGAACGCGAGAGTGTGAGGAGAGAGAAGTGAGGAAGTACATGTGCGTTTGACCGATTATACTCAACGCAATTCGGTTTGGTAATTATTGGCGATAGTCAATGGAGGATTTTCCGAGATGGAGAGGGGAGAGATGGAGTGAGGAAGTGACCAGAGCGACGGAGTGAAGGAGTGAGCGAGTGAGGAGTGAGGAGAGCAGAGAGAGGGAGTGACTGATTGTGCAAACTGCGGGACGACTGCGTCTTCTGCGTCTGAAAGCTGCGGCTTCAATAGATGAAGAATCGAGAAACCGAAGAACCGATGATTTTGCAAAAAATTGATATTCAATAATAAACACTTTAAACTCTAAACCCTGAACGCCAGGTAAAAACTGCGCTCAAGCTGCGTCCATCTGCGTCTGAAAGTTGCGGTTTTTTGTCCGGACGATGGACAATTTTCCTGGCTGATTTGAAAAAACGAAGTTTGAGGCCCCTGAAAAAACCCAAAATCTCGCGCAAAACTTGTTCCGAGTCTTCGGAAACCTGTTCCGACTT
>WFYJ01000231.1 GCA_015490175.1 Saprospiraceae bacterium | reverse complement strand
AGCCATGAAAATGGAACTCGATTACATCGAGCTCGTCGGTGCATGGAACCGCGCCCTGATCGAGTGGCAGTACTGGCTGGGAGCGAGTGTTGGAGCGCGTGAGGGAGGGAGGGAATGAGTGAGGGAGTGAGTGAGGGAATGAGTGAGGGAGTGAGGGAGGGAGTGAGGAAGGGAGTGAGTGAGTGAGGGACCGATTGGGCCGATTCGATCAGTTTCCGCAATTCTGCCAATTCTGCCTTTTTGAATGAAAATCAATTAAAAAACATCGAGAAAAATGATCCGAATAATCCATCGTTTCGTTTTGTCGGGCTTGCTGATGGCCCCGGTTCTTTTCACGGCATGCGGCGGTGGCGATCCCGCTGACATGGCCACGGCTTCCGTGCCTTCCGGTGCCCATTCCGACTCGGCCGAAGAGTCGTCGGCAGTCGATGTCGTTTGGGGCCGACCCATGCGCATGAAGCTGTCGGCGCCGCTGCGCGTGACGGCCAGCGTGGAGGTGCCGCCGCAGAGCCTGGCTTCGGTACACAGCCCGGTGGCCGGCTATGTACAGACGCTCAGGTACCTGCCCGGCGACTACGTGCGCAAGGGGGCGCTGTTGTGCACGCTCACCCATCCCGAACTGGTGCGCCTGCAGCGCGAATATCTCGAGACGCGTGCCCGCCTGCAGTTCCTCGAGGGCGAGCGGGCGCGCAAGGAACAACTGGCTGCCGTCGATGCGGCCTCGCAGCGCGCCTTCGAGCAGGCGGCAGCCGAATACGAGGCGACGCAGGCCCGCGTACAGGGACTGCGCACCGAGCTGCAACTCATCGGCTTGCCTGTCGGCAAAATCGAGGAGGGCGCGCTGCAGACGGCCCTCGCCATCCATGCGCCCGTGAGTGGCTACGTGGCCGAGGTAGCCATCAATCGCGGCAAGCTGGTGCAGCCCGAAGATCTGCTCTACGAAATTGTGGACGACCGCCACGTGCATCTCGAACTGCAGGTCTTCGCCAAAGACCTGCCCCGCATCCGCAAGGGACAGCGCGTGTGGGCCTTCCGGCCGGGCACGGCCGATACCCTCGCAGCGGAAGTGCACCTCATCAGCCACAAGGTCGATCCCGGCAGGGGGACGGCCCTCGTACATGCCCATTTCGAAAAAGAGCCCGTCGGCATTGCACCGGGCACCGTAGTACAGGCGCTCGTCCTGGCCGACGAAGCCGAGGTGTGGGCCTTGCCCGAAGAGGCCGTGTTGCAGCAAGGGAGGAAGACCTTCGTCCTCGTGCGGGCGGCAGATGGCCACATTTACGAAAAGGAAATCAGATTGGGCCGCAGGCAGGATGGCTACGTCGAGTGGAGCGATTACGTGCCCGATGAAGGCCTGGAGGTGGCACTCAAGGGTGCCTGGTACCTGAAGGGCAGCACCATGGATGCGGGGCCCGGCGATTGATATGCCCGAGGCAATCCGGTATGCAGGAGAGATGGAGTGATAGAGCGACGGGACGATCGAAGTAGGGACGCACGGCAGTGCGTCCGACGCGGCAGTGCGTCTGGCTCCTCGCGTTTTTTTTTTGCCGACAGGCAACCTCTGCCCAACTGCACGACGTAAGGGCCGGCGAAACATGCACCATCCATGACGTACAACAGATTGCTTGTTCCGGGTACAGCCGTGGCCATGCTGATCGGATGGCTGCTCGTGGCCGCATTTGAAGCGCCACAGGTGGTGCCCAACAACGCCTGGACCGAAGAGACGCCCGTGTACGAGGCGCTCTGGGCCATGGGCGAGCCCTACCCCCGCCACTGGTTCCGCTTCGATCGGCAGATGGTCAGGCGCGGCGAGGAGATCGTGAAATACGGCCGTACCATCGGCCCCGACGGCAAGCGCAGCAAGTACGTGAGCAAGTACTACGTGTGCACCACCTGCCACAACCTCGAACGCGAAGATCCCGACCTGCGCGTCAGTGATCCCGAGGCGCGCCTGCCCTACGTCAAGAAGAAGGGCATTCCCTTTCTGCAGGGTACGACCTTCCGCGGTATCGTCAACCGCGAGCGCTGGTACAACGACGACTACGTGCGCAAGTACGGCGACGAAAAGGTCTCAAAAGCCCACAAGTCGCTGCGCGAAGCCATTCAGCTCTGCGCCATCGAGTGCTCGCAGGGGCGGCCCATGGAGCGCTGGGAGATCGACGCCGTGCTGGCCTACTACTGGACGCTGCAGTGGAAGCTGGGCGATCTGGGGCTGAGCAAGGCCGACCTGGCCCGGCTCAACGAGATCCGCCAGGACCCTGCCCGCTTCGAAGAGGGGCGCAAGTGGCTCAAGAGCCTGTACCTGCAAAAGTCGCCTGCCCACTTCTTCGACGCTCCGCCCGACAAGGTAAAGGGCTATGGCTTCAAGGGCAATCCGGCCATCGGCAAAGACATCTACGAGTTGAGCTGTCAGTACTGCCATCGGCCGGGCGGCGTATCGCATCTCATCCTCGACGATGCGCGCACCACCTTCCAGTGGATGAAGAAGTACATCCCCAAAGACAGCCACCTGTCGCTCTACCAGATCATCGCCTACGGCACTTATGCCATCCCGGGCCACCGGCCCTACATGCCGCACTACCCGCTGGAGCGCATGAGCAAAAAACAGGTGGAAGACCTGCGCGCCTACATCGAGCTGCGTGCCGATGGCGGCACTTTGCCCGGCGACGATCCGGCAGGGCCGTTCTTCTACCGAAATGCATCCGAATGAACAGGCGCGCGCAGCGCCCGACCGGCGGGTCGGGTTTTGCGAAAGCAAAAAGAGCGCACTGAAAAAGGTCGAAAAATTATTCAGTTACACAGAGTATACACAGAGTATGCACTGAGTTTCAAAGAGTTGTGAAACTGCACTCAGACTGCGTTCGTCTGCGGCTGAAGGCTGCGGTTTCAATGGATGAGGAACCGAAGAACCGAGGATTTGAACAATGAGCCTGCTGAAAAAAGTCGAAAAATCATTTCAGTTACACAGAGAGGCACTGAGAGTACACTGATTTTCACAGAGTTGAAAAACCCTCAACCCTACACGCTCAACCCTCAACGACAGTAAAAACTGCGCTCAAACTGCGTTTTCTGCGGCTCTCCGTGGCCGAAGGCTGCGGTTGCAATGAATGAGGAATCGAGGGACCGAAGAATTGAGTGTTTGGCAAAACACTGATATTCAACAAGAAAAACTTTAAACTCTAAACTCTAAACCCTCAACCCTCAACTTCAAGTTTCTGCATGACACCTTTTTTATGCAGCCTCAAAAAACGATGAATGATTGTAAAACCTGAAAATGAACGCCAAATGAAAACGATTTGGAGAAACATTGTTGCAGCTCTGATGGCCGTCATGGTATTGACCGCCTGTCAAACCGATCCGGTGAATCCTGTGGGGGACAACCCTGACAATTCCGGTAATGGCGGCGATACCACTGCACTGGGCGGCGATTGCCCGCCCGACAAGGTTATCTTCCAGTATGAAGTGCTGCCCATCATCGTGTCGAACTGTGCCATGAGCGGTTGCCACGACCTGGAAAGTCACAAGGAGGGTCTTCGCCTGGTCGATTACGAGGGCGTAATGAAGATCGTCAGACCCGGCAAGCCCAACAAAAGCAAGCTGATCAAGTATCTGGCCGTGTGGGGCAGTGAAGACGGCGACGACGCCATGCCGCCCCCGCCCATGTCGCCGCTCTCGGAGCAGGAGTACCTGACCATCAGGACCTGGATCGAGCAGGGCGCCGAGAACATCATCTGCAACCCGGGCTGCGACACCACGGTGTTCACGTTCAGCGGGGCGGTCTATCCCGTCATCGAGCAGAGCTGCCTGGGCTGCCACAACAACAGCCTGCAGTCGGGCAACGTCAACCTCGAAGGCTATGCCAACGTGAAAGCCGCGGCCGACAACGGCTCGCTGCTCGGATCGATCCGGTGGGATGCGGGCTACGTGCCCATGCCGCCCAGCGGCAGCAAGCTGCCCGAATGCCAGATCACCCGGATCCGCAAATGGATCGAGGCGGGCGCACCCGATGATTGATCGTGAGGAGGGTTGAGGCCGCGCTTTCCGACAGGGTCGGAAGCGTGCGTCTGTTGAGCCCCGGATCCTCAGGTCTGACCCGCAACCCTTGAAGCAAGTACAAACCACAAAATTGCCAGACTTCATGCAGTCGAAAAAAGGTGCATTCCTCACGATGTTGGCTTTCGCGATGATGATTGCGAGTTGCTATTACGACAACAGGGAAGACCTGTTTCCGGAAGTTGCTGTCTGCAATACGAGCAACGTGTCGTATGCCGCCGACGTGCTGCCGGTGCTGGAGAGCCAGTGTCTGGGCTGTCACAACAGCGGCAGTCAGCAGGGCAACGTCAATCTCGAAGGTTACGACAACGTGCGGGCCTGGGCCCGGAACGGGCGCCTTTACGGTTCGATCGCATGGCTGAACGGCTATGCGCCCATGCCGCCGGCGGGCAGCCAGTTGCCCCCCTGCACCATTGACAAGATCAAGGCGTGGATCGATGCCGGCGCGCCGAACAACTGATTGCAGCACCATCCGGTGACGGCAATGTAGCGACGCACGGCAGTGCGCCTGACGGCGGTGCGTCTGACAGTAGCGACGCACGGCGGTGCGTCTGACGGCCGTGCGTCTGCCTGTTCGGGAATTTTTGGCGATGGATATTGAGGAGAGAGGAGAGAATGAGTGACGAAGCGACGGCGCGACCGAGCGAAAGGGTGCGTGGAAGTTGCACCGATTCCACCGATTCCACCGATTCGACCAATTCCACCGATTCCACCGATTGTACCAACCACTTTGAAGTGCGTTTATTCTGGAAAAAACGGATGATGAAAAACCTCTGGATCATTGGCCTGCTGGTGCTCGTCACGGCAGGCGCTTTCGCGCAAAACAACAGCATCGTGCACCGCACCTTTCGCGGGTTGCGCGTCATCAACGGCCATTCGGTCGAGACGCTCTACGAGGGTGAGCTCGAGTTCCTGATCGAGCATCGCTTCGGACGCATCAACGGCGGCCTGTACGAGCTGTTCGGCCTGGACCAGGCGTCCATGCGAATGGGCCTCGACTACGGCATCACCAATCGCCTCAACGTGGGCGTGGGGCGCAGCACCTACGGCAAGCATCTCGATGCCTACGTCAAGTACAAACTGGCCGGCCAAACCGTGGACGATCGCATTCCGGTGACGCTGACCGTGGTTTCGACGGTGGCGGCCAACATGCTGCGTCCGGTCGATCCGGAGCGGCCCATGCCCGTGCAGTCGCGCCTGGCCTACACCCATCAGTTGCTGCTGGCGCGCAAGTGGAGCGATCGGTTCAGCACGCAGCTCATGCCTACCTTCGTGCACTACAACCTCGTGGACACGCGCAACGAGCACAACGATGTGTTCGCCATGGGCTTTGCTGCGCGCGTGCAGCTCACCAGGAACGTGGCCATTACGGGCGAATACTACTACAAGCTGCCCGGCCAGCTCGCCCCCGACAGGTTCGATCCCATCGGCATCGGCTTCGACATCAACACGGGAGGTCACGTGTTCCAGTTGCACTTCACCAATGCCTCGAGCATGATCGAAAAGGCCTTTATCGGTGAGACGCGCGGCGACTGGTTGGCTGGCGACATTCAGTTCGGATTCAACATGTCGCGGCTGTTCAAGCTCAAGGGGCGCAGGTATTGAGCTGCGTGCCGGGGCGCAAAAACAAGCGTTGCCTTTCGGCAAAATCGGCAAAACATTTTTCCATCGGAAAGGTGCAGGGCGCACAAAAAGTGCGTCCTTTTTTATTTTTGGCGCTCATTCCACCTCTGCCTGGTTATCCGATCCGGGACGATCCTTTTTTTTAAACCAACTTTAAAAGCCTGAGTATGTACTGGTTGATGATTGCTGTTTTTGTGCTGGGCTACCTGATGATTGCCCTGGAACATCCCCTTCGGATCGACAAGGCCGCACCCGCCCTGCTGGCCGGAATGATTACCTGGACGCTGCTGGTCATCGGCGGTGAGCAGGTGTTCGAAATGACAGGGGTGGACGTGCACGGCGATGCCATGCACTACATCACCGAATCGCTGGCCGAGCACGTGAGCGAGATCGCCGAAATCCTCTTCTTCCTGCTGGGCGCCATGACCATCGTCGAGCTGGTGGACGCCCACGAGGGCTTCAAGGTGGTGACCGACCGCATCTCGACCGACAACCGCGTCAAGCTCATCTGGATCATTTCCGTCATTGCCTTCTTCTTTTCGGCCGCGCTGGACAACCTGACCACTTCGATCGTCATGGCCGCCCTTTTGCGCAAGCTGCTGAGCAACAAGGAAAACCTCTGGTTCTTCGGCGGTGTGGTGGTCATCGCAGCCAATGCCGGCGGCGCCTGGTCGCCCATCGGCGACGTGACCACCATCATGCTCTGGATCGGCGGGCAGGTGACGGCATGGAACATCGTCAAGTCGGTGTTCGTGCCCAGCGTGCTGGCTATCCTGGTGCCCCTGCTCGTCATTTCCACGTTCATGAAAGGAAAGATCAAGCGGCCGGTGATACTCGACGAAGAGCATGCGCATGGCCCGCGTGTGACCAGCAAAGAGCAATATCTCATTTTCTTCCTCGGCGTGTTCGGACTGCTGAGCGTGCCGGTGTTCAAGAACTTCACGCATCTGCCGCCTTTCATGGGCATGATGCTCAGCCTGGGTGTGCTGTGGGTGGTCACCGAGCTCATTCACCGCGACAAACACCCCGAGATCAAGAATACCCTCTCGGTGGCGGCCGTCATCCGGCGCGTGGACACGCCCAGTGTGTTGTTCTTCCTCGGCATCCTGCTGGCGGTGGCCAGCCTGCAGACAGCAGGCCACCTCGGTCAGCTCGCCCGCGCCCTCGACAAGACCTTCGACGGCAACATCTACATCATCAACACGCTCATCGGCCTGTTGTCGGCCGTGGTGGACAACGTGCCGCTTGTGGCCGGCGCCATGGGCATGTATCCCATGGATGTCTATCCGGTCGATCACCCGTTCTGGGAGCTGCTGGCCTACTGCGCCGGTACGGGCGGCAGTGCCCTCATCATCGGCTCGGCTGCCGGCGTGGCCATCATGGGTATCCTCAAGATTGATTTCATCTGGTACATGCGCAAGATGAGCTGGCTGGCCCTGTTGGGCTACTTCGCCGGCATCGCATGGTACTGGCTCGAACACCAGTTCTGGATGTAAGGCACGCCATGCCCGGCCGTTTGCGAGCCTTCCAGAGGCTCGTAAACGGCCGTTTTTTATACTCAACGCAAGCCGGTTCGGGAATCTTTGACGATAGTCAATGGACGATTTTCTGAGATGGAGAGAAGAGAGATGGAGTGAGGGAGTGTCCAACTGCGCAAACTGCGTCAGTGCTGCATCTTCTCCGGCTGAAAGATCATTCAGTTACACAGAGAACACTGAGCACGCACTGATTTTCACAAAGTTGTAAACCCTCAACCCTACACGCTCAACCTTCAACAACAGGTCAAAAACTGCGCTCAAACTGCGTGAATCTGCGGCCGAAGGCTGCGGTTGCCATGGATGAGGATTTGAGGAACCGAGGATTTGACAAAAAACTGATAGTCAACAAGAAAAACTTTAACTCTAAACCCTCAACCCTACACCTTTTTGCACCGGCTTCATTTTCGGGATGTGCGATCCTCTATTCAAGGACACCACCTTTTATTCCAATCAAAAAACTACCTGGCGAGCCCTTGCGCCCTTGCTTGAGGCGCGCCCCCCTTTTGTAGCGACACGCCAACGCTATCTGAACAACTCGAAGAAGCCGCGCAGCACCTTCGTTTCGCCCCGGTCGTCGTATTCGAGGATGAAGAAGTAGGTGCCGTCGGGCAGGGCCTTGTCTTCGTTCCAGATGCCGGGCCAGTCGTTTTTGTAGCCGCGCGTTTCGAAGACGAGGTTGCCCCAGCGGTTGTAGATGCGCAGGTGGTTGTCGGGGAAGTCTTCGATGCGGCCGATGTAGAAGGTGTCGTTGTAGCCGTCGTTGTTGGGCGAGACGGCGGTGAAGGGCTGCACGTCGAGGCATTCGATGCACACCTGCACGGTAGCCGTGTCGCAGGTGTTGGGGTTGCACACGCGGTAGGTGAAACTTTCCACACGCGCACAGAAGGGCGGTGAGGGGATGAGCGTGATGCTGCGATCGAGGTTCAGTATGGCCACGGCATCGCCCGAGGCGGGCTGCTCGACGATCTCGATGTGTTGCAGGCCGCCGAAGATGGTGTCGTTGGCCAACACGTCGAGCACCACAGGCGTGCCCATGGGCGTGCCCGGCGTGCAGAACAGATCGTCGTGCGCGATCGGCGGCCCGGGGTACGGCTCGACGGCGATGCAGAAGTAGGTCGTGTCGCAGAAGCCCTGATCGTCGCACAGCACGAAGCATGCGCTGTCGCGCCCCGTGCCCAGCCCCGTGTATTCCACGCAGAGGCTGTCGGGCAGGAAGAAGAAGTCCACGTGCTCGTCGTTGAGGGTGGCGCAGGCGTCGTCGAACCAGGAAAAGTTGCCGGGCAGTTCGGTGGTGTCGAGGCAGAAGTGTTTCGTCATGCCCACAAAGACGGTATCGCATACGGTGGCGGGCCGGATGTCCACGACCGTGACGATGAAGCGCGTCAACAGGGCTTTGCCGCTGCTGTCGCTCAGCATGATGCAGGTGGTGTCGGTGCCGGGTTGCAGGCCCGACCAGCTCAGGCAGCCCGTGGCGGGGTCGAGCACAAAGGCGACGTCTTGGCCATGACTGGCCGCGCACAGGTCCTGCCAGGCGATGGGCGGGACAAGACCGCTCGTGTCGAAGCACCACAGGCCGGTGTCGTAGTCGAGGCGGATGGTGTCGTAGATGGTCTGGCCGGGCACGACCGTGACGGTGAAGAAGAGCGTGTCGCACAGGCCCATGCTGTTGCAAAAAGCCAGGCAGGCCGTGTCGGTGCCGAGCTGGAGGCCGGTGTAGGTCAGGCAGAGCGCGTCGGTGACGAACGACACTTCATTTCCCGAAAGGGAAGGACAGACATTGGTCAGGGTGGCGGGCGACCCGCCGAGATCGAGCAGCGCCGTGTCGGCGCACCAGGTGGCCTGTTGCCCGATGAGGATGGTGTCGGTCAGCACGATGGCCGGCTCGGGGGTGATTTGCAGCACGACGACCGTGGTGTCGCAGATGCCCAGCGCGTCGCATTGCACCAGGCAGAAGGTATCGGTGCCCTGTGCTTGCGGGCTGAGCCACAGGCAGGTATCGCTCAGGGGCGTGAGGGTGGCCAGGTCGGTGCCGCTGCAGGCCACCTGGAACGTGTCGGGGGGCGCCGGCAGTTCGCCATTTGCCGAAAGGCAGAAAGAATCTTCGCGAGTGACGGGCCACTCGAGCACGAGCGTGTCGGTGGTGGTGCAGAAGACCCATGCCCGGAGGGTGTCGCTACAGCCCGTGGCGGCGTCCGTGGCGACCACCACATGAGCGCCCGTGTCGAGCGGTATGGCGAAGGCCGTGGGCAGGTATTGCTCGTTGAAGCCCAGCGTGTTGGTGAGGTTGAGGCTGACCACCTCGACGGTCATGGGGCCGTAGTGCTGCCCCTGCACGCCGCCGATGATAAAGGGGCCGCCGGCGGGATCGGGTTGCCAGTGCCCGTCGGGGTCGAACAGGTTCATGCTGTCGACGAGGGCGGCGATGCTCTGGAAGCTGAAGCTGAACGTGTCGGTGCCCACGGGCCAGCTTTCGACGAGGTAAGTGCCGGCCTGGCCCTGCCCGAAGAGGGCGGCCCAGGTATAGACGCCGCGGAATTCGAAGGCACAGGCATCGAGGGCATTGGTCCAGGGCTGGCTGTCGAGCGTGAAGGCGTAGCGCGGCAGGGCATCGGAGCCGATGTCGAGGCAGAGCGGCCAGGGCTGTCCGCATGTGGGCGCTTGCGCAAAAAAGGTGTCGGCAGGCGCGACCGAACAGTCGCAGCTTTGCGGGTAGAGCCAGGCCGTGTCGGCGGCCGTGCAGCCCGCCGCCGTGGTGACCGTGGCCACGACCAACATCGTGTCGGTGGGCAGGTAGCGCGCCGTGGCGGTGCCCTGTCCGGCCAGCGGCGCCGGCTGCCAGTGGATGGTCCAGCCCACGGTGTCAGCAGCGGTCAGGAGGGTCAGGTCGTGGTTCCAGCCCGCACAGACCGAGTCGGGCAGACCGATGGCGAAGTCGGGGCGGGCAAGCACCTCGATTTTGGCGAAAGCCGTGTCGGCAAAGCCGGGGTAGGCGCTGTCGGTGGCGATGAGACCGATGGTATAGCTGCCGGCGGCTTGCGCCAAAAACGGCACTTCGGCGCCGCTGTCGGCGCTCAGCAGGCCGGTGATGGGGTTGGCGTCGTCTTCGAACCAGACAAACTGGTCGCCACCCGCAGCGGCAAGCGTCACGGGCATGCCGGCGCAGACCGCCGTGTCGGCAGGGACGATGGCTGCTGCGACGGGGTTTTGCAGCAGCACGAGGACGGCTGCCTCGTTCGCACAGCCCGCTGCATCGGTGACGGCGACACTGTAGGTGGTGGCCGTGTCGGGGAAGGCCAGCGGCTGCAGGGCCGAGGGGTCGGACAGGGTGCTGTCGGGCGTCCAGGCGATGGAGTAGGGCGGCAGGCCGCCGCTCAGGGCGAGGGGCAGCGCCAGGCTGTCGCCGGGCAGCACGAAAAGGGTGGTCGGCAGGTCGAGCACCAGGGCCGGCGAACGCAGCACGCGCAGCGTGTCAGGCCCGGAAGGGGCGCAACCCGGTCGCGCCGTGCTGGCCAGCACGAGCAAGGTGTCGGCCTCGGCCTGGTCGTGGGTGAGGACGAAGCGCGCCGTGGTGCCCGTGCTGTCGAGCCAGGTGAAGCCGGCGGGCGAGCCGACCGTCTGCCAGACAATGTCGTAGCTCTGCAAGGCCGCACAGCTATCGCTCGCTATTTCAATGGTGTCGGGGCCGGGGCCACAGGACACCACCTGTGTGGGCGCCAGCTCGAGCGGGGGCGGCGCCACGGGCGTCCAGGGCAGGCCGCACACCTCGGCGTCGTCGGTGCGAGCCACCAGCAGGAGGCCGCAGGCCTGAGCGGGCGGCACCGGTGCTTCCCAGGCGATGGTGTCGCTGTTGCCGGCCAGAGGGCCGGCCTGCCAGCTCGCGATCAGCAGGTCGAGGCTGTCGGGCTGGCCATTGCCGTTGGCGTCGTACAGCAGCTCGAGCGTGAACGTTTTGCCCGCAAGGGCGAGGTCGTTGCTGGTGAAGGCTGCCTGGCCCCGGACGCGCTCGGCCGTGTCGGCGCAGGTGCTGTGCAGGTGGCTGAGCTCGAGCTGGACGTTGCTGCTTACGGGCATCGTCACGATCTGCGCTCCCCCCGTCGAGACGATCGTTTCCACCTCGCAGCTGATGCCTTCGGAAGCGCAGAACAGCTCGTTGTGCAGCACGACGGCAATCACGGCCTCCGCGGCGGTGAGCGCGCAGTCGAACGCGGGCGACATCACCCGAAAAGCGATGCGGACGGCCTGGCCTTCTTCCATGTCGGGTGGCAGGGGCCAGCGGAGCGTCTGGATGGTCCCCTGCATGCTGCTCTCCGGTTCCGGCATGGGTATGGCGGCATCCAGGCGCTGGGTGCTGCCCGGCACGTAGGTCACGCCTTCCGGCAAAATGATGGTTATGCGGGCCGAAGTGTCGGCAGGGGCCGTGGTCAGCTTGCGCACTGCGAGTATCAGTGTGGTGGTGTCTTGCGGGATCAGGACGGCGGGGGGGTCTGTCTGGATCTCGTACACCTGGTCGAGCGGCGGCTCGGCGCCGGCGATGAGCAGTGGGAACGACTCGCCCGCCTCGAAGTTGGAAGGATCACCGCAGCCGTTGTGCGCCTGGAAGTGGTAGTATGCCAGCGAGCCCGAGCGGAAGGTGCAGTCGGTGACGAAGGAGAAGCGCAGCCTCAGCTCGTTGGAGTCGGACGGACTGTCGGGATCGAAGCCGGGCAGTCCGTGCGTCGCCAGGCCCGCATGCAGCAGGTCGAAACCTTCGTAGCGATAGTGCCGGCCGCGCACCGTACTGCCCACGAAGATCGGATCGCTCCCTGCCGGCTGGAAAGGCGCGCTCGACGGCCAGGCAAGCTGCACGCTGCCGGGTACCAGCGTGGCCCCTTCGAGCGGAATGAACAGGTCGGTGATCAGATCGAATGCCGTGCCGCGGTCGGTGTTGCGCAGCAGGATGGTCAGGGTGGTGGTGTCGCAGATATCGGGGTTGGTAGCCGGCTGATCGACCATGTCGGCGTCGAGGAAGGGGTTTTGCGGAAGCAAGGACACAGGCAGCACGGCCGGCGCACACAAACTGTCGGCCCGGGGCGACCAGCCGGTTGGAGGACTGTCGGTACAGCCCCAGCCTGCCACGAGGCGGCCCTGCCACGGCACACACGCGTCCACCACGGCACGTACCCGAAAGACCCGACAGATCTCGGCATAGCCGGACTGGATGTTGGCGGGCTGGAGGGGCCCGCTGAGCCAGTAGCGGCCCGGGCTGTCGTCGATGAGCGGCACGGCGATGGCCGTGTCGGGGTCGGTGATGTCGAACACCTGCACGGGCGTCGCGTTGAGCGCGGGGTCGTCCAGGGCCAGCCAGACGAAGCCTGTGCTTGCTTCGGTGCTGGTATTGCACACCTGTACGGTCCATTCGGCCGTGTCGGTAGCGAGGGTGGCCTGCGTGTGGCTCAGGGGCGTGAGTGCCAGCGCCGGCGGCTTGTCGTACACGAGCAGGGTGCCGGCCGTGCTGCTCACTTCCGCTACACAACTGCCGTCGCCGATATGTCGGGCGAACAGGCGGTCGCGGTAGTAAATCCTGGGTGCAAAATCGAAGATGCCGTCGCCCTGGCTGCCCGCCGTGGCCGTCTGGCAGAGGGGCACCAGCCGCAGGCGCAGGTGGAAGTTGTGACTTTGCACCACATTGAGCAGGGGCACCAGTTCGAGCGTGTCGAAACGCGCCACGTAGTGGCCGTCGGGAAAGCTGTCGAGCGGGGGCAAGGCGAAGTAGTCGTCGCCATGGACGGGATGGCCGGGGATGGATACCTCCACGCGCTTGTCGGCGAAGGCCAGCAGCAGCGCCGGATCGAAGTCGATCACCATGCTGTCGAGTTGCATGGCCTCGCGGTATTCGTTGCCGAACCAGGTGCTGAAGCCGTTGTTGATGGTCAGCAGCCGGTAGTCGAGGGTGGTGGCTTCGCAGCCTTCGGGGAAGGCGCTGCTGTTGGGAAAGTTGAATACCGTGCGCGTCCTGGCTACGCGGAAGGTCTCGCCAAAGTTGTCGCAGGCCCGGTCCTGGCCATTGATGCGGGCAAAGGCCCATGCCCGAAAGTCGGGCACCTGCCGGAACTGCAGGTCGTAGGGACCCTCGGGGTTGAGCTGGAACACGCCCCTGAAATCGATGCTGTCGCCCGGCTGCAGCGTCAGCCCCAGACCGGTCAGGCAACTGCTCAGGTCGAAGCGCAGTTCTTTGCGGCTGCCCTCGGTGGCGAGCTGGAGCCGGCTCGCATCTACAGGGCAGGTGAAGGTGATGCCACTATTGACGATGCGCACATGGCCTTCGCCAAAAAGGAACAGCTCATCGGTACTGGCCGTGCCGTCGGGGTTGGCATAAGTGATCACCACGCCGATGGAATCGGACAGGGGGGCGTCGCCCACCACGCTGCGCACGGTAAGGGCCACCGAGTCGCAGTTGATGGCTACTTTTTTGTTGGCCTGCTGGGGGGCGATGGGCGTGGTGAGGTCGGCATCCGCAAAGCCGAAGGTGGTGCGCTCGGCGCTGAAGGCCCAGGTGCGCAGGCCGCTGTCGCACGCCAGCACCTCGGGCGGACAGGGCGGGCTGGCCGCATGCAGTTGGGGGCCGGGCAGCGTGCCGCAATACCACCGATGCACGCAGCCGCAGTCGGGGCAGGCAAAGTCAATGGTCAGCGGCACCGCTACCTTGCCGAGGGGTGCCGAGCAGTCGGCCGTCAGGGGCAGCACCAGGTCGAACTCGCCCTGCAGCGTGCTGATAGCCGAAGCGTCGAAGACGAGCGTCAGCACCGTATCGGTCAGCTCCCAGCTCGTCAGGTTGGCCACCTCGCCGCCGGTATGCGTCCATGCCACCTGCCCGATCACGGGCTGCACGCCTTTCGGCAAATGAGCGGTGAAGGTCCAGTGCTCGGCGCCCCCGCACGTCCACTCGAAGAAGCGGAGGCTGCGGTTCTGGTGGTGGCGCAGCACGAAGGTGTCGGTGACCATGAAGGCGTCGGGCGGCGTCTGGTTGGAGAAGCTGATGCGGCTGTTGGCCGGCCGGAAGAAGTTGGAAAAAGGATGCGTGGTCGTCTGGCCGCAGGCGTCGGTGTAGCGCACGCGGCCGTTGAAGGAGGTGCCGAAGTCGTTGGCGCAACTGTTGTCGGGGTCGGTCTGGCCGGCGGTGCTGCAGTCCGCTTCGTAGAAGGCCGTGATTTCCAATGAGGCGCCGACGGGCAGGTCGTCGTACCAGCCGTCGCCGTCGAGGTCGTCGAGGCCGCCGTCGCCGTCGGGGTCGGCAGCGAAGGCCGGATGGCCGTGCAGTGCCACCAGTGGCTCAGCCGGCGGCACCACGTCCACGCCGGCGATGCGCAGGTCGGTGATGCGCAAACGGCCGTCTTCGGTGCTGAACGTGCCGCCCAACCCGATGCCGGCCCACAGGTCGTACATGGCGCCGAAGCCCGCGTCGAACTCGATGCCGTCGTTGGTCAGCGTGATGGTGGTCTGGCCGGGCGTGCAGTAGCCGGCATGGACGTCGGGCAGGGCGCCTCCCGTGCTGAACACCGCTTTGGGCGTGCCTTCGCCCAGCGGCACGAAGTCAATGACGGCACTCTCGGCGCAGATGCTGCCGTCGCAGCCCCAGCCCACGCTGTGCGTGCTTTCGGTGCCGCCCGCGCAGTCCACCACACAGTAATGCTCGACGATGGTGAGGGCTTCATCGGGGTCGAAGGTGGTGTCGCCATTGCCGAAGCTGTTGGCCTCGAACACCGCGCCGGCCAGCACGGCCGTCAGCACGGTATCGCCGAAGGGGCCCACCGTCTTCTGGAAGTCGAGGGGGATGCCGTTGGCCTCGATCAGGTACACGCTCAGGCCCGTGCCTTCGGTGGCCGTGTACCACAGCGTGTCGGTGCTGCCGTTGAGCGCACTGTTCGACACCACGATCTGCCGGGAAAGGCAGTCGCCGGGGCGGGCCGGCGGGGGCGGCGTGCCCGGCTGCAGGGTGAAAAAAGGCACGGCCAGCGCATCGCGATATTCCGCCGTGGCGTCGAATTCGGTGATGGGCTGCCCGTCGAGCAGGTAGTCGAGCTGCCACTGGTCGAACACTTCGAGCATGCCGTTTTGCGCAAGCGTATCTACGATGCCGCAATCGGCGCGAACGATCAGGCCAATGTGGACGAGGGTGAGGCCGTCGGGACTCAGGTCGGGGATCGAAAAAACGGGTGCCGCAGCGTCGTCCTCGAGCAGGGCGACGCCGGTCGAGGTGGCGGCCGCGTCGATGCCGACGAATTGGATGCCGCTGAACAGATGGCAGGTGGCCGTGATCTGCGTGCGCGCCAGGGGCGACTGCCCGGCCAGCGAGATGGTGACGCGTACCGTGTCGGGCGCGCCGCACACGTTCAGGTGATCCGGCACGGTAGCCGCGGAGGTATAATTTACCGAAAGGTGATTCTGGGCATGAAGGAGCGAGGCCATGCAGCTCGCAACCGCAAACAGGAACCACACAAAGCATCTGGCCACAGGGCGCATAAACAAACCGGTTTCCTTGAAGCGCTGGCAGTCGGGTTGGTGCATGGGGGGGGACAGCACAATGGGGAGAATTGGCTTTCGCCAAACACGGCCTGTTGCCTGCTTGTCCAGGGCTGTCCCGGCACTCATGGGGCTGATGCAAAAACTTGGCCAGAGGCGCCACAGCGAGTGAGGACAAATATCACGGGCCGTTCGATGGCTTTGCCCCATCTTTGCGGAAGCGGCGGAAGCGGCGGAAGCGGCTATCGTCCACCGTCCATTGACCATTGACTATACTCAAATCAAAGTGGTTTGGGAAATCCTGTTGTATTGGTTTAGGGTTTAGAGTTTAAAGTTTTTATTGTTGATTATCAGCGTTTTATCAAATAATCGATTTTTCGGTTCCTCATCCATTGCAACCGCAGCCTTCGGCCGCAGAAAACGCAGCTTGACGCAGTTTTTGCAACTCTGTGAAAATCTGTGCGTACTCAGTGCGCTCTATGTAACTGAATGATTTTTCGATTTTT